>JAKADK010000124.1 GCA_021820665.1 Actinomycetes bacterium | reverse complement strand
GATGAGCGAGCCGCTTGCAGTGATTGGGCTTCAAGATCGTGAGACGGTCAATAGGTTTTCAGGAACAAGGTTTGCCGAGCGTCATCGGTCGGAGATCTCTCCTCGAGGATCATCCCAGGTCTCGGGGGATGTCTTCGTCGACGGTACGGCCGCCGAAGGCGCCGTGCCGGCCGGCCCCCCTGGTGAAGCGCCTGGCGCCCTCCACGGCCCCGGAGGCGAGCGAGTGGAGGCCCACACCGAGCTCGAAGGCCATCGCCGCTGCCAGGTCGTGGCCGGCCTGCTCGTAGACGGAACGGCGGTCGTTGCGCAGGCAGGTCTGAGGAAACCGGCTGAGCTCGTCGGCGAGCTCCTCGGCCACCTGACGTGCTGTACCGGGTGCCACGAGCCGATTGACCAGACCGAAGTGCTGTGCCTCTGACGCGCAGACGGGACGGCCGGTCAGGATCATGTCCAGCGCCCTGCTGGTTCCGATGAGGCGGGGGAGCCTCACCGTCCCTCCGTCGACGAGGGGCACGCCCCAGCGCCGGCAGAAGACCCCGAAGACGGCGTCTTCCGATGCCACCCGCAGATCACACCACACGGCAAGCTCCAGGCCGCCGGCGACGGCGTAGCCCTCGACGGCAGCGATGACCGGTTTCGAGAGCTCCAGACGGGTGGGTCCCATGGGGCCGTCGCCGTCTGGCATCACGCGGTTGGAATGTCCGGTGCCAATAGCCTTCAAGTCGGCGCCGGCGCAGAAGGTCCCGCCCTCGCCCCACAGCACGGCCACCGCCGCGTCGGGGTCGGCGTCAAAGGCCCTGAAGGCGTCGGCCAGCTCGGCAGCCATCGGGCCGTCGACGGCGTTGCGACGTTCGGGGCGGGCCAGGACCACCGTGGTCACCGGCCCGGCGTGCTCCACGCGGATGGACGCGTAGCCCGTGGCCGTCACCGCTCGGCCCACAGCGGCTCGCGCAGCGCCCGCCGGAGGATCTTCCCGACGGGTGACTTCGGGATGGTCTCGACGATCTCGACCCTCTTTGGGACCTTGTAGCCGGCGAGCCGCGCGCGGACAGTGTCCTGCAGCTCTTCCACGGTGGCGTCCGAGCCGGGTCGCAGCGCGACGAAGGCGACGACCGCCTCGACCCACGTGGGGTCCGGCGCGCCGACGACGGCGCACTCGGCCACGGCCGGGTGCGTCATGAGCGCGTCCTCGACCTCGCGGGGGTAAACGTTGTAGCCACCGGTGACGATCATGTCGCTGCTCCGGTCGACCAGGAAGAGGTAGCCCCGCTCGTCCTGTCGGGCGAGGTCGCGGGTCCGAATCCAACCGTCCACCGTGGCCATCTCGGCGTTGAGCTCGTCGGCATGGTGGTAGCCGGCCATCTGGAACGGGGCCCGTACTTGGATCTCGCCGATCTCCCCCGGCGGGATCGGGGAGCCGTCATCAGCGGCGAGCCGGACCTCGGCGTCGACGGCGGGATGGCCGCACGAGCCAAGCAGCTCGGGGTCCTCGTGGTCGGCCTCGTCGAGCACGGTGATGCATAGTGGCGCCTCCGATTGCCCGTAGTACTGCTTGAAGATCGGGCCCCAGCGGGCCATTGCCTCGGTGATGAGCGGTCGGGGCATCGGACTGGCTCCGTAGATCACGGTCCGCAGGGAGGAGACGTCGGCGTGGGACTCCGGCGCTGTGGCGAGGAGCATCCCGAGCATGGTGGGGACCACGTTCACCTCGGTGACGCGGTGCCGTTCGATAGCGGCCAGGAATTCAGCCGGCTCGAAGCCGCGGAGCACGACGGCGGCCCCTCCACGGAGCCAGTAGGGGAGAACGAAGGTGCCGCTGGCATGGATGAGCGAGGCGGCATGGAGCATCACCGAGTCCCGCCCCGGCGAGAGGAGGTTGGCCAGGATGTTCGCGGTGATCGCCCCGTACGACCCCTGGGTGTGTGTCACCGCCTTCAGGGTCCCGGTCGTGCCTGACGTGTAGAGCAGGAGCATCGGGTCCGACGGTGAGAGCGGCACCAGCGGGGGATCGGTCGGCAGAGCGCTCGCCTCGACCAGAAGATCAGGGCTCCCGCCGGCACCGGGGCCGCCCATGCCCATGGCCTCGAGCCCTGCGACAGCCGATTGCAGCGCTTCTGCACGCTCCGTCAGTTCGGGCGTGTGCACCATCAGGCGGGCACCGGTATCCTCCACCATCTGGCGGTGCTCGTGGAGCGAGAGCCGGGGGTTGAGGGGCACCCGGACGACGCCTGCCTTGAGGCAGGCGAAGTCGAGCGAGATCGACCACAGCTCGTTGCCCGCCAGCAATGCCACCCGGTCGCCCTTCCCGATCCTCCGGCTGGCGAGGACGCCGGCGAATTGGTTGGCGGCGGCGTCCACCTCCCGGTAGGTGAGCGACCGATCTTCGAACACCACCGCAGTGCGGGTGCCGAAGCGCTCCGCACCGCGGCGGACCAGCTCGGCGGCCATCGTCATCCCGGTCTCCTTCGTTCGTGTCCACTCCGGCGCTTCGGCGACCGCGCCGCAAAACAGACTGATTGGTTGGTTTTTCGATACCATGCTGCGGTGCCGGAGAGTGCCCGTCAAGCTCGGTGGGTTCGCACGCACGCCCGCCTGCTACGCGCCGCCGTCGATAGCCTGGTGGAGCACGGGTACGGGGGCACGACGATGCAGCGCGTGCAGACCAGGGCTGGCGTCTCGCGGGGTACGTTGGTTCACCACTTCGCCTCCATGCAGGACCTCCTCGTCGCCGCCATCCACCACGTGGCCGACAGACAGCTCGCCGAGCTGGAGTCACTCCTGATGGCGCAACCGGGGTCCGCCGGATGGGAGTCGCGGCTGACGCTGCTGACCCGTTTCATGTCCGGCCCAACGTTCCTCGCCGGTCTGGAGCTGTGGGTTGCCGCCCGTACCGACGAGGTGCTGCGGGCGGCGTTGGCCTCGAGCGAGCGGGAGTTCGGTCGGGCACTGCGCCGGGTGTTCCTCGTCGGGGAACCGGCCGGTCCGACCGACCAGAACGATTCGGCCACCGGCCCCGACCGAGTCGACCTCGAGGCGCTGCTCGCCCTACTCCGAGGGCTAGCCGTCACGGGCATCCTGCGTGAGCGGGGTGGCATCGAGGAGCAGGTCCTCGGACGGTGGGCGCGGGCGGTCCAGGACCGTCACATGCCATCGCCGGGGGCCGCCATGGCCTTAGGATGACCCGGTGGTTCTCGAACACGCGGTGCTCCAGGTGCGGGAAGGGCAAGAAGCGGCGTTCGAAGCCGCTTTCGAGGAGGCGAAGGCAGCCATCGCTTCGGCGACAGGCTTCTCCTCGCTCCGGCTCGAACGGTGCGTCGAGCACCCGGGGCGCTACCTCCTGTTGGTGGAGTGGGTGAGCATCGAGGCCCACGTGGAAGGGTTCCGTGGGTCGCCAGCCTTCGTCGAGTGGCGCGCCCTCCTCCACCATTTCTACGACCCACCGCCGGTCGTCGAGCACTTCGAGCGCATCTCGGAGGCGTGAACCGGCCCGGGGCTCCCGGTACGACCTCGCCGCCGCTCAGGCCCCGTTTCCGCTGCTTCCGAGGATCCGCGGGGTCTGTGGTCCCTTCGCCTGGTAGTGGTGGGCGGTCAACGAATGGGGTCCGGGGTCGTCGTGGGGTCCGGGGTCGGTATGGATCGTGGCATCGACCAGCCGCTGCACCCGGTGGAGCAGCTCATGGCGGACGGACTCGGCCACGGCGTGCGCCTCGAAGACGTGGAGGTTCCGGTCGACCGTGACGTCCAGCTCGGCTCGGAGCTCGTGCCCGAGCCACCGGACCCGGACGGCGCCGACCGCCTCCACGCCGGGAACCCCTGATGCCGCCTGCCGGACCTGGTCGACGAGCGCCGGGTCGACGGCGTCCATCAGACGACGCCAGATGTTGCGGGTCGCGTCTCGCAGGATCCCGAGGATGACCACAGTGATGACCAGGCCCACGACCGGATCGGCAGCACGCCAGCCAAGCGAGACGCCGAGTGCGCCGGCCACGACGGCCAGGCTGGTGAAGCCATCGATCCGGGCGTGGTGCCCGTCGGCGACGAGCGCGGCCGACCCGATGCGGTGGCCGACCCGGAGCCGGTATCGGGCGACCAGCTCGTTGCCGAGGAAGCCGACGATCCCGGCGGCGGCCACCCATCCGAGATCCGTGACGGTATGCGGTCGGACCAGCCGATCGACCGCCTCCCATCCCGCGACCACGGCCGAGAGGGCCACGACGATCACGACGGCCAGCCCGGCAAGGTCCTCGGCTCGACCGTAGCCGTAGGTGTAGCGCTTGGTCGGGGGGCGCCGGGCTACCACCAGGGCGAGGCCGATGGGCAGTGCCGTGCATGCATCGGCCGCGTTGTGGATCGTGTCGGCAAGAAGTCCAACCGAGCCGCTTGCTACCGACACGCCGGCTTGGATGGCGGCCGTTCCGAGCAGCCCCGCCACGCTGATCGCCAGCGCACGCGTCCCGGTCCTGCTCACGAGGAGGGCCTCGTCGACCGACTCGGCGTGGTCGTGGCTGTGGGACCTCCCGAGGCTGTGCCGCCATCCGTGCTCGTGCTCGTGCTCGTGCTCGTGCTCGTGCTCGTGCTCGTGCTCGCCACCATGCTCGTGCTCGTGCTCGTGCTCGTGCTCGTGCTCGTGCTCATGCTCGCCACCATGCCCATGGTCGTGCTCGCCGTCGGTGCGCCTCATGCGCTGGCTTGCCCTGTGCGTTCCCCGTGGTGACCCGGCGCGCCGGCCACGACGTGCTGGGCATGGGAGAGCGCTTCGGTGGCGAGGGACCTCACGTGGGGATGGTCGCAGGAGTAGTAGACGAACGTGCCCTGACGCCGGGTGGCGAC
The DNA here is from genome assembly GCA_021820665.1 of Actinomycetes bacterium. GTDB lineage: Bacteria > Actinomycetota > Acidimicrobiia > Acidimicrobiales > RAAP-2 > JAKADK01. The sequence goes on along the minus strand of JAKADK010000124.1, from coordinate 1,547 downwards.
GAGCCCAAGTGCCCGGAGCTGGCGGAGATGCTGTGAGACCGCCGACGGGCTGGCGCCGACATGGTCGGCCAGGTCGTTCACCGAGTGCTCACCGTGGAGAAGCGCCCAGAGGATCCGGAGCCGCGCTTCGACTGCTACGGCCCGCAGCAGGTCCACGGCGGTCGCGAACCAGGCGTCCGGCAGGTGTTCTTCTATCTGAGCGGTCACGCAGGTACTCTAGCTCCCACGGCCCGGTACCTGCGTCGTGACTCAGATGGCGCGTGCAGCAGTGGCCCCGTCACGCCGACCGTGACGGAGGACGACGGCGAAGTCAGAGGGGCGGGTCCGAGGTCGGCGGCGCTTACGGCGGCGGTCCGGTGTAGGCGACGGAGAAGCCAGTGGGCGTGAGCGAGGAAGGGGTGGAGACGACATCGTACGGTGTCGACGCCGACGTCATGAGCACGTCGTACCAGCTCGTTCCCGGTCCGGTTGTCGCCATCTTGCCGATCGCCACGTCTGGTGCGTAGGGAGCGAGGGGCGAGGGCTGCGGATTCCCGTTGGTGTCCACCGTCTCGGGCGCTTCGACGATCCACTCGGCAGAGGTGGCCGGTCCGCCGTAGGGCTGAGTGGTGGTGAAGGACTGCCCATTGGTGTCGTCTGTCAGGGTGATGGTCCACTCACCGGTGTCGACTTGTTTGATCGACACCGTTACCCGATCTCCCGGGCTCACCGTCACCGTGGTGATGGGCGTCTCGGGGGCGGGGAGGATCTCCCACCACGGGAACACGGAGAACGTGCCCGGATTGTTGGGGTCGACATACTCCTCGACCCCGGCCTGGATGAGGGAGTTGTCGCCGGTCGTGAACCCGTCGATCCCCACCCATACCGCCATCTGGTCGGCGGACGTGTCTCCGGCCTCCAGGGACGGGACGGTGAAGGTCCCCGAAACGCCGGAGTAGGGTCCTCCGGTCACCGCGTAGCCCGACCAGTTGGAGCTCGTCATCGTGGTTGCGACCGCGATCGAGAGCGTGGCGGACGCCACCTTCGGGGTGGGGAAGGCCGAATCGGTCACCTGTACCGTGAAGGAGGTGACCTGCTCGGCGGAAGCCGAACCGCTGATCGTCCCGTCCGATGACAGTGACAAGCCCGAGGGGAGGGCACCGGACGTGAGCGCCCAAGTGTCGGGGCCGACCCCCCCCGACGCGACGAGCGTGGCGGTGTAGGGGGCTCCCGGCGGGGCATCGGGGAGCTGGGTGGTCACCACCGCCAAGGGAAGGGGGGGCGTGGAGGCCATACCCACGATGGGCTTGTTGAGGGGGGTCCCACCCATCGACCCGTAGAAGGCGGCGTTGCCGAAGGAGAAGATCCCCCCGTCGGAGGCCACCTCCCAGTAGCCCTTCCCGTCCGGCGTGGAGGCCATGCCCACGATGGGCTTGTTGAGTGGTGTCCCACCCATCGACCCGTAGAAGTGGGCGTTGCCGAAGGAGAAGATCCCCCCGTCTGAGGCCACCTCCCAGTAGCCCTTCCCGTCCGGGGTGGCAGCCATGCCCACGATGGGCTTGTTGAGG
>JAKADK010000123.1 GCA_021820665.1 Actinomycetes bacterium | reverse complement strand
TTCGCGGCGGCGGGAGCCGCCGTGGCGGTCACGGCCCGGACGGTCGACGCCGGCACCAGCCCGTTGGCGGGGACCATCGTCGAGACGGTCGAGAGGATCCGCGCCGCCGGGGGAACGGCGGTGGCGGTGGCGGCCGACGTCTCGCGTGCAGACGAGCGGGAGCGGCTCGTCGCCGAGACAGTGGCCTCGCTCGGGCCGATCGACGTGCTCGTGTCCAACGCGGCGGTGACCTACTTCCTCCCCGTTACCGAGTTCACGGCCAAACGCCTCCAGCTGATGTTCGACGTGCAGGTGGCGGCGCCGCTGCATCTGGCCCAACTGGTTCTGCCCGGCATGACCGGGAAGGGCATGGGCTGGATCCTGAACATCTCCTCGGGCGCGGCCCGCCACCCCGCCATACCTCCAGACCCCGCCCGTCACGGAGGTGGCACCGTCTACGGCATGTGCAAGGCGGCTGTGGAGCGCTTCTCGACCGGGCTGGCGTCCGAGGTGTACGCCGACAACGTGGCCGTGAACGCCCTGTCCCCGAACCGGGTGGTCCCGACGCCGGGGACGATCTTCCACCACCTGGTCCGGCCCGACGACCCCGAACAGGTCGTGGAACCGCCGGCCGTGATGGCCGAGGCCGCCTTGGCGCTCTGCAGCGGTCCGCCCCGATCGCTCACCGGGCGCATCGCCTACAGCCAGGACCTCCTGAACGAGCTGGGCATCACCATCGACCCGGCCGGCACGTCGCCGGTGGGTGCGCCGTGAGCGCCGCCAGCGAGGCGGCGACATCGGCACCGCCGGCGACATCGGCGACGCGGGTCGTGCCGAAACCGGTGCCGAAGCCGACGCCCGACACGGCGCCGTACTGGGAAGGCACCGCCCGAGGTGAGCTCCGGATCCAACGCTGCAACAGCTGCGAGCGGGCGTACTTCTACCCGCGTCCCTACTGCCCGCACTGCTCGTCGGACGACGTGTCGTGGACCACGGCCACCGGCCGGGGTCGCCTGCACACCTACCTGATCAGCCACCGTCCGGCCCCCGGGTTCGGTGATCAGGTCCCCTATGCGATCGCCGTCGTGGAACTGGAGGAGGGACCGAGGATGATGGCGAACATCGTCGGGGTGGAGAACACCCCGGAGGCCCTGATGCTCGACATGCCACTCGAGGTGACCTTCGAGGAACGGGGCGACCAGTCGGTCCCCGTCTTCCGTCCGGCGGCCGGGAGCGCATCGTGAGCGTACGGGGCATGACCGCCATCGTGGGGGCGGCGGAGACCGAACGGATCGGCATCGTGCCCGACATCTCCGCCCTGGAGATGCACGCCGAGTCGGCCCGGCTGGCCGTCGCCGATGCGGGGCTCAAGATGTCCGACGTCGACGGGGTGGCCGCCGCCGGGCTCTCGCCGATCGCCATGGCCCACTATCTCGGGATCGCACCCACCTACGTGGACGCCACTGCCGTCGGCGGCTGCTCGTTCCTGGTCCACGTCCGCCACGCCGCAGCGGCCATTACGGCGGGCCTGGCCGAGGTGGTCCTCATCACCCACGGGGAGTCGGGCCGGTCACGCACCGGAGCTCCACCCCGGGCGCCGGACCCCGCCTCTCCGCAGGGCCAGTTCGAGGCCCCCTACGGCACGCTCGGTCCCCCGACGATGTTCCCGATGGGCGTGCTGCGCTACATGAAGGAGCTCGGCCTGACCCACGAGCAGCTGGCGTCGGTGCCGGTGGCCCAACGGCGGTGGTCGGCGAACGTGCCCCGGGCCATGTTCCGGGACCTGATCACGGTCGACGACGTGCTCGCTTCCCGGATGATCGCCTACCCGATGCACCTGCTCGAATGCTGCCTGGTCACCGATGGCGGGGGGGCGCTGGTCGTGACGTCGGCGGAGCGGGCGAAGGCCCTTCCCGGCCCCAAACCACCGGTGTACGTGCTCGGCACCGGTGAGGCGGCAGAGACCCCGATGGTCTCGATGATGGAGGACTTCACCACCTCCAAGGCCTTCCGCCTGTCGTCGGCACGGGCCTTCGCCGAGGCCGGGATCGGTCCCGCCGACGTCGACCACCTCATGATCTACGACGCCTTCGCCCACCTGCCCATCTACGGCCTGGAGGATCTCGGCTTCGTCGGTCGGGGCGAGGCCGGGGCGTTCATCGCCGAGGGGAACACCTCCCCCGGTGGTCGCCTCCCGATGAACACCAACGGCGGAGGCCTTTCCTACACCCATACCGGGATGTACGGCATGTTCCTGGTCCAAGAAGCGGTGCGCCAGCTGCGCGGTGAGGCCGCCGCCCAGGTGCCCGACGTCAACGTCAGCCTGGCCCAGGGAGTGGGGGGGATGTTCATGGCGGCCGGCACCCTGGTGCTCGGCTCGGCGGCGGCGGCCGGAGCCTGACGGGCCGGCCGGGAACAGCCGGTCGGGGAACACGACGAGGACGACGAAGACGACGAAGACTCGAACGAGAACGAGGAGGAGAAGGAGGATGGGATGGATATCGACCTGAGCCCCGAGTACACGGAGTTCCGCGCCGAGATGCGGGAGTGGATCGAGGCCAACGTTCCGGCAGGGTTGAAGGAGCTGGCCAACTGGGGGTGGCAGCCGGTCGCCGGCGGGCGCCGGGGGGGCGGGCGCCTCCAGGCGATGGCCGATCCGATCTTCCACACCTGGGAGGAGCGGCTCGCCGACGCCAAGCTGATCTGTGCCACCTGGCCACCCGAGTTCGGCGGGCGGGGCTGGGACGCCGTGCGCTTCGCCGTGTTCAACGAGGAGCTCCGGCGCCAGGGCGTCCCCGCCGTGCGTCGGGGGATGGGGGAGTCCCTCGTCGGCCCGGCGATCATCGTCCACGGGACCCCGGAGCAAAAGGCGCACTTCCTGCCGCGGATCGTCTCGGGCCAGGACGTCTACTGCCAGGGCTACTCCGAGCCCGACCACGGCTCCGACCTCGGCGCCGTGGAGACCCGCGGCGTCGTCGACGGTGACGAGATCGTCATCTACGGGCAGAAGGTCTGGACCTCCGGGGCACAGCAGGCCAACATGATCTTCGTCCTGTGCCGGACCAACCCCGACGTGCCCAAGCACCGGGGGCTGTCCTACGTGCTCGTTCCCTTCTCCCCCGAGAACGGGGTCACCGTGCGTCCCCTCCGGCAGATGTCAGGTGCCGCCGAGTTCTGCGAGGATTTCTTCGACGGGGCGCGCGCCCCGCTGTTCAACGTCATCGGTGGGCTCAACAACGGGTGGGCACCGGCCATGACCACGCTCGGCTTCGAGCGGGGCGGCAACGCCACCACCGCCCACCTCGGCTTCGAGCAGGAGTTCTGGGACCTGGTGGGCGTGGCCCGCAAGAACGGCAAGGCCGAGGATCCCCTCATCCGCCAGCGCCTGGCGTGGGCCTACACCCACGTGGAGCTGATGCGCTTCGCCGGCCTGCGACTGCTCGCCTCGCTGGCCGGGGGTCGTGAGCCGGGCCCGGAGGCATCGGTGTCCAAGCTGTTCTGGAGCGAGTACCACAAGCGCTTCGGGGAGCTGGCCATCGACGTGGTCGGCCCCGACGCCATGGTCCGCCCGGACGGGGAGGGGTACGCCACCGACGACTGGCAGGACGTCTTCCTCTCCAGCCGGGCGGGAACGATCTACTCCGGCACCAGCCAGATCCAGAAGAACATCATCGGTGAACGTGCCCTCGGGCTCCCCAAGGAGCCCCAGCGCGACGAAAGGACGGCATGACATGAGCGGTATCTGTGAAGGACGGGTGGCCATCGTCACCGGCGCCGGCCGTGGGATCGGCAGGGGGCACGCCATCGAGCTGGCCCGCCAGGGCGCCCGGGTGGTCGTGAACGACCTCGGTGCCGAGGTCGACGGGGTCGGCGCCTCGACGGGACCGGCCGCCGAGGTGGTCGAGGAGATCCGCGGCTTCGGCGGGGAGGCCGTCGTCAACGGCGACGACGTCTCGGACTGGGACGGCGCCGGCCGGATGGTCCAGACGGCCATCGACACCTACGGCGGGCTCGACATCCTGGTCAACAATGCCGGGATCCTGCGCGACCGGATGCTCGTCAACATGACCATCGAGGAGTGGGACGCCGTGATCAAGGTCCACCTGCGTGGCACCTTCGCCCCCACCCGGTGGGCGGCCGGGTACTGGCGGGACCGGACGAAGCGGGGGGAGGCCAACGACGCCCGCGTCATCAACACCAGCTCGTCGTCGGGCATCTACGGCAACGTCGGCCAGACCAACTACGGGGCGGCCAAGGCCGGCATCGCCGCCTTCACCATCATTGCCGCCAAGGAGCTCGGGCGCTACGGCATCACCGTCAACGCCCTCGCCCCCGGGGCCCGTACCCGCATGACGGAGAGCCTGCAGGCAGCTCGGGGTGTCGAGCCGCCTCGCCCCGGTGAGTTCGACGCCCGCTCACCTGACAACGTCGCGCCGCTGGTGGCCTGGCTCGCCAGCCCGGAGGCCGCAGGCATCACCGGCCGGGTGTTCAACGTGGCCGGCGGCCGCATCAGCGTGGCCGAGGGCTGGCATGCCGGCCCCCAGGCAGACAAAGGAGACAGATGGGACCCGGCCGAACTGGGGCCGGTCATCACCGACCTGGTGGCGCGGGCAGCGCCGAACGCGGAGATGAGCGGGCAGATCCCCTCGCCGGCATCGGCAGGTTGACGAACGGCGCCCCACGGAGAGCTGATGGGGACCCCGACGGAGGGTCCGGGCCGGGATCTGGACACCGCCGCATCGTCGGGAGTGCCCGGGGTCCCCGGTGACACCCTCCGGCGGGGTCGGCCCAAGCGGGCGTCGCTCGTCGCCCGCCGGCTCGAACGCGAGATCATCGAAGAAGGGTGGCCGATCGGCCGGGTTATCGGCACCGAGCCCGAACTGCTCGATCGCTTCGAGGTGGGCCGGGGCGTGCTGCGCGAGGCGGTGCGGCTCCTCGAGGACCACCAGGTCGCACGGATGCGTCGCGGCCGTGGCGGCGGCCTGGTCGTCCTGGAGCCCGACGTGCGCACCGTGGCCGAGGCCGCCTCGATCTATCTCGAGTCGCTCGGCGTCAGCGCCGACGACGTCTTCGAGGCCCGACTGGTCCTCGACCTGTTCGCCGTGGCGCTGGCCGCCGACCGGATCGACGAGGCCCACGCTGCGCGGCTGAGGGAGCTGCTCGAGGAGGAGCGCCGGGCCGACGAGCACCAGATCGTCGGTGGCTCGCACCGTCAGGTCCACGCCGCCATCGCCGAGGCGGGCGGGAACCCCGCCATCGCCGTGTTCGCCCAGGCGCTCTCCCTGCTCGCCGACGACCAGGACCGCCGGTACGGCAGGTTGACCGGTCCCGCCTCCCGGCAAGCCGCTGCCGGCGCCCACCGGGCCCACGAGGCCATCGTGGAGGCGATCATCAGCGGGGACGCCCTCCTGGCATCGCGTCGCATGCGCAAGCACCTGACCGCGCTTCACCAGGAGCTGATCCACCGCCAGGACGGGCCCCGGGCCGAGCCGGTCGAGGCGACGGCGGCATCCGGGCAGACCGGCCGCACCCTCGCGCGACGGATCCGGGCCGACGTCATGGCCCTGGGCTGGCCGGTGGGCCAGAACCTGGGCTCGGAGACCGCGCTCCTCGAACGGTACGGCGCCAGCCGGTCCGCCCTCCGAGAGGCGGTCCGTATCCTCGAGCACCATGCCGCAGTAGAGATGCGCCGCGGGCCCGGCGGCGGCCTGGTCGTGCGCGCTCCCGACGGGGAGGCCGTCACCCGGGCTGCCGTCCTGCACCTCCACTACCGGACCATCACCACCGCTGCCCTCTTCGAGGCTCGCGACGCCCTCGAGGCGGCCACGCTCCGACTCGCCACCGAGCGCCTGGACGACGAGGGCCGTGCCCTCCTGGCCGAGGCCCTCGAGCGCACCCGCGACCTGCGCTCTCCCCAGTTCGGCCCGGCCACGCACGACTTCCATGTCGCCATCGCCCGGCTCTCGGGCAACCAGACCCTGCAGCTGTTCGTCGCCATCCTCGCCGAGATCACCGCCGAGCGCGTGCCGGGAGCCCCACCCAGCGATCGCCAGACGGCGTCGGCACGGTCGGCACGCCAGCAGGTCGACCACGCCCACCGCCGGATCGCCGAGGCAGTCTTCGAGGGTGACTCGTCGCTGGCGCTCCGCCGGATGCGCCTGCACCTGCGCGCCCTGGAGTGCTCGATCGCGTGACACGATGCCACGGGGTGCCACGGGATGCCACGGGGACCGAGGCCGGTGCCCGCTGACCGATAAACCTTCATTTGCGGCAGGGTTTCCTCCTCAGTAATCTTTCGCTCTGTGCAAGATTTCTCGCCAACCGTCGTCGACGGGCACACGTCGGGGCCCGGTGCGTCGGAGCCCGGTGCGTCGGAGCCCGGTGCGCCAGGACGTCGGGCT
>JAKADK010000122.1 GCA_021820665.1 Actinomycetes bacterium | reverse complement strand
CGCTGACGCTGGCCGGCTCGATCTACTACTCGGCCAATGCCGCCACCGCCGACGCCTCCTGTCAAAAGGCGACCGCGGCGGCGACCGCCGCGGCGGCGGCCCCTCCCGCCCGGTCGACGGCAGGCTGAGACGCCCAATGGTCGGCCATGCGGCTCCGGGTCCGGCTCCGGGTCCGGTGTGGTCAGCACACCGGGTCCCCGTGCAAGACTGGTCGGCGATGACGCGGACCCCTCCCCACGCCCCGCCGGTGGTAACCGACTCCGGGGGTGCGCCTCGTATCCGGGACTTCCCAGGCCGCAGCGTGCGGCTCCGCCGGTCCCGCCGGCTCCTGGCGGTAGGCGTGGTAGGCGCCTCCGCCCTGGCACTCGCCGCCTGTAGCAGCACGCACCGGAGCTCGACGGCGGCATCACGGCCGACCACGTCCACCACGACGCCCCGCTCCACGTCCACCACGACGCCGACGTCGACCACCACGCCCCCACCGTCGAGCACCACGACGACGGTCCCGGCGGTGACGACATGCTCGACAACCAATCTCCGGGTGTCGCTCGGCCCCGGGAACGGTGCCGCCGGGAGCAGTTACTACCCCCTCGTGTTCACGAACGTGGGGACGGTCCCCTGCACCCTCTCCGGCTATCCTGGCGTCTCGGCCGTGACCGGCGCGGAGGGGACCCAGGAGGGGGCGGCGGCGTCCCGGGCCACCAGCACCACCGCCCCGGCGACGGTCACCCTGGCGGCCGACGGCACGGCCAGCGCGCTGCTGCGCATCGTCGTCGCCCAGAACTACCCGGCGGCAACCTGCCATCCGGCCGCTGCCGCCGGCCTCCGGGTCTACCCGCCTGGAGACCTGGCCGCCGCCTTCGTCCCCGAGGCCAGCCTCGAGGTCTGCACCTCGGCAGGCGACCAGGTGCTCTCCGTCGGTGCCGTCCAGCCGGGGTCGACCCCGTCCGGGGCCTGACCGAGGCGGCAGCTCCCGCCCTTCTCAGCTCCCGCTGATCTGCATGTCGGCCACGGCGAGCGTCTGACCGGCCGCCACACCCGGGAGCCACTCCCGGTCGGATCCGATGGCCACGATCGACTGGAGCATCCGCTGGAGCGTGGAGGCAACCGTCACCTCCCGGACGGGCCCGGCAAACCGCCCGTCCCGGATCACGAGCCCTTCGGCGCCGACCGAGAAGTCGCCGCTCACCGGGTTCACCCCCGAGTGCACGCCGGTGACCGACTGGACGAACAAGCCCTCCCCCACGTTCGCCACCACCTGGGCCTCGTCCCATCCCCGACCGTCGGGCTCGAGGGTGAGTGCGCGACATCCCGGACCCGGCGTCCCGGAGAACCCTCCCCGGACCGCCGACCCCGTCGACGCCGTCCCGGCGCGCGAGCCGGACACGGTGTCGTAGACGAAGCGACGCAGGTGACCCCGTTCGATCAGGACGTTGCGGCGGCAGGCCAGCCCTTCGCCGTCGTACCGGGCCGCTCCGAACGCCCGGGGATCGGTGGGATCGTCGACCAGCGTGAAGACGGGATCGGCGACCAGCTCACCGATCCGGCCGGCGAAGAACGACCGGCCCTTGGCCACGGCCTCACCGGAGAGGGCCGAGGAGAGCACGGCGAGAAGCGTGGACGCGACCCGCCGGTCGAACACGACGGTTGCCCGACCCGAGGGCACCTTCGCCGCCCCGAGCAGGCGTACCGCCCGCTCCACGGCATCGGCCACGGCGCGGTCAGGATCGAGCGCCCCAAAGCCTCGTCCGACGCTGAACCCGGTCCCGGTCTGGGTGGCCGCCGCGTCGCCCGCCAGCACCGACACCGAGGCGTAGGCCGACGTCCGCTTGGACGCCGCCCGGACGCCCGTGGTCGACACGAGCACCACAGAGGTGGCAGAGTCCCCGTAGTCGGCAGAAGAGACCTGGCGCACCCGGGGATGGGCACCACGGGCCTGGGCCTCGAGGGCGAGGGCCAGAGCGACCTTCGCCGTGGCGTCCACCTCGGCCAGCCCGGCGTCCCACAGGTCGACCTCGACCGGAGGCGCGGCATCGGGCTCGGCCAGCGCCACGTGGTCGTCCGGGGTGGCAAACGCGGCGTTGTCGCGCGCCGCCTCGACGGTCTCGGCCACCACCGCGTCGTCGAGGGAACCGGCCCACGCGAACCCCATCCGGTGGTCCCGCACCACACGGATCCCGATCCCGGCCGAGGTGGCGGCGGTGAACGACTCCACCTCACCCTGGTAGGCGCGGATGTCGGTATCGACGCCCTCGGCCACGTACGCCTCGATCGCCTCGCCGGGGCGGGCCCGGTCGATCGCCCGGTCGGCCAGCGCCAGGAGGGCATCGAGCCGCTCCTCGCCCGCACCCGTCGCGCCCGTGTGCACCGTCGCTGTCGCCGTCTTCCCCGTCCCCATCGCCGCCTCCCTGATCGCGTCGGCGTCCCTGGTCACTCTGCCGTCCCGCCGATGGTCACACCGGTGATGCGAAGCGTGGCCTGCCCGCAGCCGACCGGCACGCTCTGCCCGTCCTTCCCGCACGTCCCCGGGGTCATGGCGAAGTCCCGCGCCACGGCGTCGATGCGCCGCAGGATCTCCGGCCCGTTGCCGATCAGATTGGCGTCACGCAGCGGTTCGGTGAGCTTCCCGTTCTCGATGAGGTACGCCTCGGTCGTCCCGAAGACGAAGTCCCCCGTCGCCGTGTTCACCTGGCCTCCGCCCAGCTTGGCCACGTAGACCCCGTACGGCGTCTGGGCCACGATCTCGTCGGCATCCTCATCTCCGGGGAGCAGGAAGGTGTTGGTCATCCGCACCATGGGCAGGTGCTGATAGCTCTGGCGCCGCCCGTTGCCCGACGACATCCGCCCCTCCTTCCGAGCCCGCAGGTAGTCCCAGAGGTACTCGGTGAGGACCCCGTGGTCGATGAGGACGTTTCGCTGGGAGGGCCGACCTTCGTCATCGACGCCGGCCGTGCCCCACTCCTGGCCCACGGTCCCGTCGTCCACCAGCGTGACGAGCGGGCTGGCCACCTGCCGACCCACCTGGCCGGCGTAGACCGACGCCTCCTTCACGATGTGGTCCGCCTCCAACCCGTGCCCGCACGCCTCGTGGAAGAGGATCCCGCCACTGCCACCGGCGAGCACCACCGGGACCTCCCCGGAAGGCGCCGGCCGCGCCGTCAGCTTTCCGAGCGCCCGGCGCGCCGCCAGGCCGGCCAGGTCGTCGACCGAGACCTCCTCGAACAGCCTGGCGTCGACCGTTCGTGCCGCCGTCTCGTAACCGGTCTGGAGACCCGAGTCGCCCACGGCCACACAGGAGACCGAGAAGCGGGTCCTGGGCTGGTCGTCGGTGGCCCACAGCCCGTCCGAGTTGGCGATCAGCACCCGCCGCCGGGAGGCGCCGTAGCCCACCTGGACCTGGCTGATGGCGTCGCCCGCCGACCTCGCCGCGTCGTCGGCTCTCCGCAGGAGCTCGAGGCCGTCTGCCTTCGACAGGGTGATGGGAGCATCGCCGAAGTCGGGGCGGCCGCGGCCGTCGGGTCCGCCGAAGGCCACCGGTGAGCCGGACGGCGCCATTCCCCCGGCTCGGGCCACCGCCGACGCCGCCTCCACCGCCCGGAGCAGCCCCGCCTCGCTCAGGTCGGCGGTGTGAGCGAACCCGGTGGTCTCCCCAGCCACCACCCGGATCCCCGCACCGCGCTCCCGGCCGGTCGAGAGCTGCTCGACCCGACCGTCGTCGAGGAGGGCCGACGACGTCTCCCGGTCCTCGACGAAGACCTCGGCGAAGTCCCCGCCATGCTGGAGCCCTCGCGCCAACACCCGCTCGACCACGGGAGATTCGATCACCTGGTGCCTCCTCGCTCGCCTCCCGGCTCGGAGACAAGGACGCGCCGATGCGCGTCTGGCCGGGTCGGACGCTTCTCCCGTATCGTACCGGGGTGGCCTTGCACACCGGACTGCGTTCCCATGTCGAGCTGCGTGTCACCGAGTCCGACACCGCCGTAGCCATGGGAACGGGGAGGGTCCCCGTCCTCGCCACCCCTCGCCTGGTCGCCCTGTGCGAGGAGGCGACCTGCACCGCCGTCGAAGACGAGCTGCCGGCGGGATCCACCAGCGTGGGCAAGCGGGTCCAGTTCGACCACCTGGTCCCCGTGGGTGTCGGCGGCGTGGTGTGGGCGGAGGCCACCCTCGACCGGATCGAAGGCCGGCGTCTTTCCTTCACCGTCTCGGTCATGGACCGTTCCGGGTTGGTGGCAGCGGGGAAGGTCTCCCGGGTCGTCGTCGACCGCCAGGCATTCCTCGCCCACACCCGGTAGCGGCGTGCCCATCGCGTCCCCCCACGGCGTCCCCGCTGGTACCCGCCGCGGAGCCGGGCCCGCTGGTAGCGTGGTCCCGAAAGTATGGAGCCCATGATCCTCGAACGCATCGACACCCCCGCCGACCTCCGGGCCCTCTCGGCCGACGAGCTCGTCCAGCTGGCCGCCGAGATCAGGGCGTTCATCGTCGCCTCGGTCACGAGGACCGGGGGACACCTGGGCTCGAACCTCGGGGCCGTGGAGATCACCCTCGCGCTCCACCGCATCTTCGACTCGCCGCACGACGTGATCCTGTGGGACACCGGCCACCAGGCCTACGTGCACAAGCTCGTGACCGGGAGACGGGAGGAGTTCACCCGCCTCCGCCAGGCCGGCGGGCTCTCGGGCTACCCGAGCCGGGCCGAGTCCGCTCACGACTGGATCGAGAACAGCCACGCCTCCACCGCGCTCAGCTACGCCCACGGGCTTGCCAACGCGTTCGAGGTCCAGGGGTCCGACCGGCGGGTGGTCGCCGTCGTCGGCGACGGCGCCCTGACCGGCGGCATGGCCTACGAGGCCATGAACAACCTCGGCCACTCCGGCCGGCGGGTGCTGATCGTCCTCAACGACAACGGCCGGTCCTACGCCCCCACCGTGTCGCACCTGTCGCTCAGCCTCACCCACCTTCGCCTCCACCCCACCTACCTTTCGGCCCGCCAGCGGCTGGCCAACCTCCTTCGAGGCCTTCCCGCGGTCGGACCGGTCGCCTACTCGGGCGTGCACGGCCTCACCAGCGCGCTCCGGGAGGTGGTGACCCCCCACACGTTCTTCGAGGCGCTCGGGATCCGCTATGCCGGACCGATCGACGGGCACAACATCGCCGAGGTGGAGCAAGCGCTGGCCAACGCCCGGGAGTGGGACGGTCCGATCGTCCTCCACGTGCTCACCCAGAAGGGTCGCGGGTACGCCCCCGCCGAGGAGGACGTCCAGCGCCTGCATGACGTGAAGGTCTCCCCGGATCGGGCTGCCCACCCGCACACCGTGAGCGCGACCTCGGCGGCGGCGATCGACACCGTCCGTCCCGCAGGAGCCGAAAGTGCCGACGGTCCCCCAGCGCCGGCGGTGATCCCTGCCACCACCTACACGGACGCGTTCACCCGGTCCCTCCTCCGGGCGGCTGAAGCCGATCCACGGATCGTGGCCATCACGGCGGCGATGCCGGGGCCCACCGGGCTCCTGGCGTTCCAGAACCGCTTCCCCGAGCGGTTCGTCGACGTGGGCATCGCCGAGCAACACGCCGTCACCGCCGCCGCCGGGATGGCCATGGGGGGCCTTCGTCCCGTGGTGGCCGTGTACTCGACGTTCTTCAGCCGTGCCTTCGACCAGGCCAATCTCGATGTCGGGCTCCACGGGGCCCCCGTGGTCTTCGTGCTGGACCGCGCCGGGATCACCGGGGACGACGGGCCGAGCCACCACGGCGTGCTCGACCTGGTGCTGTCGCTGTCCATCCCGGGGATGACCGTCTTCGCCCCGTCCAACGCCCACGAGGTGGAGGTCATGCTGGCCGACGCACTGGCGCTGAACGGACCATCCCTGATCCGGTTCCCGAAGACACCGGCACCGCACGCCGACCCCACCGCGGTCGGCTCGGGGCTCCAGGCCCGCCGCATCCGGGAGGGGGACGGCACCGTGTGCATTCTCGCCGTCGGGAAGCCGGTGGCAGCCGCCGAGGAGGCAGTCGCCATCCTCGGGGCCGAAGGCATCGAGGCGACCCTGTGGGACGTCCGGGTCGTGACGCCCCCCGATCGGGCCATGCTGGAAGATGCAGCCCGTCATCAGGTCGTGCTCACCGTCGAGGACGGTCTCCGCCAGGGAGGCGCCGGCATGTTCCTCGCCGACGCGCTGGAGGGTGTCGCCGCCGGGGGGGGGCCCGCTGGTGGCATCCCCCCGCGGGTCCGCGTCCTCGGCGTCCCCACCCGCTACATCCCCCAGGACAAGCCCGACCGCATCCTGGCCCGTTTCGGGCTGGACGGTCCAGGCATCGCCCGCTCGGCCCGAGAGGCGGCGGTGGCTGCGCTCGGATCGCCGCTCGTCCGGCCCGAGGCCGACAGTCCCGTCTGAGCCGG
>JAKADK010000037.1 GCA_021820665.1 Actinomycetes bacterium | reverse complement strand
CGGGCTTCCGGGGCCCGCCGACCGTACCGACCCAACACCGACACTGAAGGGATCCTTGTCATGAGCACCATCCGAGTTGCCATCGCCGGTGTGGGGAACTGCGCCAGCTCACTGGTCCAGGGCGTGACCTACTACCGGGACGCCGAACCCCAGGACACCGTCCCCGGTCTGATGCACGTCGTCCTCGGCGGCTACCACGTGTCGGACCTCGAGTTCGTGGCCGCGTTCGACGCCGATGCCACCAAGGTCGGAGTCGATCTCGGGAAGGCCATCTTCGCCGGCCTGAACAACACCGTTCGCTTCGCATCGGTGCCCGATCTCGGGATCACCGTCCAGCGCGGACCGACCCTCGACGGGTTCGGGAAGTACTACCGGGAGGTGGTGGAGGAGTCGCCGGCCGAACCGGTCGACGTCGCCGCCGCGCTCGCCGCCGCCCGGGCTGACGTGCTCGTGAGCTATCTGCCCGTCGGGTCCGAGGCGGCACAGCGGCACTACGCACAGGCGTGCCTCGATGCAGGTGTGGCGTTCGTCAACGCCATCCCGGTGTTCATCGCCTCCGACCCCGAATGGGCGGCCCGCTTCCGTGACGCCGGCGTCCCGATCGTCGGGGACGACATCAAGAGCCAGGTCGGTGCCACGATCGTCCACCGGATCCTCACCCGCCTGTTCGAGGACCGGGGATTGGCCCTGGACCACACCTACCAGCTGAACGTCGGCGGCAACATGGACTTCAAGAACATGCTGGAGCGGGAGCGCCTGGAGTCCAAGAAGGTCTCCAAGACCCAGGCGGTCACCAGCCAGATCGAGCACGGCGCCCTTCCCGCCGACGACATCCACATCGGGCCCTCCGACCACGTGCCCTGGCTGCAGGACCGGAAGTGGGCCTACATCCGGATGGAGGGCCGCAACTTCGGCGACGTGCCGCTCAACCTGGAGATGAAGCTCGAAGTCTGGGACTCCCCCAACTCCGCAGGGGTGATCATCGATGCCATCCGGTGCGCCAAGCTGGGGCTGGACCGGGGGATCGGTGGCCCGCTGCTCGGACCTTCGGGCTACTTCATGAAGTCGCCGCCCGTCCAGTACCACGACGACGTCGCCTACCAGATGGTCGAGGCGTTCGCCGCCGGCGAGCCGGGTCCGCTGTGGTCGGAGGCGTGACTCACCCCTGATCGGTGCGAGCCGTCCACCAGCTCAGCAGCCGGCGCCGAGCTTCCTGCTCGCCCAGCGGGCCCTCGTCCATCCGCAGCTCGAGCAGGAACGCCAGGGCGTCGCCGACCTGGGGACCGGGTCCGATCCCCAGGAGGTCCATGACCTGGGCACCGTCGAGGTCGGGCCGGATGGAGTCGAGCGCCTCTTGCTGGCGGAGCTCGGCGATGCGCACCTCGAGCTCGTCCATGCGGCGGGCGAGGGCACGAGCCTTCGCCGCGTTCCGGGTGGTGCAGTCGCATCGGGTCAGCTCGTTCAACCGGTCCAGGAGCGGCCCAGCGTCGCGCACGTAGCGGCGCACGGCTCGATCGGTCCAACCCAACCGGTAGGTGTGGAAACGGAGGTGCAGGTTGACCAGCTCCGCCACCAGGTCCACCTCGTCCTTCGGGTAGCGGAGCTCGGTCATCCGCCGCCGGGTCATCCGGGCGCCTACGACCTCGTGGTGGTGGAACGTCACGCCGCCGTCGACGAAGGCCCTCGTGCTCGGCTTGCCCACGTCGTGGAAGAGCGCGGCCAGCCGGAGAAGCCGGTCCCGCCCCGTCTTGTCCACCACGGCGAGGGTGTGGGCCAGCACGTCCTTGTGCCGGTGGATCGGGTCCTGTTCGAGCGCCAGGGCGGGAAGCTCGGGGAGGAACTCGCCGGCGAGCCCGGTGTCGACCACGAACCTCAGCGCCACCGAGGGGACCGGCACCATGACGATCCGGTCCAGCTCGTCGCGGATCCGCTCGGCCGAGACGATCCCCAAGCGGCCATGCTCCGCCCGCACCGCCGCCACCAGCGCCGGATCGGGCGTGAGGCCCAGCTTGGCGATGAACCGCGCGGCCCGGAGCATCCGCAGCGGATCGTCGGCAAAGGAGACCTCGGGCGCGAGTGGTGTCCGCAGACGCCTGTTGGCCAGGTCCTCCAACCCACCGTAGGGGTCGATGAGCTCCATGTCCGGCAGGCGGAGCGCCATGGCGTTCACGGTGAAGTCACGCCTGGACAGATCGAGGTCCAGCCGATCGCCGAAGGTGACCGCCGGCTTGCGGGAGCCCGGGTCGTACGACTCGGCCCGATGGGTCGTGATCTCGTATCGGCGGCCCCCCGACAGGCAGGCGATCGTCCCGAACTGCTTGCCCTGGGTCCAGACCGCATCGGCCCATCCGCGCACGATCTCCTCGATGGCGTCCGGACGGGCGTTGGTCGTGAAGTCGAGGTCGCTGACGGCGCCGGTGATGGCGGTGTCGGCGCCGGTGATGGCGGTGTCGGCGCCGGTGATGACGGTGTCGGCGCCGGTGATGGCGTCACGGACCGAGCCCCCCACCAGATAGAGGGACGCACCGGCCGAGGCGAACCGGAGCGAGATCTCCCGCGTGGCGTCGACGAGTGGCTGGAGTCGCTCGGGTAGCACGCCGCCGAGGGTAGTGCCGCTGGCGTAGGCTGCCGGTCGAGGTGGATCGGGAGCGCACCAGTCCCTGCCCGACCGGTTGCCGGCGCGGGACGTCATCGGCGACGCTGGTGCCCCGGTCCCCAGAGCACTCCCTCGACGCGCAAGGATCGGAACGTGAGGTCACGGGTATCGGCGTGCGGTCGCGGAACGGGACGACCGCAGGGATGAGCCGCCGTCGAGGTCGGCTGGCGATCGTGGTGCTCCCCCTCGCCCTGGCCACCCTGCTCACCGCCATCGTGCTCCCCGGATTCATCCCGACGCTCGCCGTCCCGGCAGCCGCTGCCGGAGGCATGCCGGGATCGCTCCACCCGGCGGTCCCGCCGTCGTCGGCGGCCACCAGCGCCCCCGACGTGCCTGTCTCCGCGACGACAGCACGGGCGAGACTGGTCCTCACCCATCAGACGTCCTGGATCACCGGGCCGGGCCAGGACTTCGCCGTGGACCTCAAGGCCCGTGCACCGGGAACCTCCACGTCGGACCTCGGGATCACCATCGCCGTCTACTCCTGCCTGGGAACCGTCTCCGCGCTCCAGGCCAGCCTGTCGGGCACCGACGTCGGCTACCTCCTGTCGCGGACCCACCATCCCCTCCCCTGGACCTCGCTACCGGCCGCCGGTGGTGCCGTCGAGCTGCGCATCCCGGTGGTCGCCGGGAACGGCACGTCCTCGACCCGGTCGGGCCCCGTCGAGTCGGCGCTCGGGGGGTTCGTCGCCGACCTGGGCACAGTCCAGCCCGGATGCGGCGTCTACCCCGTCCGCATCGGTCTCGTCTCCCTGTCCACCGGGGACGTCCTCGGCGAGCTGAACACCCAGATCGTCTACGTCACCCCCCCGCCCGCTGCCGACAAGCTCCGGTTCGCGCTGGACATCCCGCTCGGCACCACCCTGGGTCCGACGGATGCCGAGCCCCGAGCGGCGTCACTGGAGGCGGACCCTCTCGCCGCTCTCGATGCCACCGCCCGGGCGCTCGCCCAGCCGGCAGGGGTGATCGGGGACGTGGCGGCTGCTCCAGCCGTACCGGTCACCCTCGGTGCCGTTCCCCAGACGGTCCAGGCGCTCGGGCCTTCGGGACACGCGAAGGCCCTCGCCCGGTTGGTGGCGTTGGCTGGGCCAAGCTCCGGAGGGATCCGCCAGGTCCTGGTGAGCTCGTACGTCCCGGTCGACGCCGCCGAGCTGGTCTCGTCCGGCCTGGCCGGCCAGCTTGCCGCCCAGGTGCAAGAAGGTCGTCGTGCCCTGGCGACGGCCGGCCTGTCCGCTCCGCTCGCTGCGACTGCCGGCAGCGGGGTCTGGGTGACGAACGATCCGATGACGGCGTCCACCCTCGCCGTCCTCCACTCGGACGGGTACACCGACATCGTCCTCCCGGCGTCCGACGTCTCGTCGCCTGACAACCGGAAGACGTCGGTGCAGCCGTTCCCGCTCGCCGCCACCAGGAACGGGTCCTTTGCCGCCATCACGTCGGACCCCGGCCTCACCACGCTGTTCACGGCCGACAGCGGCGACCCCGTGCTCGCCGCCCACCAGATCCTGGCCGAGCTGGCGCAGACGTACTTCGAAGGACCGAACACCGCCTACCCACGCGGGGCCGTGGCCGTGCCACCCGACGGATGGCGGGGACGGGGGCCCCTGCTCACCACCCTGCTCGGCGGCCTGGCCGACAGCCCGGTCGTGACCCCGGTGACGATGAACAGCCTCTTCGCCCAGGTCCCGAGCACCACGACCCTGCGCCTTCCCGCTCCCAAGCTCGTGTCGGCGACGAGCCGCAGTGGCTCCCTTCCGGTGGCGGCCATCCGGGCCGCGCAGTCGGAGCTGTCGGCCTTCGATGGGGCCACACCGACCGCCGCCGCCCTCCATGAGCAGCTCGGCCAGCTGCTCGCCGCGGCCGAGTCCGAGAACCTCCCGGCCCGCGACCAGGCGGCCCTCGTGCGCCAGGACCGGCGCGCCGTGGCAGCGCAGCTCGACGGCCTCGTCGTCGCCGGTGGGCAGGCCATCACCCTCACCGCGCAGAACGGGCGCATCCCCATCACCATCCTGTCCTCGATGAAGTACCCCGTGACGGGAACCCTGATGCTCAGTAGCGCCACCCTCCTTTTCTCCGATCACACCACCGAGATCTCCGTGCCGTCCGTGACGCTCACCTCCTCCAACAACGTCATCTATGAGAACGTGCGGGCCCGCGTGTCGGGGGAGTTCCGGGTGAACGTCACGATGACCTCGCCCACGGGGAACCTGGTGCTCACCTCCGGGACGATCAAGGTGGCGTCGACGGCGATCTCCAGCGTCGGCATCGTGCTGTCCCTGGGAGCCATCGCCGTGCTCCTCGGATGGTGGGTACGGACGGGAACCCGGAACCGGCGGGCACGGCGACAGGCGGCGCGCCCCGCCCACGACACCTCCGATCGCGCGCCGATCGGGGTCCTCCCAACCGAGCGGCGGTGAGCACCGTCCCGCCAGGTTCGGGGTCCGGCGGCGCCGGGTCCGGGTCGCCCGACGCCACTCGACCCGAGCCGCCGACCGCGGAGACCGCCGGGCGGGGTCCGGGTCTCCGACCGGGCGGCGGCTCGTTGACCAGGAGCACCCTCGGGATGGGCATCGGAACGGCCCTGTCACGGATCACCGGCGTTGCCCGCATCTTCGCCCTCGCCGTCGCCCTCGGGGGTGGGCCGGTCGCCGGGGTGTACAACCTGGCCAACACCACGCCGAACATCGTCCACGACCTCGTGCTCGGCGGCGTCCTCGCCGCCACCTTCGTCCCGGTGTTCACCGACCGGTTGACCACCCGGCGACCCGAGGAGGCCTGGCGGGCGATCTCGGCCGTCATCACCCTCTCGGTCGCCTTCCTCCTCGTCGCCACCGTGGTGTTCTGGTTGCTCGCCCCCGACATCGTGTCGATCTACACGGTCGCCAACCACTCGCCGGGCGTGCACGCGCAGCAGCAGGTGGCGACGTCGCTCCTGCGATGGTTCGTCCCGCAGCTCACCTTCTACGGCCTGCTCTCGCTGTGCACCGCCCTCATGAACACCAGGGGCTCCTTCCTGGCGCCGATGTTCGTGGCGATCGCCAACAACGTCGTCGTGGTGGTGGTGATGCTCTGGTTCCACGCCGTCGTCCCCCACCCGTCGCTCGCCTCGATCACCGACCACCGATCCCAGCTGCTCCTCCTCGGCCTCGGGACGACGCTCGGCGTCGCCGTACAGGCCGCCCTCGTGATCCCTGCCTTCCGGCGCACCGACCTCCACCTCCGCTTCCACTGGGAGCCCGGGCACGAGGCCGTGCGCACCGTGCTCCGCCTGGCCGGATGGACGTTCGGCCTGGTCGTCGCCAACCAGCTCGCCCTGGTCGTCGTCCTCGCCCTGGCCGACGGAGAGGCGTTTCCCGGATCGGTCGCCGCCTACACCTACGCGTACACCTTCTTCCAGCTCCCCTTCGGTGTGGTCGCCGTCTCCATCATGTCGGCGGTGACACCCGGCCTCGCCGCCAGGTGGGCGGTGGGCGACATCGACGGGTTCCGCCGCCGGCTGGTCTCGGGCCTGACCCGGATGCTGGCCATCATCGTCCCGGCCACCGTCGGGATGCTCGTGCTCTCCCACCCGGGGATCGACCTGATCCTGGCCCACGGGGACGAGTCCCTGGTCGACGCCCACACGACGGGAGCGACCCTGGCGCTCTTCACCCTGGGCCTCCCCGGGTTCTGCATCTTCCTCTACCTCGCCCGAGCGCTCCAGGCCATGCAGGACACCCGCACCGCGTTCCTGCTCTACGTTGTCGAGAACGGGACGAACATCGTGGCGGCGCTGGCGCTGTCCGGCCCGTTGGGCGTCAGGGGCCTGGCGCTCTCCGTGGCCATCGCCTACACGGTTGCCGCCGCCGTCGCCATCACGGTCGTCGGCCGGCGGGTGGGCAGCCTCGGGGGCCCCGCCCTGACCGGGCCCCTCCGTCGAGTCGCCGCCGCCTCTGCGGTCATGGGTCTCGTCGCCCTTCTGGCCGTCAACGTCACCGCCGCACCTCGCGGGTTCGGGCTCCTCCTCAGGATCCTGCTCGCCATGGCCACCGGCGCCGCTGCGTTCGTGCTGTCCGGTGCGCTCCTGGAGCGCCTGTCCGTCCGGCGGCTCCCGCCTCCGGGGCCGACCCCCCCAGGGGAGGCGGCCGCCCTCCGGGGACCGGCAGACCCTCCGGGACCGACCACCCCGTCGGGGTCCCGACCGCACGACCCGTGGCCGTCGGGGTTGTCACGTCCTTCTCGGCCTTCTCGGCCTTCTCGCGCTTCTCGGCCTTCTCGCCCGGCCAACCGAGACCAGGCCACTGAGGAAACGCCGCGTCACGTGAAGATCACCCGTGCGCCGCACTCGGCCTTCGACCAGGACGTCCCTCACCCGAGCCTGCCGTCGCGCTCACGGATCGTCGCCCATCCCGACCGGTCGAGCCGTTACCCGCTACCGTCGGTGCGGGAAGTGGCGGATTCGACAGAGGAGGAGGCACCCGATGAGCCCGGTGCGGATCGTCACTGACAGCGCCAGCGACCTGAGCCCCGCGTTGGCCACGGCCCACGGCATCACGATCGTGCCGCTCTCGATCCGCTTCGGCACCGACGAATTCGTCGATGGCGTCGACCTGTCCATCGACGAGTTCTGGGCGAGGTGCGCGGCCTCCGACCGGCTGCCCGAGACGTCGGCGCCGTCTCCCGGTGCCTTCCAGGAGGCGTTCACCCGAGCCGCGGACGAGGGTGCCGACGCCGTGGTCTGCCTCACCCTGTCGAGCGATCTTTCGGGCACCTGTCAGTCGGCCCGCACCGCGGCGCTCACCGTGGCCGATCGGATCCCGGTCACGGTGGTCGACACCCGCTCGGTCACGATGGGCCAAGGCCTGGCCGCCATTTCGGCGGCGGAGCTGGCGGCATCGGGGGCCGGCCCGGAAAAGGTGGTGGCCCATGCCGAGGGTCTCGTCTCCAGGACGAAGGTCTACGGGGTCGTGGACACGCTCGACCACCTGGAGCGAGGCGGGCGGATCGGCAGCGCGCGCGCGCTCCTCGGGTCACTCCTGTCGATCAAGCCGGTCGTCCAGGTGCTCGACGGGATCGTGGCGGAGGAGTCCAAGCAGCGAACCCGTGCCCGGTCTCTCCGGTACCTGGCCGACAAGACGCGTGCTGCCGGGCCCTACGAGAGGATTGCCGTGAGCGACGGGGCCGCGTCCGACCTCGACGTGCTGGTGGACCAGCTGCGCGATGTCCCCTCGAAGCACCCATTGGTGGTGGTCCCGCTCGGACCGGTGGTAGGCACGCACACGGGACCGGGCACGATCGGGGTCTCGACCATCCGACCGGCATGAGCGGGCGCCCGGCCCCGGGAGACCGTCCTCGGGACATCGCCGTGCTCAGGGCGCTCAGGGTGGAGCGGTCCGGCTCCCGACTAACCTCGGGCCATGCCCATCTCGAACGAACCACCGCCGGGTCCCGGTAGTCCGGACGCCGGCGGCGACTGGCCGGCCCGCGCCGCCGACCTGGTCGACACCGTGGCCGCCCTCGTGCGCGACCGTGCCATCCGGCCGGTCGTCCTCGTGGCCAGAGCACTCGTGTTCGGGCTCCTCGTCGTGGTGGCGTCCACCGTGACCGCGGTGCTCCTGGCCATCGCCGCTGTCCGGCTCCTCACCGTGTACGCCTTCGACGGAAGGGTGTGGGCAGCGGACTTCCTCATCGGCGCCGTGTTCGTCGGTGGCGGACTGGTTGCCTGGAGCCGGCGGGGCGCGCCGAAGGACCCGGCGCGATGACCGCGTCGCGCCAAGTCGTCATCGTGGGCTCGGGGCCTGCCGGGCTGACCGCCGCGATCTACACGGCACGGGCCCAGCTCCTCCCGCTGGTGATCGAAGGCGAGCCGTCCTCCACCAGTGACCAGCCCGGTGGCCAGCTCATGCTCACCACCGAAGTGGAGAACTACCCCGGGTTCGTCGACGGGATCATGGGTCCCGAGCTCATGGGCGCGTTCCGGGCCCAGGCCGAGCGCTTTGGCGCCGAGTACGTCAGCGCCAAGGTCTCGAAGGTCGACTTGTCCACACGGCCGTTCCGGATCTGGGTCGGGGATCCTTCCGCCCCGGAACCCGCCTACGAGACTGCGGGTCTCGTGATCGCCACCGGCGCCCGGTCGCTGATGCTCGGTCTCCCCGGCGAAGAGCGCCTCATCGGGCATGGGGTCTCCACCTGTGCGACCTGCGACGGTTTCTTCTTCCGGGACCTCGACATCGCCGTCGTCGGTGGTGGCGACTCGGCCATCGAAGAGGCGTTGTTCCTGACCAGGTTCGCTCGCTCGGTCACGCTCGTCCATCGCCGCGGGGAGCTGCGGGCATCGAAGGTCATGCAGCAGCGGGCGTTCGCCAACCCGAAGCTGGTCTTCCGGTGGAACTCCGTGGTCACCGAGATCCTCGGTGAGGCGAAGGTGACCGGCGTGGTGCTCCGCGACACACAGACGGAAGCGGTCTCGACGCTGGACGTCTCGGGGCTGTTCGTGGCCATCGGCCACGAGCCCAACACCGGGCTCTTCGCCGACCAGCTGGAGCTGGAAGCCGGTGGGTACATCAGGACATTCGGCGGGACCCGGACGTCGGTGGAAGGGGTGTTCGCCTGCGGGGACGTCCAGGACCGGACCTACCAGCAAGCGATCACCGCCGCCGGCTCGGGATGCATGGCGGCACTCGACGTGGAACGCTGGCTCGAGTCGAGCGCCGCGACACACCTGATGGGCGCGGGGCGGGAATGACCGGCGCGCCCGAAGGGTTGACGAGGCTGTCCATGGGGGCACGCGGCCCCTTGGCTCCCCCTGATCAGGCCGCGACGCGGCCAGGAGGTTCTCACCGATGAGCGATTCCATCGCCACCTTGACCGACGCGAGCTTCGACGAGCAGGTCATGGCATCCGACGTCCCCGTGCTGGTCGACTTCTGGGCCGAATGGTGCGGCCCCTGCAAGATGATCGCCCCGTTGTTGGAGGAGATTGCCGACGAGCGTTCCGGTCAGTTGGCGGTGGCGAAACTGAACATCGACGACAACCTGGAGGTCACCCGGCGCTTCGACGTGATGAGCATCCCGACGCTCATCTTGTTCAAGGACGGGGCCCCGGTGTCCCGCATCGTGGGGGCGAAGGGGAAGGCGCAGCTCCTCCAGGAGATCTCTGAGCATCTCTGACCAGCCCTCCGCACCAGGGCTCCAAGCGGGAGAGCCGGTGACGACGCCCGGCCTCGACCCGGTGGACCTGGTGCCCGGAGCGGTGGGTCCCGCTGTCGCCGACGTCCAGCACCGCCTCCAGGCGATCGGGATCCCCACCGGCCTCGACCCCCAGGGGTTCTACGGCGACGGGACCCGGGCGGCAGTGGAGACGTTCCAGTACCGGCGCGGTCTCCGCGTAGACGGGCGGTGCGGGCCCCAGACCTGGTCGACGTTGGTGGAAGCCGGGCGGAGGTTGGGGGATCGGTTCCTCTACCGGCACAGGCCCATGTTCCGGGGCGACGACGTCGCCGAGCTCCAGCAGCGGCTCAGTGCTCTGGGCTTCGACACCGGGCGGGTGGATGGGATCTTCGGCGACACGACGTCCCGGGCACTGGGCGAGTTCCAGCGCAACGTCGGGCTCCCGGTCGACGGCATCGCCGGTCCGGCCACGCTCCAGGAGCTCCTCCGCCTGAGCTCGCGCCACGAGCAGCCAGAGCTGGTTACCGCGGTCCGCGACCGGGAACGACTCCGGCAGTCACCGAGAACCCTGGCCGGCCGCCGGGTAGCAATCGGAGAGGAGGGCGGGCTCGACGCGCTCGTCACCGCGCTCCGACGCATCCTCGTCCAACGGGGCGCACGCGTGACCACCCACCACCATCCCGATGGTTCCGTTCAAGCCCAGGAGGCGAACGCCGCCGGGGCCGAGGTGTACCTCGGGCTCCGCCTCGAAGCAAAGGCGCCCCGCTTCAGCACCGCCTACTACGAGGGGTACCGTTACGCGTCACCCGGCGGAAAGCTCCTGGCCGAGCTGCTCCACCAGGACCTCCCGACCGAGCTCGGGATCCTCCGGGGTGAATGCCGGGGGATGTCGCTGCCGATCCTCCGGGAGACGCGGATGCCGGCCGTGATCTGCGAGTTGGGACCGGCAGCCGTGGTCGTGGAACAATCGGCCATCCTGTGCCGGGGCATCCTCGTGGCCCTGGGCCGGTGGGTGGGATCTTCTTGGGAGTGAGCCGGAGCCCCTACGGCGCCTCGGCCGTCCTTCAAGATTCAGCCGTCCTTCGAGATGCCGACCGGACCAACCCTCTCGCCGGCCCCATTCCGCTCCGTGGCCTCGAAAGCCCGCCTATCGTAAACCCTCTCGTCTGCCTCGATCCACAACCTCATGCACACCTTGTGGATAACTCTCGACTCTCCATCGACTCCCACACATCTCACTCTCCGTGTTTGTTATAGGCCAATTCCCGCCCAATTGGAGAGTTAATGCCACTCTATGTAACTATATTCATGTCGTAGACCCCGAGCCTCCGCCTCCAACCATCAACTTGTAGATCCGCTCGAGGTCTTCGAGAGTGGCGAACTCGACCACGACTCGACCACGTTTGTTCGAGAGATCGACTTTCACGCGAGTGTTCAAGAAGTCTCCGAGGAGCTCCTCCAGTTCCACTATTCCGGGTGGAGGAAGGCGCGAGCTCGGGCGCCCCACCTCCCCGGGGCCTGGTGACAGTCCCACTTCCGCAGCCGTCACCTCCGGTGGTTCCGCCACCTGACGATCGTCAGCCCCGACAGAGACCCGTACCCGTTCCTCGACGGCGCGAACGGTCAGGCCTTCCTCCACGATCTGCCTCGCCAGTCGCTCCTGGAACCCACGATCCGGCGTCCCCAGAAGTGCCCGAGCGTGCCCGGCGCTGATCTGACCCTCGGCCACCAACCTCTGCACGGAGCTCGGCAACTGGAGGAGCCGAAGCATGTTCGAAACGGCGGCACGGCTCTTGCCCACTCGGACGGCCACCTCTTCATGGGTGTACTCGAACTCCTCGATCAGTTGTTGATAGGCGGATGCCTCTTCGATGGCGTTCAGATCTTGGCGATGCAAGTTCTCTACCAGTGCGTGCTCCAAGCTCTGGAGCTCATCCACGTCTTCGACGATGACGGGAATGGTCTGCAACCCGGCCCGCCGAGCCGCCCGCCAACGGCGCTCCCCCGCCACCAACTCGTACTCGTCGCCTACCGGGCGCACCAACACAGGCTGCAGGACGCCAAGCTCCTTGATGGACGCTGCCAACGACGACATCGTCTCCTCGTCGAAGTGCTCACGCGGTTGGAGCGGGTTCGGACGGATACTCCCGATGGCAACGTCCAGAAGCGCGCTCTGACGACTCTGCGTGACATCGGAGGGGATGAGTGCGCTCAGTCCCTTCCCCAGACCACTACGGCGTGCCACCACTGACCTCCCTGGCTAACTCTCGATAGGCAATCGCTCCCCGCGATGTCGGATCGAACACGGTGATCGGCTGACCGAAAGACGGGGCTTCCGAGAGTCTCACCGTACGGGGGATGACATTGCGGCACACTCGGGACCCGAAGTGCTCACGCACATCGGCGACCACCTGATCGGACAACTTCGTTCGGGCGTCGTACATCGTCAACACGATCGTCGAGACTTCGAGACCGCTGTTGAGGTTGGCCGCCACCAGACTCACATTTCGCAGGAGTTGGCTCAATCCCTCGAGGGCGTAGTACTCGCATTGGATCGGGACCAATACCTCATCAGCGGCGGCCAGCCCGTTAACCGTGATCAGGCCGAGCGACGGAGGACAATCGATCAGGACGAAATCGAAGTCGTCGATCACGGTCTGGATCGCACGTTTCAACTTCAGCTCTCGGCTGAACGCGGGGACGAGCTCGATCTCGGCCCCCGCCAGATCAATGGTCGCCGGGGCCACGAAAAGGTTCTTGGTGCTCGTCGGTTCGATGCAGTCTTCGAGGGGGGCGTCACGCATGATCACGTCATACATCGACTGTTCGAAGTTCCGAGCGTCGACTCCCAGTCCGGTCGTGGCATTCCCCTGTGGATCGAGATCGACCACCAGTACCCGGTACCCGAGCTCTGCGAGGGCAGCCCCCAGATTGACCGACGTTGTCGTCTTCCCCACCCCGCCCTTTTGGTTGGCAACGGCCACGATTCTCGGTAACGGGCGCCGGGCTACCGGCTGGCTTTCCTCATGGTCGTTCATCGTCCCCGGGTCGTCCTCCACGTCGTCGTCACGCCACCTTCGTTCAGCCACCGCCCACCAACTCCCGCCCCCGACCTCGCACCGGTACCCTACTCCCTCTCTTCACATCGTTGACGGATAGTGGTGCTCTGGTCAAGGCAGCCGGGCATGTTTCACGTGAAACATCCATCGCACCAGTAGCCACGGCCAGTGTCCGGCAGCCAACGTCCGATAGCCCCTGTCCGCTGGGGGTCTCCTGACAGAGATTCCTTCCCGCCCGGGGGTCCCCGCCCGGGGGTCCCCGCCCTTTCCCGCGGGAACTTTTCCTGGCGGCCCACGGAGGACGCCACTCCGGACCACCACCCACCAACCAGCAAAACACCGGAGAAGAGCACCGTCCGGCCCCCTCCAGGACCACCTGCTGTCACACCAGGCCTTCGATAGCCGTCACCATCGACGGAGCGCTTCGGGACGTTCCGCCACTTCCTCCCCGACCGGATACTGTGTGATGTCCGCGCCTCCGACAGGGTTTGCACCTAAAGGTCGATACCGGCACTCGCAGAAGGACGCCACTGGGACAGCGGTCACGGTTATCGATCTTCCTCTCGCGTTGCCGTCGGAGGCACGCTGCGCCGTAGCTCAACGGCTTCGGTCGTTCCACCAACTCCGGTATCTCCCCATCGGAACACCGTCGTCGACTCACTGGACCGCGTGCAGGCAACCGCACCCGATCCACAAGGCCACGCCGCGGTCGGGCTGGCCGGTACTTGTACCACGGTGGCCGGCGCTGCCGTTGGTCGTCCCCCGAGGACGTACGACTGTCCGACGGGTGCTCCCGCCTCCTGGTCCACGCCTCTGGATTCCCAATTTCCCTCGCTAAGAAACGGCGGACAGTGCACTTGCCCTCTCCACACCGTCGACCGGCTCGGCCCGCTTTGCAGGCGTTCGGGCACGTCGTTGCGTCTGCAGACCTACCGCACCGGCCCCCCCTAGACCGGCCCATCGGCCACACGCGCTGGCGTCCCTGCCAGGGCCGGCATCTCTGCTGGTGTCCCTGAGGCACCGGTGGTTGGACCGTGCTCGCCGTGGAATACCGCGGGTGGATGTGGGCCTCGCATTGCGCCTGACAGCCGGCGCTGCCGTGCCGTGGCCAGCCCCGGAGGGTGTTGGGGGACAGGCGGTACGGGATCGACCAGATCGTCCCCCTCAGAGCGGTCCTGCCGGGAATCGTCCACCGGGGTGCCTCCGACCTCAGCTCCCGGCATGGTTTTGTTCCGATCTCAGCTCCCAGGGCAGCTCTGCACCGGCATGTTCCCTTCCCGCTGCGGACCGCCAACGGGGCTGGCTCAGACCCTGCTGTCACAGCGGGGTTGGACTCCCCGAAGTCGTTCGCTCATGGGGCCGCGCCCGTTGCGGATCCCACCTGAGGTGTTTCACGTGAAACGTTGGCCCGAGGACACCATTCCCTCGATCGGCTGATTGCTCGGACCGCCACAGCAAGATCCTCCTTCGCCTCGCTCACCTCTGCGGGAGCGGTGGGGCGCGGAGGACCTCACGCTCTCGCTTTGAGGGACCGGGCGAGGTTCAGAACAGCGGGCGTTTCGCCGGGATGCCGACACGCCGGGGATAGCGAGACGGGCAGTCCGATGTTTTTTCGAGACAGGCGTAGTTGTACCGATCCTGGTAACGGAAACGGTGAAGCAACGCCAAGCCGAGGAGATCCAGCGGTGCCAGCGGCCACCGTTGTTCCACCGGGACGCCTGGTGGGTCCGACACCACCAGTAGACCGCCGACGGCCAGCAGTGGCGCTGCGCACTCCGCCGTGACTCCCGGGGAGCCGAACGATCTCGACGTCACGACCTCGAAGGCCTGGCGATACCGCGCGTCCCGGCCGACGACCTCGGCCCGGTAGGGGAGGACGGTGACACGCCCTCGGTCCGAGTCCAGGACCTCTGCCTCGAGGAATCGGGATCGCCTTTCGTTGGCCTCGACCATTGCCACCTTGGTGGCCGGCCAGAGCTCGGCGAGCACCAGTGCCGGAACTCCGCCTCCACTGCCGAGATCGACCAGTGTTTCCGGTACAGCCCGCCGCTCCGAAAGAACCGCTGCCGCGAAGCCGCAGGCATGGTCGATGTGGTCGCCGATCGTCGGACTTCCGAGGAACCCGGCTTCCAACGAACGTCCCAGCACGCCGTAGAGGCGGGGCCGCCACGATCCCTCCTCGGCAACGCCAGCGCCATCCACCACCGTCACCTCTCGACGCTCTCGGGTCGAATCGCCGCACGACCATCCGTTTCGACGACCTCCACCCCGTCCCACCACCGTCGTCGGTCGGTCAACCCGCTCCCGCCGTGTGAACGGTAGACGTTCAGTCGTTCGGCGAGATCACCACGTAGCGGGATGGCTCGACCCCTTCGGAGCGCGTCACCACCCCCTCGATCTCGTTGACGACGTCGTGCACGATCTTCCGATCTGCCGGGGTCATCGGCTCGAGGGCCCGTTCTTCACCCGAGGATCGCACTTCCTCGGCGATGGTGGTCGTGAACCGCGCCAACGCCGCCGTCCGCTTCTGCCGATACCCACCCACGTCGACCAGGATACGGTCCGTACGTTGCTCCGAGTGGCGCTGCACGGAAGACCGCACCAATTCCTGGATCGCCGCCAACGTGCTCCCCTTCTGGCCGATGAGAACGCCCAACTCCGGACCCTCTGCGGCGACCTCGACGGTCTCGTCATCCACCACCCGGTAGGCGACGTCCGCCGTCAAGCCGAAAGACTGCACCAGTCCGCGCACGAAATCAGTGGCCAGCTCTCCCTGCTGTTCCAATGTGAGTCGTTCTTCCATCGTGTCCTCACGCTCTCTCTCGGTCGGTACGTCACGTTCGGGCGCTTCGTGCTCCGCTGGCACCTCGGTCTTCGCCGGCATGCTGTCCTGTCGCCGCCGCGGCGCCCGGGGTCGGCCGGCTCGTTCCGGCTGGTGACGGCTCCCGTTGGTCTTCTCCGATGAGCCGGCCGCAGCCGGCCGAGGGTCCGTCGCTCCTGCTGCGTCCACTTCGGCAGCCGGACCCTGTGCACGATCCGCGCCGCGGCTCTTTCGCTCCGGCCGCTCGCGTCGAGTTCGTTTCGGAGGCGGGGCAACGGGCCGGACGCGCGCCTGGACGCGCGCCTCACCCCGGAGCCGGCCGAAAAGCCCGGCTTTCGGTTCACTGAGGATCACGAACTCGGCGTCGTCGAGACCGACACCAAGAAGGTCCACGGCGACACTCCGAGCTTCCTCCAGCGATCTCCCGCTGGCTTCCACCCACTCCACGGTCTACCGGACCTTCCTTTCCCGTTTCGCCTTCGCTCGGGGATGAGCCTTCCCGACCGACCCCTGTGGTGAGGGCGCCTGACTTCCCTTGGTGTTACCCTGCCTGGCGTTCGGTCGCCCGCCGCCTCCTCCGCCTCCGTCCTTCGCCGGGGCGCTCGAGCGCTTGCCAGACGTCTGGGCCTTCGCCGTGGACAAAGCAGGGTCGGCAGATTTCTCCCCGTTCCGGCTCGGGGCTGCTCCTGCCCCCGGCTTTGCCGTGGCCCGCTTCCCGTTCGACGCCGGTTTGCCATTGGCGACCGCGGCGTCTTCCTTCCTTCCCGACCTCGCACCGTTGGAGGTTCTTGTCGTGTCGCCCTGCTTTTCAGCACCAGCCGTCTCGGATCCCACCTTCTGCCCGTTCCCACTCGAGCTGCGCCGCGATCCCCCGGCTTTCGGCAAGGCACGTTCCTTGTCGGTGCCGACCATCGCCGCTGCGGACGATCGCGCTGCCGGTGAACCGGGAACCAGCCCCTTCCGGAAGAGGATCTCCTGGGTGATGATCCGTATTGCGCTCGAAACCACAAAATATACGTTGATCAAGGCGGCGATATTTAAATAAATAAGTCCGAATATCAGCGGCATGTATTTTTGCATTGCCGCCGCCTGCGGATTCGCTTGAGCCGCTTGAGGGTTTCGAGCATTCAGTCGGCTCATCTGCAAATATTGCAGGGCAATCGATGCCAACACCAAGACCAGATAGGGGATGGCGATCCAGATACTGCTGTGGTGCTGGAGAAGTTTCTCGGCGAAGTCCAGGCCGAACGACATCAGGCGCCCGTGGGCTGCCACAATTGCCCCGTACAGCGCCGTGTGATGCCCGATGTACCGAGGTTGAGCCACCGTGTGGCCATGTAGCTGGACAGTGTTGGTTATTCCTCGGATCACGTCGTAGAGGATGAGGAAGGCCGGCATCTGCAACAGCATCGGTAGGCAGCCTGTTGCCGGGTTCACATTGTGCTCTTTGTAGAGACGCATCATCTCTTCGTTGAGCTGCGCCCTGTTCTCGGCCCCTTTGTACTTTTGTTGCAGCTTCTTCATCTCGGGCCCGAGGGCCTGCATCGCCGCCATCGATTTCGTGCTCTTCACCGTGAGTGGGGTGAGGAGGGCCATGATGAGAATGGTGAGGAGGGCGATGTCGAGCGCGTAGTTGGGGATCAGCGCGTACAGCCAGACGAGGACGATGCCCACCAGGTCCAAGAGGGGCTGGAAGATACTGCCGATGGCGTGGATCAGTGAGTGCACGACGTGCTCCGTTCGGGAACGAGGTCGACACCATGTCCACCCCAGGGGCGGCAGCGGACGAGCCGCGCCAGCGCCAAGCGACTACCGTGGCGTGCTCCGTGAACCAGGATCGCCTCTTCAGCGTAGACCGAACAGCTCGGCACGAAGCGACACCCGGTCGGGCGCCCGCTCCGTACCCGCTGGTAAAAGTGGATCCCGGCCAGGAGAACTCGGCTGACACCAGATGGGGCCGGTTCGGTGACGCCCGGAACGTCCGGATCGCCAGTGGTCATCGCGACCGCCGTCCTTCCCGCCTGCCTTCGGCGGCGCCAGCCGCCTGGGCCGCCGCACGGGCCACCGAGCAACGCAACCGGGCGTAGTCGAGCGAGGCGGCGGCCGGAGACACGCGCACCAGGAACGTTCCCGGAGGGAGCGCTGCCGTCTCGAGCGCCATGATCGCCCTGAGCTGGCGCTTCATACGGTTTCTCACCACTGCTCCTCCGACCCTTCTTCCAATAGCGTACGCGGCGGCGCGGCGGCCGCTCCCGGCCGGCGATCCGGCCACGAACGACACGCTCACCGGTCCCGACCGGGCCGTGCTCGCCCCTCTGTGGAGCGCTGCGAACTCCTGTCGAGAGCGCACCCGCAGCAGTGGGCGGCATCCAGCTGCTGCGTTGCCGGAGTGTTCAGACGGTGAGACGGTGCCGGCCTTTCGCTCTGCGGGCGCGCAGCACGGCGCGACCCGCCTTGGTCGACATCCGCTTGCGGAAACCATGGGTCTTCGCCCGCTTCCGCACGTTGGGCTGGTAGGTACGCTTCACTCGGTCGGTTCCTTCCTGGAGGTTTCACGGTCGAGCACCCGGTCGTGGGGCCGCGCCGGCAGTGCCCGGCGTGCGGGCAACGCTCCATCGTAGGCGCTCGGAGGACCTTCTCACTAGTCGAGCGCCCACGGCGCGCCCACGGCGCGGGGTGTACCGTTCCGGGATGGTCCTCACCCCCCCCCGGGGCTCGACCGGGCACACCCGTGACCGTCGGGAGCGACCGGTAGCGGCAGCCGACATCGTTCTTCCGACGGGCGAGCCTGCCCCTCGGGCTGCCACGCCATGGGCTGTCGCTGTCCACAGCTGTGGATTTCCTTGTGGAGCGAGCAGGCGACCAAACGCCAGAGGCGCACGTGAACGACGTTGAGCAGTTGTGGACAACATGCGCTGACGCGTTGAAGTCGCAGGTGAGCGAGTCGGTATGGCAGGCGTACCTCTCCACGGTGGTTCCCGTCTCGCTCGGTCCCGGCGGTCTTCGCCTCGCCGTTCCGAACACCCTCGTCCGGGAACGCATCGAATCGCGCTTCTTGGATCTCATCGTCCAGACGGTCGACGGTGCGTTCGGCACACCGCTCTCCGTGTCACTCGAGGTCGTCCCACCCGAACCGGAGGGACCCGAGGAGGTCGTGGTCGAAGACGGTCGCCTCGCCCCGTCCGTTCCAGCCCGACCTGTCGACGGCGCGTCCCCCCACACACCAGCTCGAGCCCGGGGAGATGGTGCGCCCGACCCCCGCTACACCTTCGAGACCTTCGTCATCGCCTCGTCCAACCGGTTCGCCCACGCCGCTGCCCAGTCGGTGGCGGAGTCCCCCGGTCGGTCCTACAACCCTCTCTTCGTCTACGGCGACGCGGGGCTCGGGAAGACCCATCTCCTCCATGCCATCGGGAACTACGTGTCGCTGATCTTCCCGGAGCTCCGCGTCAGGTACGTCTCGACCGAGACGTTCCTGAACGAGTTCGTCGACGCCATCCGGACGAACACCACCACGGGGTTCAAACGTCGTTACCGGGAGTGCGACGTCCTCCTCATCGACGACGTGCAGTTCATGGAGGGAAAGGAGAGCCTCCAAGAGGAGTTCTTCTACACCTTCAACTCC
Organism: Actinomycetes bacterium; assembly: GCA_021820665.1. GTDB lineage: Bacteria > Actinomycetota > Acidimicrobiia > Acidimicrobiales > RAAP-2 > JAKADK01. The sequence goes on along the minus strand of JAKADK010000037.1, from coordinate 9,405 downwards.
CTCCACGGCGCTGCCAAACAGATCGTTCTCACCTCGGACCGGCCCCCGAAGTCCATCGCCACGCTCGAAGACCGGCTCCGCAGCCGGTTCCTCTCCGGTCTCATCACCGAGGTCCAACCACCCGAGCTCGAGACCCGTCTGGCGATCCTCCGTTTCAAAGCGGAACGGGAGCGGGTCAGGGTTCCCGACGACGTCCTCGAGTTCATCGCGTCCCACGTCACCAACAACATCCGCGAGCTCGAAGGTGCCCTGATCCGGGTCACCGCCTTTGCCAGCCTGAACCGGGAGCCCCTCAATCAGGCCCTGGTCGAGCGCGTCCTGTCCGACCTCGTGACCACCGACCACCCGCGCCAGATCACACCACAGATGATCCTCGAGGCCACGGCTCGGACGTTCGGCTTCACCGTGGACGAGATCATTGGTCCGAACCGCCGACGTCCGCTCGTCACCGCTCGGCAGATCTCCATGTACGTCTTCCGCGACCTCACCGACTTCAGCTACCCCGCCATTGCTCGCGAGTTCGGAGGACGAGACCACTCCACCGTCATCCACGCCGTCGGCAAGATCTCGAACCTGATGCGGGAGCGCCACCAGATCTACAACCAGGTGACCGAGCTCATCCTCCAGATCAAGAACGATGCGGCCCGGTGACTCCGCGCCCGTCGCCCTGGTGTCGCGGACTGCCGGCCCTCCGGCGCAGGGGCCTGGATGTGACCGGTTCGCCCTGGGGACGAGCTGGTGACATCCCCCCGGGAACCCTGTGGACAACAGCGCGTTGTCCAGGGGACACCTCCTCCTCTGACACCACAGCTGCCCGTCCCGGTAATCCGGGGATAGAGCGGTGGACGAAGTTCTCCCCCATGACCAGGAGGAACATCGTCGTTTCCACAATCCACAGCACCTACTATCACCACTCCTTGAATTAATTGAGCACTTCACCACGTTGGTGAGAAGGGATCTTCTGTGAAGTTTCGTTGCGAACGCGACTCGCTCATCCATGTGGTTACGGCGGCTGGCAGGGCTACCAGCCCCCGGATGCCGTCGTCCGTGGCCCACGGCGGTCTACGGGTCTCCTGCGAGGGGAACCGCCTCCAGGTGATCGGGACCGACCTGGACCTGACGGTCCGGGTCACGGCCGAGGCAATCGGTATCACCGACGGGGTCGCCGTGGTTCCTTCCAGGCTGCTGGCAGACATCGTGCGTGCGCTGGAGCCGGGCGCCGTGACCGTCGAGACGACCGACGACTCGGTCGAGATCTCGGCAGCTCGATCCCGGTTCAACTTGCGGACCTATCCGCCAGAGGAGTACCCACCCCTGGCGGAGCCCGGGAGCCCGACGCTCCATCTTCCCGCCGAAAGTCTGTTCGGGGGCTTGCGACAGGTCGTCCGGGCGGCATCGACCGACGACGCCCGACCGCTCCTGACCGGTGTCCTGATCACGTGGGAAGAGGGTCGGCTCCGGCTGGTGGCCACCGACTCCTACCGGCTCGCGCTCTGTGACGTGTCAGCCGACGAGGGCAGCGCGGGAATGCCTCAGATCCTCGTTCCAGCCCGGGCCCTGCTCGAGCTGCAACGGCTCCTTTCCTCGAGCGCGCTCGACGGAGGGGAGGCTGCGTCTGGTCGGATCGGTCTCACCATCGACGACCACGACATCACGTTCACCCTTGGTGGGGTCGAGATCACAACCCGGCTGCTCGATGGCACGTACCCCGACTACCGGCAGCTGATCCCTCCGAGCTACCCGAACGCGTTGCACGTCGGGAAGGACTCCATCCTGGACGCGCTCCGGCGGGTCCGGCTCCTCGTGAAGGACAACACCACCGCCGTCCGTCTCTCGATGCGACCAGGTGGCGTCGACCTCACGGTCGTGTCCCACGAGGTGGGTGACGCCAGCGAGACCGTCGACGCCGACTTCACCGGTGAGGACCTCACCGTGGCGTTCAACCCGACGTACCTGATCGACGGGATCGACGCCATCCGCGACGACGAGGTCATTCTCCAGACCGTCGACAGCACGAAGCCGGCGACGGTGCGGGCGGCAGAGGGCAGTGACTTCCAGTACCTGCTCATGCCCGTCAGGGTCTCCTGAGGAGCGCGGGCCCGACGGTGTTCCTCTCCTCGATCGCAATCGAGGACTTCCGTTGTGTGCAGGCCGCGTCGATCGAGTGCGCGCCGGACGGGACGACGGTCCTGACCGGCCCCAACGGGAGCGGGAAGTCGTCAGTGCTTGAAGCGGTCGGCTACCTGGCCACCCTTCGGTCTTTCCGGAACGCTCCTCGGGAGACGATGATCCGGTTCGGTGCCCCGAGAGCGATCCTGCGCGGACGAGTCGTCGACGGCGAGCGGCGGGTTGATCTCGAAGCGTCGATCGCCGCCGAGGGACGATCGAACCTTCTGGTGAACCGACAGCTGATCCGTCGTCGCGACGAGCTCCAGAGCAGTGTGGCAGCGACGATCTTCTCGCCCGATGACGTCCGGGTGGTCAGGGAGGGACCTGGTCACCGCCGGCAGTTCCTTGACGACATGCTGGCGGTCGTGAACCCGCAGATGATCCGGCTGATGGACGATCTCGACCGGGCGCTCCGGCAGCGCGCGGCGTTGCTCCGCCAGGTCCGGAGCGGAACGTCCCGGGAAGCCGAGGCCACGTTCACCGTATGGGATGCCCGGATCGACCGAGCCGGCACCTCCCTGGTGGAGGCGCGCGAAGAGCTGTTGGAGCAGCTCGACCCGGTGGTGGCGGAGGTGTACCAACGGCTGAGCGGTGCGAGCGTCCGTCCGAAGAGCCGGTACCGGCGGTCGTGGGAGGGAGCCCTCCACGAGGCCCTCGAGCGGTCGAGACCGGACGATCTCCGGCGAGGGGTGACGACCGTCGGCCCCCATCGCGACGAGATCGATCTCCTGATCGGCACCGCTCCAGCCCGTACCCACGCATCGCAGGGCGAGCAGAGGACCCTCGCCCTCGCCCTCCGGCTCGCCGGCCACCGGCTCGCCGGCCACCAGCTGGGGAGCTCACCGATCCTTCTCCTCGACGACGTGTTCTCGGAGCTCGACCGTGCCCGCTCGGCGGCGCTCCTGCGGGAGCTTCCCCCCGGTCAGACAATCCTGTCGACGGCCACCGATCCACCCGCCGGGGTCGACCCGGTGCACAGGATCGAGCTGCCCTTCCCCGCTCCCACCGTCTCCCCGGGAGCGCCATGACGGACCATGTGAGCGAGCCGGCGGATCGGCCACGGCGGATCGGCGAGTCTCTCGATGCTCTGAGTAGGCAGTTCGGTCAGCACGGCGCGGACGAGACCGCCCGTCTGTTCTCCCGCTGGACCGAGATCGTCGGGGCGGCGTTGGCAGCGCACGTCACCCCGCTCCGGCTCGACGGGACGACGCTCGTCGTCCAGGTCGACCATCCGGCCTGGGCCACGCAGCTCCGGCTGCTCGGGAGCGAGCTGCTCGATCGCGTGGGTGCCGTCCCGGGGATCGACCGCCCAACCACGCTGGACATCAGGGTCGGCGCGTGACGGGTCGCCTGTGAGACGATCCCGAGAGCACCAGTCGGACCGGGCCCTCGGGTACACTGGGTGATCGGTTTCGGGGGCCAGAGGCCAGAGCGAGGGGCGGTCGGCGACGGCCCGTTCTGGCTGGTACCCCCGATTCCCTGGCATGCAACGAGGTTGGAAAGGGCGCGCCCATGGCGCTGAAGACAGAGCAGGCAGCGGCGAGCGCAGGCACGACCTATGAAGCCGGTGACATCACCGTGCTGGAGGGGCTCGACCCCGTTCGCAAGCGACCCGGGATGTACATCGGTTCGACCGGTCCGTCCGGCCTGCACCATCTGGTGTGGGAGGTCGTCGACAACGCCGTCGACGAAGCCATGGCGGGGTACTGCACGGAGATCGACGTGACCCTGCTCCCCGACGGCGGCGTCCGGGTCGTCGACAACGGCCGGGGCATCCCGACCGGACCCCACCCGCAGTACCCGGACAGCTCGGCGGCGGAGCTCGTCCTCACGACCCTGCACGCAGGAGGGAAGTTCGGCGGGAGCGGCTACAAGGTTTCCGGCGGGCTCCACGGCGTCGGCGTCTCCGTCGTGAACGCGTTGTCGACCCGGCTCGTCCTAGAGATCGACCGGAACGGCGACCATTACGTGATGGAGTTCGTCGATGGGGGCCGGCCGACCGGGAAGCTCCAGGTCACCGGGCCGTCGCCGGGGAACCGGACGGGGACGTCCGTTGCCTTCTGGCCCGATCCGACCATCTTCGACGAGATCGAGTTCCGGGCGCAGACCGTGGTGGAGCGTCTGCAGATCATGGCGTTCTTGAACAAGGGACTCGAGATCCGGTTCGTCGACGCCCGCCCCGGCCACGAGCAACGCCAATCGTTCCGGCATCCCGGGGGCATCGTCGACTACGTCCGTCACCTGAACGCGGCAAAGGAGGCCCTCTTCAGGAAGGTGGCGTCCTTCGAGCAGGTAGAAGAGACCCAGGAGGTCGAGATCGCCCTGCAGTGGAACACCGGCTTCCACGAGAGCATCCACTCGTTCGCGAACGGGATCTCGACGATTGAGGGGGGGATGCACGAAGAGGGGTTCAAGAAGGCGCTCACCAATGTCGCCAACAAGTACGCCAGGGCGAAGGGCACGCTGAAGGAGAAGGACGAGAACCTCCTCGGTGAGGACATCCGGGAGGGCCTGACCGCCATCATCTCCGTGCGGCTCCAGGACCCCCAGTTCGAAGGGCAGACGAAGGCGAAGCTCGGAAACGTGCCGATCCGGTCCCTCGTCGAGAAGGCCACGAACGAGAAGCTGGCGGAGTGGTTCGAAGAGAACCCGCGCGAAGCCAACCAGATCATCCAGAAGGCGACCCTCGCCGCCCGGGCGCGGATGGCGGCGCGCCAGGCGCGGGACCTGACGAGGAGGAAGTCGGCGCTCGACGGCGCCGGGCTTCCCGGGAAGTTGGTGGACTGCTCGTCGCGTGACCCCCGCGAGAGCGAGCTATTCATCGTGGAGGGGAACTCCGCCGGGGGTTCGGCGAAGGACGCGCGGAACCCGAGGGCCCAGGCAATCCTTCCCATCCGGGGGAAGATCCTCAACGTCGAGCGTGCCCGCATCGACAAGATGCTGAAGAACGCGGAGATCCAGGCGCTGATCTCGGCGATCGGAGCCGGCCTTGCCGACGACTTCGACATCGAGAAGATCCGCTACCACAAGGTGATCATCTTGGCCGATGCCGACGTCGACGGGTCCCACATCCGGACGTTGCTCCTGACGTTCTTCTTCCGCCAGATGAAGCCACTGGTCGAAGGCGGGTTCGTCTACGTCGCACAACCGCCGCTGTACTCGACCCTGGTCGGGAAGGAGAAGCACTACCTGAAGGACGACCAGGCCAAGGCGGCGTTCCTGGCCGAGCACCCCAACCACAAGGCCGACTTCCAGCGGCTGAAGGGCCTGGGCGAGATGGACTTCAGCGAGCTGCGGGACACCACGATGGACCCGGCGCTCCGGTCCCTCCTCCAGGTCGGGGTGGAGCAGGCCGCGCTGGCCGACGAGGTGTGCTCCGTGCTCATGGGAGAGGACGTGGAGCTGAGGCGGCACTTCATCCAGACCAACGCGAAGGACGTTCGCTTCCTCGACATCTGAGCGGTCCGGGCCCTTTGCCACCGACGCAACGACACGAGAACCGAAGGACAGGACATGCCAGGACGCGGGAGCGGAGACGAGACGAGCGACGGCGCCGGGACGTCCGGCTACATCGAGCCGATCGAGATCCAAGAGGAGATGGAGCGCTCGTTCCTCGAGTACTCCATGTCGGTCATCGTCTCACGGGCGCTTCCCGACGTGCGGGACGGGCTGAAGCCGGTCCACCGGCGGATCCTCTACTCCATGTTCGACCAGGGGCTCCGCCCCGATCGACCACACACCAAGTGCGCGAAGGTCGTCGGGGACGTCATGGGCTCCTACCACCCCCATGGCGACTCGGCCATCTACGAGGCCCTGGCCCGGATGGTGCAGGAGTTCTCGATGCGCCATCCGTTGATCGACGGCCACGGCAACTTCGGTGGGACGGGGCCGGACGAGGGCCCGGCCGCCATGCGGTACACGGAGTGCCGGCTGGGTCCGCTCGCCCTGGAGCTGATGGCCGGCATCGACGAGAACACCGTCGACTTCGTGGCGAACTACGACGCCACGGCCGAAGAGCCGACGGTGCTCCCGGCGAGGTTCCCGAACCTGCTCGTCAACGGTTCACAGGGGATCGCGGTGGGGATGGCCACCAACATCGCGCCCCACAACCTGGGTGAGGTGATCGACGCGACCATCCACATCCTCGAGCACTCCGACGCGACGCCGGACGACCTGATGGCGTTCGTCAAGGGTCCCGACTTCCCCACCGGTGCCCTGATCCTGGGCCGCCAAGGAATCCTCGACGCCTATCGGACGGGGAAGGGCTCCATCAAGCAGCGGGCGGTTGCCGAGATCGTCGAGGGCCGGGCCGGAGAAGTCCGGATCGTGGTCACCGAAATGCCGTACCAGACGTCGGTCGCGTCGGTCTCGAAGAAGATCGAGGACCTGGTGCGTGCCGGGGATCTCGATGGGATCGCCGAGGCCCAGGACGACTCGGCCGGCGGGAAGACCCGCTTGGTGATCCGCCTCAAGCGGGACGCCAACGCCAACGTCGTCCTGAACAACCTCTACAAGCAGACGCCGCTCCAGACGTCCTTCAGCGTCAACACGGTGGCCCTCGTCGACGGCGTGCCCCGGACGCTCAACCTCGCGCAGCTCCTGACGCACTACGTCGCGCACCAGGTGGAGGTGGTCACCCGCCGATCCGAGTTCAGGCTGGCCAAGGCCCAGGAGCGCGCACATGTCGTGGAGGGCCTCCTCCGGGCGATCGACATGCTGGACGCGGTCATCCAGACCATCAGGGGGTCCGAGGACCGGCCGGGCGCGCAGGCCGCGCTCATGGCGCCGCCGTTCGAGTTCTCGGAGGTCCAGGCCAACCACATCCTGGACATGACCCTGGCCCGGTTGACCCGTCTCGGACGAGCCAACCTCGAAGAGGAGATGGCCAAGTTGCTCGAGACGATCGCCGAGCTCGAGGCGATCCTGGCGGACCCGGCCCGGTTGCGGGGGGTGATCGCCACGGAGATGGGCGAGATCCGGGAGAAGTTTGCCAACGAGCGGAGGACGGTCATCACTCATGATCCGGGTGACCTCGGCGTGGAGGATCTCGTCGACGACGAGGAGCTGGTCGTGACGATGACCCGCGCCGGGTACGTGAAGGCGGTGTCCTCCGACGCGTTCCGGACCCAAGGACGTGGTGGTCGGGGAGTCCAGGGGGCGAAGCTGAAGGAAGAGGACCTCATCGACGACGTGGTGCACACCACGGCACACGCGCACCTGCTGCTCTTCTCGAACCAGGGACGGGTGTTCCGCCTCCGGGCCATGGAGATCCCGATGAAGGAGCGGACGGCGCGAGGGACCGCGATCGTGAACCTCCTGCCGCTCGCGCCACGTGAGCGGATCCAGGCGATCATCGGGACGCGCGACTTCTCTGCCGACCATTTCCTGGTGTTCGTCACCCGGCAGGGTCAGGTGAAGAAGACCTCGTTCTCCGAGTACGACAAGTCCCGGAGGGAGGGGTTCATCGCCATCAACCTTCGGGACGGAGACGAGCTGGTACGGGTGGTCGAGACGGCAGGCGACGACGACCTCTTCCTTGTGACCAGGTCGGGTATGACGATCCGGTTCTCCGAGCACGACGTTCGGCCGATGGGCCGCGACGCGGCCGGCGTGCGGGGAGTCCGCCTGAAGGCGGGAGACGAGGTCGTGTCGTGCGATGTGGCCCGGGATGACGCTGACATCCTCATCGTGACCGACGCGGGGTACGGCAAGCGGACGAAACTCGAGCGGTTCACCCGGCAGGCTCGGGGGGGTCAGGGTGTGCGGGGGATCCGGCTGACGGCGAAGCGGGGGCGGGTGGTCGCCGCGTTCATGGCAGCCCTGGACGACGAGATGCTGCTCGTCTCCACGAACGGGGTCGTGATCCGCATGGCGGTACGCGAGATCGCCTCCCAGGGACGGGACGCGACGGGGGTCCGGGTGATGAGCCTGCCGGAGGGAGACGCCGTGGGCGCCGTGGCCCCGGTGGCCGCCGAGCCGGAGATGGCCAGATGAACGCCGCGTGACCCGGGTGGCTGGCGCCGCGTGACCCGGGTAGCTGGCACGGGCAAACCCACGCCCGCGGGCAGCGCGTGTCCTGTGGGCAGCGCCAGCCCCGTGGCCCGGCAGGGCCGTACCCCCGACACGCCGGGAACCCGAGGACGTGTCGCCCCCGAGGTCGCGACCGACGTACACTCTGGGGCGCCGTACCCCCGACCCGCCGGTTTCCCAGTCACCACCCGAACGCAGTGCGCCGAAGGGGCGGACGGTTGGCGGAGTCGAGGACCGGAAGTACCCCGGTGGGTGGGGCGGGAACGTTGTACCAGTTGGGGCTATAGCTCAGTCGGTTAGAGCGCAGCACTGATAATGAGATATCGGCCGTATTTCTGGACGGCGCCAGACGGCGGAAAACGCTCTGAGCTGCGACGATGTAGACGGGTCACGACATCCGACGACAGCGGTTGGCCGGAGTTGTAGTCCAAGTTGTAGTCCAAGATCCGGGCACCCGGGCGGTTCGGAAGGCGCCCCGAAGTTGTGGCCCCGGCCGATGTATCGGGTCATGTCGGCGGGTGATCCGGGCAGTGGCCGCCGGGCTCGTGCCACCAGGGGCACCGCGTCACGCCGTTGGGCGCGACATCGTGGTGCGAGCACCGAAGGCTGCCCGGCGCCCAGCCGTGATGCGCCCATCGCCTTTGTTCTCGCGTAATCGCCGATGGTGAGCGGCGGGCGTCGAACAGGGGGTCGAGGTACTGGTCGCTCCAGAGGATCAGTTCGGTTGCAGTCCGGTCGACGTCGTAGTCGTCTAGCCCGCCCGTGACGAGCAGGTCGAGGTCGCTGCGGAACTGAGGGTCGGCGACGTTCGCGGCCAACCGCTGACGGAACACAGCGGGAGGAACCTGGCAGGCACGAAGGTAGTGATCACCGGCGCGGGCAAGAGCGATGTCGGCGATCGAGAGAGCCCGTCGGGCGAGCCACATGTCCCACAGGTCACGTCCCTTGCGCCGTTGCGCCAGGGCGCGGAATTTCGTCCCGATCAGCTCGGCTGGGTTGAAGGTGGCGATTTCCGCACGGCCGGACCACCAGCGTGTCTCGACGACGTGTGCGATCTGCGTGAGTTCGAGCGCCGGCGGGACCTCGTCTGTGTTGACTTCGATCTTGACCCGCAGCGGCACAGTGGATGTCGCATCGCCGCCGAGCAGCACCTTCGTGCTATCGCGTCCGACCTGACGGCTCATCTCCCGCAGCGGACTGTCGGCG
>JAKADK010000121.1 GCA_021820665.1 Actinomycetes bacterium | reverse complement strand
TTCGACTGGTCGATGGCCGAGCCCTCGGGCCTCACGGACGCTGGGGCGTCATCCTTGGGGCGCGCCGGGGCTCCGCTCGTCCTGTGCCCGTACGGACACGCCGATGACGGTGGAGGTGCCTTCGCCCCACAACGCCAGAACCGGCGAGACGACGGACGAGGACTCCTGGGAGCGGGCCGAAGCAGAGGCGGGTGGTGGCCTCGACCCCGCACGTCAAGCGGAGCCGCATGTCTGCCGATGGTAAGCCGTGAGGTATACCCGGCAACCGTGGCCGCGATGAGCGGCACTACCGGGCGATGGTCCCTCACGGGACTGCGGGCAGCGGCTGGGATCATGCGCGATCTCACCGAGGGCGCTGCCGCCACCGAGCAGCTGTCGGCCCTCGCCATGCGGATCTGTCGCACCCAGGCATACCATGCCAAAGCGCGAGCGACGATCTTCCTCGTCCAAGGCGACCGCATCGTGCCGTACTCGTCGGCTCGCCCCGACGGCAAGGCCGACGCCCGCCTGTGGGGTTTGTGCACCCGCGCCGCGGAGCCGCCGCCCCTGACGATCGCGGTGCGCGACACCGGGCGCCCCCAGCTCGTCGCCGATGCCGCTTCCCCGCTCATCGCCGGCTGGTGGCGGGACACCTTCGGATTGAGCTCGGCGTACGCCATCCCCCTCGGGCCCCCCGGCGCGGTCATCGCGGTGCTGGTGTTCGACCGCCCCGAGCCGGACACCTTCGACGAGGCCTTCTGCACCGCGGCCGTGGCTGCGGCCAGCGACGTTATCGCCGTCCTCGAGTGGGGACTGCTCACCGAGAACGTCCTCTCCGACCAGAGGATCAATGCCGCGACCCGCCGCCTGCTCGCCGAGAGTGCGGGGGCGACCAGCGCCTTCGCCGCGGCGTCGACGGTAGCCCGGCTCGTTCACGACGTGCTCTCCACCGAACGGACCATCGTGTTCTACCAGCGCGACCCCGACCTCCCGGAGTTGGAGGTGGCGACCGTGGGCATGCCTTCCGACGCCGACAGGGTCGTCAGGGACGTCGTGGCCGAGCTGGGGCTGAGCGCGGCGTCACGTCTGCGCCAGTTGAGCAGCACTGATGGCGCCGTCTTCTTCGAGACTCTGCGGCCCGGCATGGTCAGGGCCGGGGGGATAGCCGAACGCCTTGGCGTGCGCTCGTATCTGAGCCTGCCCCTGTCAACCGGCACCGGTCGGGTTGGGCACATCCTCGCCGGCGACGTGTCGCGTGCGAGGCCCTGGCGGCCGTGGGAGCGCAGGTTCATCGGGCAGCTCGCCGCCGAGGCCACGCTGGTCATGGAGAGCGCCCGCCTGCGCGAGATCGACCAGGCCAACCGGGAACGGCTCTTGCACCAGGCCACTCACGACGCGTTGACCGACCTGGCCAACCGTAGGGCGTTCGGCGTCTGGCTGACCCATGCGCTCGACACAGCGGCGGGTGCCGGGCAGAACCTTTCGCTGCTCCTGCTCGACGTGGACCGCTTCAAGTCGGTCAACGACACCCTGGGTCACCCCGCCGGCGACCGGCTGCTCGTGGAGGTGGCCCGGAGCCTGCTCGACGTGGTGCGGGGTCCCGACCTCGCGGCACGGCTGGGGGGCGACGAGTTCGCCGTGCTCCTGGCCGGCGCCGACCATTGGCAGGCAGAGACGGTGGCCGCCCGGATCAGCGAGGCGGTCGATGCGGCCTGCCGTCGGGCCGGGGTGCCTCCCGGGGTGGCCATCAGCATTGGCATATCCGTGTACCCCGATGACGGCGCCGACGGCGAGGCCCTGCTGCAGGCCGCCGACGCCGCCATGTACCAGGCCAAGCGCAGCGGCACCCGCCACCGCCGATGATCCCTCGGTGGGCGAGGACGCAGCTCCTTTGACGGCGCAGCGGGGTCGGTCGGCACGCACGCCGACAGAGCCGTTCCCACGGAGCCGTCATGTACGGACCCGGTGTCGCTCCGCTCCCACCCCGGCCGTCACGTGCACCCGAGAGGACGCAACGTGGTGCCGGCGCCCACCGGTGGGGCCGGGACTCGTCGAGGGTGCGGCAACCGGTTGGTAGCCTGCTCTGCCATGCACGCCTCCGCCGATCGGGCCTCCAACCAGCCGCAGCGGAAAGGCGGGCTGACCCCTCGGGCCGACGACTTTCCCCGCTGGTACCAGGAAGTGGTCGCCGAGGCCGGTCTGGCGGACAACGGCCCGGTCCGCGGCACGATGGTCATCCGTCCGTGGGGCTACGGCATCTGGGAGCTGCTCCAGCGCGCGCTCGACGACCGCATCAAGGCAGCCGGGGCCGAGAACGCCTACTTCCCGCTGTTCATCCCCGAGTCGTTCCTGCAACTCGAGGCCGAGCACGTCGAAGGGTTCGCACCGGAGTTGGCGGTGGTGACGCACGCCGGGGGGAAGCAGCTGGAGGAGCCGGTCGTCGTCCGCCCGACCAGCGAGACGGTCATCAACAGCTTCTTCGCCAAGTGGATCCAGGGCTACCGCGATCTCCCGCTTCTCATCAACCAGTGGGCGAACGTGGTCCGGTGGGAGCTCCGGCCCAGGATCCTGCTGCGCACCACCGAGTTCCTCTGGCAAGAGGGCCACACCGCCCACGCCACCGAGGACGAGGCTCGCGCCTACGCGCTCCGCATCTTCCAGGACGTCTACGTCGACACGATGGAGCAGGTCTGCGCCGTCCCGGTCGTCACCGGCCACAAGACGGCGCGCGAGCGGTTTGCCGGGGCCATCAGGACGTGGTCGTGCGAGGGCATGATGGGCGACGGCAAGGCCCTCCAGATGGGGACCAGCCACGAGCTGGGACAGAACTTCGCCCGGGCCTTCTCCATCGAGTTCGCCAACGACAAAGGCACGCTCGACTACGTCTGGCAGACGTCATGGGGGGTGTCGACCCGGCTGCTCGGTGCCCTCGTCATGGCCCACGGGGACGACTTCGGGCTCCGGCTCCCCCCAGCGCTCGCCCCGACCGAGGTGGTGGTGCTCGCCGTACGGGACGAGCCCGACGTGCGCACGGCGGCAGACGCCCTGATGGCCGAGCTTGCCGCCGCGGGCCGGCGGGTCCGCCTCGACGACCGGTTCCACCTGGGCTTCGGTCGACGGTCCGTCGACTGGGAGCGAAAAGGCGTGCCCCTCCGGGTGGAGGTCGGACCCCGAGATCTGGCCGGTGGTCAGGTCACCATGGTGGTCCGGCACCTGAGGACCAAGGCGCCCGTGCCGCTGGCCGGCGTGGTCGCCGAGGTGGACCGGGTGCTCTCCACGGTGGCCGGCGACCTGGCCGACGAGGCCAGGGCGTTCCGGGCGGCCCGAACCTCCGACGTCGCCACCGTCGAAGAGGCCGTGGAGGTGGGGCGGTCCGGGTTCGCCCGCCTGCCGTTCCCGGCGCTCGGTCCCGACGGCGAGGACCGCCTGGCCGGCGAGTCGCTCAGCGTGCGCTGCCTGCAGCGAGCCGACGGCAGCGTGGCGCGGACCGACACCGACGAGGCCGACCTGGTGGCGGTGATCGGTCGGTCGTACTAGACCGTCGCGAGCCCCTGACCCCGGCGGCACCGACCGGACGGTGGCTACTTGATGGCGATGGCGTTCGGGGGTGACCCGATCCCCCCCACGTGGTGCAGCGGTGCGCTGACGAGGAACGCCTCGGAGACGCCGTCGGCGTCGCAGTCGTCTGCCAGGTCCTTCAGCCACCACAGCTCCCCGAGCGCCATGCCGAACTGGCCGATCAGCATCCGGTGGAGGAAGCCGAACGGGCCGGCGTCCGGGCTCCGGTCCGGCGGCCACACCTCGACGGCGAAGTTGTCCGCGGCAATGGCCGAGGCGTGCGTGTCCCAGAGGTAGCGGGCCACGTCCTCGGTGCGGTCCACCCCCGCAGTGGTGAGGTGCCGGGGCAGTGACAGCTTCACGTCGTCGGGCTGCTCCTGGTACCACTGGGCGAAGCCGGTGTGCAGGAGGATGATGTCGCCCGGGCGGAGCTCGACCCCGGCCCGGGCACGGGCCAGCTCCAGGTCCTCGACGCCGAAGGCCACGGGCTCCCCCGGGTGGTAGGGCCGGCCGGCGTCGGTGCGCGCCCGCACCAGGTCCAGCAGCACGGCACGGCCCACGATGCCCCTGCGGGCCCAGTGCTCGATCGTGTTGCGCCGGCCCGCCAGGATGTCGTCCTCGGTGGCCCCGTTGTAAAAGGCATCGGGCGCGTAGCCCACATGGGCCAGGGAGTCCCACTGGCTCGATGCCTGGAGGTAGAAGTTGTCCAGCAGGTCGTCGAACCCGGCCGTCCCCGGCCGGTGCAGCACCGTGTGGCGGGGTGACCCCCGGCCGGTGGCCAGTGGCGGCGAGAAAGCGTCCAGAGGGGCGTCGAGCGGGAACACCGCGCCCCGACGGACGAGTGCGGCCGCGGCGACGACCTGGTCCGGTCCCTGGAGGTTGCACAACCCGACGGAGTCGTCCGGTCCGAACACCCCCCAGCCGCTCCGACCTCCGTCGGGCGCCGCCGGCAGGTCGTCGTACCTCGGCAGGTCGATCATCGTCGCTCCCCCTCCCCGCGTCGGCGCCCCGCCCTCCCGGAGCTCCCCGGTCCTCTGGCACCCCGACCCTATCTGCCCGGGGCCCACCCCGGGGCTCTCCTCGCCGGTGCCCGCACCAGGGCTTCCTCCCGACCCGACCTCCTCCCCGCCATCGCCCGTGACGCCGGCCCCGGCCACCCGCCACCCGGTCATCTCCGGCAGTGAGTAGGTTGTCGCCACACCGCTATGCACCTCCACCGCTCCTCGTGGCGCTCGCCGTCGACTGCTCCCGGCGCCCCGAGGTGGCGCCGCCGTAGCGCTGCGGCAGGTCTTGGCGTCGTGCTCGTCGTGGGTGGTCTCGTGATCTCGGCTGCTCCCACCGGTGCGGGCAGCCCGGCTGCCGCCAGGAGCCGCGGCCGCAGGTCAACGGGTGGCGCGGCGACGGCCGCCGGCGCCACCGCGGCCGTCGCTGGGCCAGGCACGGCACGCCCACCGGCCCCCAGCGCGCCCGACCTCCGCTCCGACGTTGCCGCCTGCCCGTGGTTGGCGGCGGCCATGGCTGCGCACGAGCGGCCCACCGCGCTCGCCGCGCTCGTCGTCGGCCGGATGACGACGGCAGAGAAGCTCGGCGAGCTCGTCCTCCACACCGGCGGCGGCTACGAGAACTTCACGTCCGCCGTGCCCGGCCTGTGCATCCCGTCCCTCACCCTCCAAGACGGCCCCCAGGGGCTGGGCGCCGGGGACACGGGAGTGACCCAGCTCCCCTCCCCGCTCGGCATCGCCGCCACCTTCGACACCGCCGTCGCCCGGGCCTACGGCGCCGTGGAGGGCGCGGAAGCCCGGGGGCAGGGCATCGACGTGGTCCAGGGCCCGAACCTCAACATCGACCGGGTACCCGAGAGCGGGCGTGCCTACGAGGGCTACGGCGAGGACCCGCTGGTGGCGGCGGACATGGGCGTCGCCGACATCGAGGGCATCCAGTCGCAGGGCGTGCTGGCCGAAGCCAAGCACCTCGCCGTCTACAACCAGGAGACGGACCGGGTCCACCTGGACACCTCGGTGTCACCGCGGGCCCTCCGGGAGATCTACCTCCGCCCGTTCGAGGCGGCGGTCCGTACCGCCCACGTCGACGCGCTCATGTGCGCCTACCCGCAGCTCAACGGCACGTTCCAGTGCCAGGACCCGACGTTGACCGGCTTGGTCGACGCCTGGGGGTTCTCCGGGTTCGTCCGCTCCGACCTGGGAGCCGTCCACGACCCCGTGGCGGCGTTGCAGGCCGGCGTCGAGCTGTTGAAGCCGGCGAGCATCGCCGCGCTCACCACCGACGTGGCCACCGGCAGGCTTCCGCTCACCGTCGTCGACCGCGCCGTCGCGCGGGTGCTGGCCGAGATGTTCAGGACGGGCCTGATCGGACGTCCGCCGGCCGGCGCCCCCGGGACCCCGGTCGACACCCCCGCCCACACTGCGTTCGCGCTCCACGCCGCCGAGCAGTCGATGGTCCTGTTGAAAGACCGGGGCCACGTGCTTCCGTTCCACACTCCTCACGTCCGGTCCATCGCCGTCATCGGAGCCGCCGCCTCGACCGCGCCGCTCACCACCGGCCACGGGAGCTCGTACGTCCGGCCACCCTTCACGTCGCTTCCCCTCACGGCCATCCGTCAGAGCGCCGGGAGCCGGGTGACCGTGAGCTACGCCGGCGGTGGGAGCACGACCGGTCCGCTCCCGGACGTGCCGAGCGCCTTCCTGCTCCCCACGACGGGCACCGGACATGGCGTGACGCTCACCGTCGTGCAGGGCACCGCGGGCGGCGGCACGCTACGAACCCCGGACCCGACGGCCGACGCGGTGATCCGCCTCAACCCGGCCACCGTGCCGCGCAATCCCGCCACCGGCCTGCCCCCCGGATCGGAACGGGCTCTACGGCCCCGGGTGACGCACCCCCCCGACAACGCGCCGGCCGTGACCGGCGGCGACCATCTCACCCTGCCCGCGTCGTGG
>JAKADK010000036.1 GCA_021820665.1 Actinomycetes bacterium | reverse complement strand
ACCGGTGAGCATCGACGCCCGGGCCAGCCCCATGGCAGCGTAGGCGCCGAGGTACGGGTTCACGACCGAGCTCCCGGGGTACTCGGTGATGGCGCCGTCGGCGATCTGCGCCGACTCGATGAAACTGACCTCTCCCGGTACGGCGGCGATCG
Organism: Actinomycetes bacterium; assembly: GCA_021820665.1. GTDB lineage: Bacteria > Actinomycetota > Acidimicrobiia > Acidimicrobiales > RAAP-2 > JAKADK01. The sequence continues at coordinate 28,844 of JAKADK010000036.1, read as the reverse complement.
CGGCCGGGTCGGCAGGGGCGGCTCCCGTGCCCGACGCCGTGCCGGCCGTCGGGGAACCAGCGATGGAGGTCGTGCTGGCGGCCGGGGTGTCCGTCGTCGTCGCCGTGGTGGGCGTACCGGCGCCCGGGTTCGCGGATGTCACTACCTGGGCCGGAGCGTGGGCCACCGGTCCCGCCCCGTCGGCCACCGACCGAGCGCTGGCGCTCCGGTGCGTCGAAGAGCCGGTCGTCGACGTCGCCGGACCACCTCGCGCCGCGGCCCGGGAGCTTCCCTGGGCTGCCTGACGCGCCGCGGCCCGTCCCGAACCGGTGGGGAACAGCCCGGCGCCGGGCGCCAGCGGTGAGCCCCCCGACACCGTGACGAGCACGAGCACGCTGGCGAGGACCAACATGACGAAGGCGACAGGGAACCGACGGAGGAGACCCACGGACGATGCATCGTCGGGGAACCCCGCGAACTGGAGCGGGAGCACACCCGGCACCGCCGGGGTTGATCGTACGGAGGGTTGTCGGAAAATCGCCAGCCTCACCTGGAGCGCGCCGGCCGGCCACGACCAGCTACGGGCGCGCCGGCGTGGGCCAGGAGGCGCAGGTGCCATCGCCAGCCAAACGTAGGCCATGGTCACCGCTCATGAGCACCGCCCTCCGACCCCGCTGGCACCAGGCCGGCCGTGCACGCCCGGACCGGCTCGGGCGTGCAGTTCGCTGGCTCAGGCGGTCTTCCGGCGCTGCCGGTGGATCCGACGACGTTCCCGCTCCGTGGTCCCACCCCAGATCCCTTCGCGCTCGCGACTGGCCAGGGCGTGCTCGAGGCAGGCCTCACGCACGACGCACTGGTCGCAGATCGCCTTCGCCTCACCTGCCTCCTCGTCGGAGACGGGGTAGAACACCTCTGGGTCGATTCCCCGGCAGGCAGCGTGCTTGCGCCAGGTGGCACTCATGGGTAGGTCACTTCCTGGTCGTGGTTCGGATGGGTCATGGTCCGGTGAGAACCGGCCCGCTCGCCCGGGCGGATTGCGCGGGACCAACTCGGCGGAACGTACAGTATGAACCATCGGGTCCAGGGATGTCCATCCTCTGGCCACGCCCCTTCGATCGGCTCGGAGCTGAGGGGCTGACAGGGGAAGCCATCGGGCAAGGACCCTCACCGCTCGGCCCGGGCGAACGCCTGGCGCCGAGTCAACGATCGGTAGAGATCGAGCGTCTCGGGGTGCACGGCGTCGAACGGGTCCACGCCGTCGGCCACCAACCGGACCAGCTCCTCCATGACCGCCTCCACACCGGCGGGGTGCCCCGACCGGTCGGCAGCAGTGAGCAGCACCCGGTAGAGGCGTTCGTCGTAGGGGCTGGCCAGCAGGCCCCGGCGTGCCGCCCAGGCGGCGCCGGCCGGGTCCCCGGCCTCGAGCGAGGCATCCGCCAGCCGGAGGGCGACGTCGACCACGCCAGATTCGATGGCTGGGGAGATCCCCTCCAGCACCGGCCAGTCGACCGCCCGTAGTCCGTCGAACGGCCGGCCCCGCACCAGGCCGATCGCGGAGCGCCAGTGATCCGGGACGTCGGACTCGGCCAGGGTGACGAACCGGGTCCAGTCGGTGGTGACCGACGGCGCCAGCTGTAGGCGCCCATGGCTGCGGGGAAGGTGGTCGCTCCCGTCCGGCGCTCGCCCGAGGGCGCGGCGGGCCACCGACGCCGTCGAGTGCAGGCTCGACTCGGCCGGCCTGCGATCGGGCCACAGGGCGGTGGCCCACGTGTCGGTGGGCGCGCCGTGGGGATGCATGGCCAGGTACACCACCAGCTCTTCCGACCACGCCCGGGAAAAGGGCTGCTCGGCCCCCCGGATCTCCACCGGGCCGAGCACCGCCACCTCCACGTGGCGGTCGGGGACGGCCAGGAGCGGCTCGGTCCGGCGATCGCCCTTCACCTCGACACTCCCCGGGCTGGCGGCTGGCGGATCGCCCCGAGTGACGTCGGCCGTCCCGCCCGGTGGGCGGGCGCGGTTGGGGAGGGGGATCGTCAGTGCGTCGTAGGGGGGTGCGCTCGGCGGCACCGACCTGAGGTCACGAGCCGTGCCCACGAGCTCGTCGAGCCCGGCGTAGACGGCGGCGCCGACCGCCTGCGGGCGGACCACGGACGCCACCAGCTCGGGCCACGCCGCCCGTCCGTTCGCCGCCACCCTGAGCACGTGGCGCGCACCCGGGTCCTCCCCCACCGAGACCACCACCGGTGCCCCTGGCGACCCGTCGGCCAGTTCCATCAAGGCAGCACGCGCCTCTCGATCCTCGGCGGGCGACGGGCCCACGAGGATGACCCGCAATCTGGAGCCCGGAACGTGACCCCGACCCGTGGTCCCGCTCCCGAGCACGGCGGCGAGAACACCGGCGATCGAGACCGGGTGGCCGGCGGTCTGGTGCCAGCCGTGACCGGCCAGGACCAGATCGATCTGATCCGACCACGGCGAGGTGCCTAGCTCGACGGCGAGCGCCCGCAGCAGGTCGACGCAGGCCTCGGGATCGCCGGCGAGCACCAGTGACCGGACGTACTGGAGGTTGATGAGCTCGACCGTGTCGGCTGCGGCGCCGATGGCGACGAGCCCGGGACAGGGCGCCTCGCCGCCGCGCCCGCGGCAGGGATCCGTTTCCCGCACCAGCCCGTTCCGGGCCACACGCCAGGTGCCTCCGGACGCCGTCGCCCCCGGAAGATCGGGGAAGACCGGTTCCGCGCCGCCACGCTCACCCGCGTCCACCGTGATCTCGACCTCCCTCGGTCCGAGCCGGATGCCCACGACGCCGGACGCCACCTCCTCCGGGTCACCGAGCGCACGACCCGCCATCCGGAGCGCGGCGTCGATGACCTTCGGCGCCTCACCGTCCTTGGCGGCGCGCACCCGCTGTTCGAGGGAGGTGAGGTCCGGGCACGGCAGCCGGATGTACTCCCCCGCTGCCCGGTGACGCTGCTGGGCGCGCCGCATCCGCTCGAGCACGGTCGTGAGGCCCGCACCGAGTATGCCGGCCCCCACGAGGGAGCCGACCTCCTCGGCCCCTGATCGGTCGCCCACCGGCACGTCCGGCCCGCGCTGAGGGCCGTCCCGACCGGCCGTGGCCCGGACCACGGCCCGTCCCGGACTGGTCGGCGCCGGACTGGTCGGCGCCGGCGAGATCCATTCGTCGAGGGTGTCGACGGGTGGGCGGGATCCACGAGACGGGAGCGCTCCCGGCGGGAGGTGGAGGCGCCACCCAGGCTGGATCCAATGGTCTCGCCCCAGCGCACCACCGTCGGCCTGGATCCGGCCGTAGTTGAGCTCGGCCAGCTCGCGCCACCGGAGCGCGGAGCCCAGCCGGGACGCCGCCACCGACCACAGCGTCTCCCCGGGTGAGACGACGTGCCCGGCGGACGCCCCCCCGTCCGCCGTAACGGGAGCGGACGGGCACCGGGCTGCCGGAGCCCCGGTTCGCGCACCTTCGTCCGTGGCCGCCGGGACCGTCACTCCCCCGGCCCGTGACAGCAGGACCGGAGCGGGAGAGCCGACCACACCGGGGAGGTCGTCCACCACCCGGAGCGGTCCGGGTGGCCCGACCGTCATTACCGGCACCGGTCGTCTGCCGCCCTCTCCCGGTACTCGACCGGCCAGCAGCAAAGCCAACGAGGCACCGACCAGGCAGGCCACCATCGCCTGCATCGTCCGGCTGCCCGGCAGCCTCCCAGCGCGGCGCGAGCGCACACCACGAAGCTCCCGGACGACGCACGCCACCAGCCACAACCAGGTCGCCCAGGCCATGAGCACGGCCGAGCGCACCAACCATCCCGCGACCACGCCGGCATCCACCGACCGACGGCCGAGCGCGACGTGCTCCAGGGCCCGCAGCATGCCCGGCGTGACGGGAACCCCGGCAAGGCGCCACAGCGCCCACGGCACCACCACCACCAGACCAGCGAGGCAGAGGGTTGCGGCCAGCCCGCTCCACCACCGATGCTCCGGCCAGGGGGGAGCTGGCGTCCCGCGGAGCGTCACGATCCGCTCCGCGTCACGCCGGCGAGGTCCGTGGCCGATCCCGCCGCGGAGATCGAGAGCGACCCGATCCCGATCATCCCGAGCACGTCGGTCGGCATGCGGTAGCGGATGGTCACCTCCACCATCCCCCCGGCCACGACTGCCGTGCCCGGATGGCCCCACTCCCGGGTGAACGCCCGGGCCGCCGCCACGGCCGCGGCGTCCTCGATCTGGACGTCGCCCGCTCGCAAGCCGGATACCGACAGCGCGCCGGCTCCGGCGCGGGCCGCCTGCTCAGCCTCGTCGTAGGCGCTCTCGCGAGCCGCCAGTGCCCGGCCGCCGTCGACGACCAGACCGAACAGTGCGAACAGCGCCACGGCGAAGGCGGCCACAAAGGCCGTGACCGACCCCACATCGGTCCGGAGCCCGGTCGTGGCGGCGCCTCCGTGAGCCGACACCGGTCCTTCCCGACCCGTAGCCTCGGTCACGGCATTTCTGGTCACGGCATCGCCCGGTAGGGATCGATCGGGGCCACGGCTACGGCACGGACCACGGTCGTGCCGGGGAGGCCGGGAAGGACGAAACCCGACAGTGGAACGCGACAACGCACCTTGACGGTGACCGTCCCCCCGGGGAAGAACTGACCGGTACCGGTGTCGACGGAGCCGGCCGGGCACAGCTGGGCCGGGCCGATCAGCCCCAGGGACGCCGCCGACCGGGCGTCGGCTTCGGCCTCCGGTGCAGTGGCCTGGACCGAGGCGATCTCCGCCCCGGCCCGTGCCGCACCGGCCACGAGCTCCCTGGCGTGCTCGATCCTCCCCGCGGCCACCACGGCCAGCAGGAAGGCGGCGAGCACCGGCAGCAGCACGACCAGCTCCACCGTGAGGCTGCCCCGTTCGTCACGGGTCGGACGCGGTCGGCTCCGCAGGTGGCGCGCCATGCTCATTCGCCCGGCCGGAACGTCTGGGACGGCCCGGCCGCTGTCGACGAGACCGGTAGATGCATGCCGGGCACGATGGCGATCGAGCTCCCGGTGACGACCAGCTCGACCACGCCCCCGGCCAGGAGGTGGGACACGACCCGAGGATCCTCGACACCGCTGCCCCGACCGTGGAGCACCTCCTCGGCCTGGACCACGCCCTCACCGGGATCACCTCCGTACGCACGAGCAGCGCGGGCTCCGCCGGCCGCGGCCAGCTCGGCGCTCTGCTCCGCCTCGATCCACAGGACGCACTGGACGATCATCACGAGGACCGCCATGAGCACCGGAACGATCAGCACCGCCTCCACCGAGGCCGAGCCCCGGTCTGTCCGGACACCCATCAGTTCAAGTTGATGGAGTGGGCCTTGGCGGTGATCTTCGCCACGATGATGGCGCCCACGGCGATGGCCAGAGCGGCGAAGATCGCCGTCAGGATCACCGTCTCCACCACCGATCCCTCGTCCGAGGGCACCCGACCCGCCTCCCGCCTTGCCCGCAGCATTGCCTGCAGGTACCACCATGCCCACCGCGCCTGCGCCACCGTCGTCCTCCTCTGTACGTGCTCTGTACGTGATGCCTTGTTCCGACTCTCTGCGTGATGCCTTGTTCCGATGCCTCTTCGTCGATACGCCGCGGCGCCGGGCGCGCGCCGGCGGCGGCGCTCGGGTCGCGCCCGGGCAGTGGTCTCGACCGCCCCACCGAGGGGGACGATCCTGCACCACATCTGGTCCCGTGATGCCGGAGATCCGACGAACGCACCGCCGCCTCACACGCCACCGAGGATTCTCGTGAACGCCGGGTAGCCGATGAACACGAGGAAGCCGACAAGTAGGAGCGCGCCGGGGAAGAAAAGCCGTTCGGTGGCGGCGTGTGCCGCACGCTCGGCGTCGGCCTGGTGGTGATGACGGAGGGCGACCGCCCGCGCGTGGAGCGACTGGCGGATCCGAGCCCCCTCCGTCCCCGCCAGGCGGAGCGCCGCCGCCACCTCCCGGAGCGGAGCGACGTCCAGGAGGTCGCCGAGGTCGCCGAGCGCCACCCACGGCGGCACGCCCGTGTCCCTGGCCAGGGTCAGTGCCCGAGCGATGCGCCGTGAACCCCAGTCCGTGCCCACCGCTGCCGCCGCCAGGAGCGCGCTCTCCACACCCATCCCGCCGGCCAGGGACAGCTCGACCAGGTCCAGGAAGGACCCGGTCACCACGGCCAGGTGGCACCGCCGGGCTGCTGCCCGTCGGACCGCCGTCACCACCGGTACGGCGGCGGCCAACGGGACCCCAATGAGGACCGTGAGCACGACGAGCACGAGAGAGGCGCCCCCACCGGCCGGCACGACCAGGGTGAGGACTCCCGCCCACGCCAGGGGCACCGCCAGCAGGGCGGTGGCGGCTGCCAGCACGACGTGGGTGACGACGTCGACGAGCGACGTCTCGTTCACCGCCACCGCCGTCACCAGCGAACGGCGCCACCCCGACGCTCCGGGCCGATCGACGCCCAGCCAATCGGCGACGGCCACGGTCTCGCGTTCGACCAGTCGCCCCATCCTCTCACCGGGCCGGAGGCCCAAGCTGTCTGCCCCCCGGGGTGGCTCGGGCTCTCCCTTGATCGAGGCGGTGATCGTCGCCAGGGAAGGGCGACGGGACCGGAGGGCTCTCACGAGACACAGCACGCCGAGACCGAAGCCCACTCCCGCCACCCCGACGAGCTCCGACGGAGTCACCGCCCGCTCCCGGCGTCGGGAGGGCCAAGCAACCGGACAGGCGGCGCCGGACGGGCGATCGCCACCATGGCGACCATCGCCACGGTGTAGGTCGCCCCGATCACGAGCAACACGCACTGCCCGACGAAGGACCCGTAGGGGGCCAGGTAGCCGTGCGCGAGGACGAGGAGGGCCGCGCCGAACGCGACGGTGAAGACGATGACGGTCCGCACCGCGCTGGTCACGGCCGAGCGGCTGGCGTCGATCCGCAACCGCAGTGCGGCGTCCTCCCTGGTGGCTTCGGCCAAGGACTCGAGCAGGCTGGCGAGGCGCTCAGCGCGGGACGTGGCTGCCAGGATGAGGGCGCAGACGACCCGATCGGCCGCCGGGTCGTCGATCCGGGCCGCGAAGCGGCGGAGGGCCTCGTCCGTCGGCGACCCCGCGTGCAGGTGCCCGGCAAGCTCGATCGCTGCATCCCGGAGAGGTTCCGGGGCCAGCGGAGCCGTGTTCGTGATGGCCTGGACGAGTCCGGCCGACGCCGCCAGCGTCCCCTGGAGCAGCTCGGTCCACGTGGCGACCGCCTCCGTCTTCGCCGTTCCACCAGCGCCCCCCGACCGGTACAGCCGAGGGATCCCGTAGCCCGCCAGAGCACCCAGGACGAACAGGACGGGCCACCCGCTCACCAGAGCTGCTCCCGCGCCCACCGCCACAGCGAGGACAGTCGACGTCCCGCCTCCCCGACGGGCCTCCGACGGGCCATTTCGTCTGTGGGGCCACCGCCGGACCCCCACCAGGCGCTCTTGGACCGCGGGTTCTGGCACGGGCCTGGGCCCGAGCGAGCGGACGAGCCCGACCACCCCCAATGCGGCCGTCACCGCGCTGAGCGCGACGAGCGCCGTCACTGCCCCACCAGGGCGGTGCTGGTTCGACCGCCGGGGTCGTAGCCGGCGGCCACGAGCTCTCGACGCGTCTCGGGCCGGAGCGGGGCTGCCGGCTCCGCCCGGCGACCTGCTCCCGGACGGAAGAGCTCGTTCGAGAGCAGCTGGGACCCGTCCACGTCCACGACCTCCCGGACCGAGGAGACGAATCGACACCGGCGGGCCGGAGGGCCGAAGATGACCTCGGGGCCGGTCGACCAGGGACTGGGAGCTTCAGGATCGCAGGGACCGTCTACGCGACCGGCCCCCCCGGATAAGAGGGCTGGGAGCGCGGCCGGTCCGACAGGTTCCGCCACGACGGTGGCTTCGACCTCCAGGTGCACGACGAAGTGGACGGCACCGGCGATCAGCAGGTTCGTCGACTCGACCGGGAGACGCTCTGGCGCCTGCACGGCGTAGGAGGCGATCCGGCGGAACGCGCCGGCGGACGAGTCGGCGTGGATCGTGCACATCGAACCGGACCGTCCCTGGCTCATGGCGTTGAGCATGGGGATGATCTCGTCTCCGAGCACCTCGCCGACGATGACCCGATCGGCGTTCATCCGCAGCGCGCGGCGGACGAGCGCCGCCACGCCGATCTCCCCCTCCCCCTCGACGTTGGCTGGTCGGGCCTCCAGGGCCACGACATCGGGGTGGCGGGCCGGCACCCGATCGAGGCCGAGCTCGAACGCCTGCTCGATGGTGACCAAGCGCTCCCGACGAGGGATCTCCGAGGCGAGAGCCCGGAGCAGCGTCGTCTTGCCGGTGTTCATGGCGCCCGACACGACGATGTTCTTCCGGGCCCGCACGGCTCCGGCGAGGAGGGATGCCACCTCCCCGTCCATCGAACCCATGGTCACGAGGTCGTCGAGGGTCACGTCCACGAAGCGGTGGCGGCGGATCGAGACGGCGGGACGAGCCGAGACGGCCATCACCGCCGACAACCGAGAGCCGTCGGGAAGACGCAGGTCGAGCTCGGGTCGACCGGTGTCGAACCGGCGCTCGGATAGGCCCAACCTCGCGGCTGCCGACCGGATCACCTCGATCAGCGCGCCATCGGACTCCGCCACCGGCGCACCGGCTTCCTTGGTGCCGTCCGCCCGGGTGATCCACACCCGGTCGCACCCGTTGACGTCAATGTTCTCGACGGTGGGGTCGTCGACCAGCGCCTGGAGCCGGCCGAGGCCGAAGAGCGCGTCGAGCACAGCTTGGCCCATGCTCCGCTCCTCGCCGGGGGTGAGCGCTGGACGCCCCTCGGCGAATTGCTCGCCGGCGTACCGTTCCAACCAGGCCAGGATCCGCTGACGGGCGAGCTCTCTACGATCGTCGGGTCCGAGCATGGCGACGTTCGGCTCGGCCAGGTCCCGGGCGACGTCGGCGCGCAGGCGAGCCTCGAGCTCCCCTGCCGCCACGGGATTCGCTCCCTCCCTCACCGCGTCAGCTCGTGTGCCAGCGATCGTGCCAGCCGACCGTCGGGCCACTCCGCGCCACCAACGCCACCACGACTCCCGACAACGACCGGGGGCTGGGTGGACGGAAAACCCTCCGGCCCGGTTGGCGTACCGTGACTACCGAGGACCACCGAGACCAGCGACCGCACCGCCGGGCCCAGCGAGGAGCGCGCCAGGCGCCGCCGCCGATGGTCGTCGCCGGTCACGATGGCGGCGGCCGCACCGTCCCACGGGATGGCAGAGACGACCGGAACCCCCGTGCACGCCTCGATCTCCTCCGGGCCGTACCCGCGGCTCCCGACGGTGACGGCAGCCAGATCGGCTGGGCACGCCAGGCGGATCTCCCCGGCTCGATCGGCCAGTCGCAGGACCCCTGGCGCGTCGGCGCGGATCACGATCGCGAGGTAGTCGAGCCGCGCCAGCAGCTCGTCGCTCCCGGCGATGCCCGGCAGCAAACGGCCAAGATCGACGACGACATCGAGGTCACGGGAGACGTTGGCGACCAGTTCGGCGACGGCCCGCCGAGCCGCCCCCTCGTCGCCGCGCGCCCCTGCGCTTCGGGTCCCGGTCACCACAGCCACGCCACCGGGAAGCGTCTGGACATGGGGATCGAGCTGTGAGACGCCGGCACCACGGTGGGCGGCGGCTGCCGCCATCGTCGGCCACCCGATCGCCGCCGAGAGCGAGAAGCGGGCTGCAAGATCGCCCCCGCTGGGATCCCCCTCGACGAGCACGACCCGCCGTCCCGGAGGCCAACCAGCGGCCAGCAGGCACGCCAGCGTGGTCACCCCCGGAGCGCCCTTCAGCGACGCCAACCCCACCAAGGTCACGGCGCAGCCTCCCCTCCGGGAACGAGCGCGAGCACGATGGTCCCGGCCGCGGCGGCGACGCCCACCGGCGCCGCCTCGGCAGTGGGGACGCGCAGCGAGACGACCTCGACCGCGCCCGACGACGCAGAGGGCGGGGGTGGCGCCGTTCCGACCACCAGGGCCTGGGGAACCAGGACTTCGCTGCCCTCGGCGGTGGGTGACGGCAGGCTTGCTCCGGTCAGGCCACCGCCGGCCGTCCCCGCGATGTCGACCCCGGCGCCCGAGCCGGCGTCGACGACCATCACCCGGTCACCGGTGCGCAACCCCGCTGCCGGCACCTGACCCGGCTTCAGCACGACACCCACCTCGGCGCTCCCTGTCGGGACCCGAGGCGGGCCTGCCAGCTCGCTCGGGGTGAGCAGGGTACCCGAGGTGAGCGGCTCGGCCGCCCACCTCCCGACCACGTCGGAGAGATCACGGTAGGGGATGGCCGTCACGGAACCGCCCAGTGCCACCTGGGCCGGCGCGACGTCAGCGATGGTCACCGGCGTCCCGGCGCCGACCGTCCGGACGACCACGACGACCGACACCTCGCGCTGGGCCCGGGAGTAGATCCCGACGAAGAGCGCAACGCTGGCGAACACCACCAGCGCGGAGGCCGCCGCCGCGACCGGGCGACGAGCACCCCGGCCGCTGGGCGCCCGGCGTACCGGGTCACCAGCGGGCTCCGGCGGCATCGAGACCGGCTCACGCCATCCGACCCCCGTTCTCACCACGGCGCACCACCCCGCCGGTCGGCGGCGCCAGCGGACACACCCGAGCCCCCCGGGGTCGATGTCTGGTGTCCAGCGCCGGATACTGCCCCGCCTCGCCAAAGCCGCGCCGAGCCCCACCCCGACCGTGCCGGGGCGGACTCCTCCACCCGCTCCACCCCGCGCCAGCACACGCCGCCAGGCCCGCTCCGCCTCCGCCTCATGGAGCGGTCACGATAGGGGCCGGTACGGGTGGAACGCAAGGGTCCGACACACCAGTCGCCGGTCCTGACCAAGCCGACGCCGCCCGCTCCGAGAGGCATGCGGGTCGAACGCCAGCCGACAAAGCATTGCCGCACGACGCTCTGGACAGGGCGACCCTCAGGTCGAACTCGATGGGAAGACACGCCTCCCATCCATGACGAAGTCACCTTGCAGGTAACCTTGCACAGGGCGCTGACCTGCGGACCGGCTTGCTACACCGCGCCGATCACGGCCCGGGCCCGGCGCACTCCACCCGACCCGCGCCGCCGGCTTCACCTCGCTCTACGCCGCGCTCGCCACGCTCCGTATCGAAGTTGCGACACCGCGTCGCGCCATATCGCTCAGGAGACCGTCGTCCGCGCCGGGCACACCACGCAGGTGCACCTGATCCCGTCCCCCGTCAGCGGCTGGTCCAGTCAGAGGCCGGCCCGAACGGCTGGCGCGCCGGGCCGGCTCTCTCGGACTGCACTTCGTCAGACGGCGAGCCGGGCCGGCTCGGACCGGGCGTCGACGGGGATGCGCCGGGCCTTGGCGTGTTCGGCCACGGGAATGGACAGCGACAGCACCCCGGCGTCGTACTGGGCCTCGATGCGGTCGGTGTCGAGGTTCCGGCCCAAGAAGAGCTGGCGAGAGAAGGTCCCGTAGCTCCTTTCGGTCACCAGGCTCTCGACATCCTCCGACGTGCTCGGAGCCGGCCGCTCCGCCTTCACTGTCAAGACGTTGTCCTCGACGGTGATGTCGACATGCTCGGGATCGACACCGGGCAGCTCCATCTGGATGAGGAACTGGTCACCCTTCCGGTAGGCGTCGATCGGCATCGACATCGAGCTACGCGGAGCGGGCTGTGCGGCCAGCTGCTGGAACAGCCGGTCGACATCCCGGAACGGATCACTGCGAAGAAGGGCCATCGCCCACACCTCCTCTGGTCCCATGTTCGGCATGACTGCCACTTCCGAACTACAGTGCCATATTAGCACTCTCCTCCTTAGAGTGCTAACAGGAAGCCTCCCCGAGCGCCCCGCTACCGGCCCTCGCCGCCAGCTCCTGCTCCAGGCGCGCCAGGGCGTCCTCCCAGGCGAAGACCGTGGTCCTCGCCAGGACGGTCGACCGGCTCCCGTCCACCACGACGAGCTCGGGATAGCCAAGTACCCTGTAGTCGATCCAGGCGGCGTCGCTGGCCACGACGGGCACCGGCGCCACCTTTGCCGCCAACCCGGCGACACGAGCACGACGGGCGACATCGTCCCTGACGATGGCCACCGAACGCAGCGGGCGACCACCGACGGCGGGCTGACCGGAAGCCAGGTTGTCCCACACCACCTCGCATCCGGTGCAGTCGGGGGCGAGGAAGCACAGCAGGAACCAGGCCCGCTCGTGGCACACGGCGACACGAAGGAGCGCCCCCGTCGCGCCCACACCCACCAGGTCGAAGGCAGCCACGCTGGACGCCCCGGCCGGGACAGGACGCAGACCGGCGATCCATGCGGGCGACCCTACCGGCGCGGCTCCGGCCCGATCAGGACCGGCCGGGCTCATGCCCCGTTGAGCTCGGCTCCCGGCTCGATCTCGACCACGGTGACGGCGTCGCCATGCCCACACCATCGACAGGTCACCTCCTCGATCGTCTCGTCGAGGACCTCCACCTCCTCGACGGCGAGCTCACCTCCCACCGAGTAGTGATGGAACGCCTTGGTCCGGCGGTTCGTCACCACGTCGAACCGGGTCAGGTTGCCACAGGCGTCGCAGCGGTAACGCGTCGGGATCTCGGGAGGGGAAGCGGCAGTCGACACGCCCCAACGGTAGTCGCCGACGCCGGCAACCGGTCCACCGAGGAGCGAGGAGAACCAACCGACCCGCCGGCCCCTTTGCCAGAGGACCGCCTGAACGAACACCTGTTCGGTATGCTCACTGCGTGCACGAGATCCGCCAGCGGTCGTTCGACGACCTGGGCACGCCGCTCTCGGAGGTGACCTTCGTGGTGGTGGACGTGGAGACGACCGGGGGATCCCCGGGGACGGCCTCGCTCACGGAGATCGCCGCCGCGCGCTACCGGGGTGGGGAGCTGCTCCAGACGTTCCAGACGCTGGTCCGGCCGGCTGGGCCCATCCCCCCGTTCATCACCGCCCTGACCGGGATCAGCGACGCCATGGTTGCGGGAGCGCCACCGGTATCGTCCGTCCTGCCCTCCTTGCTGGAGTTCGTCGGGACCTCGGTGCTCGTCGGTCACAACGTCCGTTTCGACCTCGCCTTCCTCGACCACGCCCTGGTTGGCACCGGGCGCGATCGCCTCTCTGCGTCCAACCGGGCAGTCGACACCCTCCGCCTGGCCCGGCGGCTCTACGGTGCCGAGGTGCGCGACTGCAAGCTCGGCACGCTGGCCGCGGCGCTCCGGCTCGCCCACCGCCCGTCGCACCGGGCGCTGGACGACGTGCTCGCCACCGGCGACCTCCTGCACGCCATCCTCGAACGGGCCGGATCGCTCGGCGTGGTCGGCCTGGCGGATCTGTTCGACCTCCCTCTCCTTGCCGGTCACCCGCACGCAGCCAAGCTCCGACTGACGGCACGCCTCCCCCACCGGCCGGGGGTCTACTGCTTCCGGGACGCCGTCGGCGACGCGCTCTACGTCGGAAAGGCCACCGACATCCAGGCCCGGGTCCGCTCCTACTTCACCTCCGATCGGCGTTCGAAGGTGACGAGGCTGCTCGGACTGCTCGCCGCCGTCGACCACCAGGTCTGTGGGACCACCCTCGAGGCCACCGTGCTGGAGGGCCGCCTGATCCGCGCCTGGACACCGCCGTTCAACCAGCACGGTCGCGCTCGCCGTTCGTCTTCGCCCGTGCCTCCGGAGCACACCGGCGGGCTGCGACGCCATGCCCGGGCGCTGGCCTCACTGCTGGGCACCGCCGGATTGGAGGCCGCCAAAGGCGGCGACCTCGCACTGCTCGGAGTCGCCGGGGCGCGGCTGGCCGTCCTCAGCCGGGACCTCCGCTACGAGGAGGCCGCCACCGTCCGGGACGCCGCCGAGCGGCTCCGCCGCGCCATCGAGGTCCGACGCGAGGTGGAAGCCCTCGAGCGGGCCGGCTGCCTCGTGCTCGACGTCGCCGGGGCCGGAACGGTCACCCTCGACCGCGGCTTCCTCCTCGACCCGACATGGGGACCGACCTCTCCACTGTCGGTCCCTGCCGACCACCATCCCTACGAACGCCAGCTCGTCGCCCAGTGGATCGACACCCATCTCGACCAGGTCCGGCTCAGCCACGCCACCCATGGGCTGGCGTGGCCCACCACGAAGCTACCGCCCCTCGCCCGCCGGCACCGACCGTCGCCGCCACCACCGGATGGCGCAGAGGGGCCCGTGCTCAACTCCCCCCGCTGCGACCCTCGATCGCCGCCTCTTCTGTCGACACCCTGATCAGCTCCTCCAGCACACGTGCCGCCCGCCCGTCGTCGATCACCGCGGTTGCCAGTTCCATCCCCGCCCGCAGGTCGTCCGCCCGACCCACGACGACGAGTGATGCCGCCGCGTTGAGCACGGCGATGTCCCGATGGGGACTCGGCTCACCAGCGATGACCCGCCGGATGGCGTCAGCGTTGACGACGGCGTCCCCGCCGCGGAGCTCGTCGATGGTGGCGGTCCGCAACCCGAGCTGGCGCGGGTCGACCCGGTAGCGGACGACGGCGTCCGCCGGGTGTCCCCCACGGGCACCGGCTCCACCGACCGGTCCACCACGGTCAGACCGGTACTCCACGACCGTCGACGGCCCGGTCGTGGAGAGCTCATCGAGGCCGTCGTCCCCGAAGACGACCATGGCCCGCTCGGTTCCGTTGGCTGCCAGCACCCCGATCATCTTGTCGGCCATCGCCGGATCGTTCACCCCGATCACCTGGAAGCGGGCCCGGCCCGGGTTGGCGAGTGGTCCGAGGTAGTTGAAGACCGTGGGAATGCCGAGCGACTTGCGCACCGGCGCGGCATAGCGCATCGCCGGATGGAAACGGGGGGCGAAGCAGAAGCCCATGCCGACCTCGTCGATGCACCGCCGCACCCCCGCCGGCCCCAGGTCGGCGACCACGCCGAGGGCTTCGAGCACGTCGGCCGCACCGACGGCCGACGACGACGCGCGCCCCCCGTGCTTGGCGACCTTCGCGCCCGTCGCCGCCACCACCAGTGCTGCGATCGTCGACACGTTGATGCTGCGCAGGCGATCGCCGCCCGTCCCGCACGTGTCGACGACGTCGACCCCCTCGGGGAGGGGAAGCGGTACGGCGTGGCCCACCATGGCCCGGACGAACCCGGTCATCTCCTCGACGGTCTCGCCTCTGGCGCGCAACCCGACGACCAGGGCGGCGATCTGCTCGGGGGCGGCACGGCCAGAGAGGACCTCGCCCATGACGATCTCGGCCTCGGCGACGGAGAGCGCTGCTCCCCGCACCACCCGGTCGAGGACGCCGGGCCACGACCCCAGGGCAGCGAACGCCGGTGGTGGGCCCCCCGGGGGCGCGCCCGGGGCCGGTCGGTCCGGCTCCGTCAGTCCCACCACAGGTCCCGGGCCAGGACCCCCCGGGCGATCAGGCCCAGCTGGACCTGGGAGGTTCCTTCGACGATGGTGAGCTGCCGGGCGTCCCGGTACCACAGCTCGGTTGGGTGGTCTTCCATGTACCCGGCCGCCCCGAGGAGCTGGACGGCGAGCCCAGACGCCCGGACGGCCAGCTCCGTGGCGTGGTACTTCGCCATGGAGAGGAACGGGACGTACTCCTTCGTGAACTTCCCCTGGTCTGCCAGCCACGCCGAGCGGTACGTGAGCAGCCGTGCCGCCTCGATGTCCACCGCCAGCTTGGCGATCTCCCACTGGATACCCTGGAAGTCGGCGATGGTATGCCCGAAGGCCTCACGCTGCTGGACGTACTCGGTGGCGTACATCAGGGCGCCTTCAGCCAGGCCAATGCCCCTGGCCGCAACGATCGGGCGCATCGCGTTCAGCCCCAACATGGCCAGGCGGAACCCCCCGACCTCCCCGATGACGTTCTCCGCCGGCACGTGCACTCCGTCGAGCACGAGCTCCCCGGTGTCGACACCGCGCACGCCCATCTTGTGGTCGGTCCGACCCACCGAGACACCGTCCCACGACCGCTCCACGATGAACGCCGTGATGGAGTCGTGGGCGCGCGAGGCCGGGTCGCCGGTCTTGGCGAAGACGGTGTACCAGTCGGCCTCTCTCACACCCGACATCCAGCACTTGGTCCCGGTGAGGACCCAGCCACCCGCGGCGCCCGTGTCGGGGACGGCGCGGGTGCGCATGCCGGCCACGTCGCTCCCGGCCTGCGGTTCTGAAAGGCCGAACGCCGCCCGCAGGGATCCGTCCGCGATGCCGGGCAGGTAGCGTCGCTTCTGGTCGTCGTTGCCCGCGATGAGGACCGGACCCACGGGAAGCCGTGTGAGCAGGAGCATGAGCGCGGCGGCATTCGAGTGCTTCGCCACCTCCTCGATAGCGATCGTGAGACCAAGGATCCCGGCTCCCGACCCACCCAGCTCCGTCGGAAGGCACAGGCCGAGCAGGTCGGCGTCGCGGAACGCCTCGAACAGGTCGCTCGGGTACTCTCCGGTCGTGTCGATCTGCCTAGCCCGCGGTTTCACCTTCTCCTGGGCCAGGCGGCGCACCGTGCGCTGCAGCTCGGACAGTTCAGGAGAGAGGTCGAAGTCCACGGCGAAGGAGGCTAGCCCGTCTCGCACGCCGGATTCCTCTCGGTAGGGCTGCGGGCTTCCGGAAGACGGCTCGGTGGCCGTGACGCCGGCGGGCACGGCCACGTCCACCGACCGAGTGCCGTCTCAGTACGGGCCGATCCGCTGATCGGGGCTGGTGTCCTCCATGACCCGACCGTCAGACCACACCGTGCTCGTCCATGCCGTCCCGTCCCACCATCGATAGGCGAAGCGACCCGACGGGTCCGGGTGCCAAGCCGGTGGTGACACAGGCAGCTGGTTCCCGACCGGCCCGGTTGGGTCCCCGCCGTTCCCGAGGCCGGTGCCGGGGCCGTAGCCGAGGCCGGCCCCGGGGCCGCTACCAGGCGGTCCCGTTGGGGAGACCGGCCACCCGCCGTACCCCTGGGGGTAGGGCGGCGACCCACCGTAGGAACCGGCGCCCAGCCGCTTCAGCGTCGTGGACCGGGCGATCAGATAGAGCACCGCGCCGAGGACCACCGAGAGGAACCAGAACAGTGCCCACACTCCCGCCGGAATGCGCCAGAGTGCGACCCCGTACCGCCGCTGGAACCGCTCGGCCAGGCGGTAGCCGACAGCAGCCCACACCACGCCCAGGATCAGGACGAAGACTTCCTCGTTGGAGCTCAACCCCACGGCCGACCCTCCTCGATCGACGATCCGGTCATGGCCGTTCCTCCGGTCCCCGGCGCGCGACGGCGACTGCTTCCCGCCCCCAGGTCCATCGCCCCCGGGTCCATTGCCGATCCCACTGGTCCGCATGGTCCACGAAACGTCACGACGGCCTCAGTGGTGGAATCCCTGACGGTGGGGAGTGGCGCTCCCCGCCTGACGACGCTCCAACCCCTCGACCACCGTCCGGAGGTCCGCCACGAGCAGCTCGGCCAGGTTCCGGCTCATGCCGTTGCGCACCACGATGCGCAGAACCCCGACGTGGTCCTGGTCAGGCGGCATCTTGTAGGCGGGGACCTGCCAGCCGTGGAACCGGAGCCCGTCGGAGACGTCGAACACCGTGATCCCGGACGTGTCGTCCCTCATCCTAAACGCGAACACCGGCAACGCGCTCCCGTCGGACACCAGCGAGAACGGGCCCAGGCCGGCGACCTCCTGGGCCAGCCACATCGCCGTGTCGCGGCAGGCTTGCTGCACCCGGACGTAGCCATCGAAGCCGAGACGGATGAAGTTATAGTACTGAGCCACGATCTGGGCACCGGGCCGGGAGAAGTTGAGACCGAAGGTCGGCATGCTCCCGCCCAGGTAGTCGACGTCGAACACCAGGTCCTCCGGCAACGCCTCCCGGTCGCGCCAGACGACCCAGCCCACCCCCGGGTAGACGAGCCCGTACTTGTGCCCAGAGGCGTTGATCGACTGCACGCGGGGAACCCGGAAGTCCCACACCAGGTCGGGGTCGAGGAACGGCGCGACGAACGCGCCGGACGCCCCGTCGACGTGCATGGGCACGTCGATCCCCGTGCGCGCCTGGAGATCGTCCAAGGCTGCCGCGATCTCGGCCACGGGCTCGAAGGCACCGTCGAAGGTCGAGCCGAGGACGGCGACGACGCCGATGGTGTTCTCGTCGCAGTGTGCCACCGCGCCCTCGGCGCTGAGGTGGGAGCAGTCGGCACTGACCGGGACGAGCCGGGCTTCGACGTCCCAGTACCTGCAGAACTTCTCCCAGCACACCTGGACGTTCGCTCCCATCACCAGGTTCGGCCGGTCCGTGCTCGCTCCTGCCTTCCGGCGGCGGTCCCGCCAGCGCCACTTCAGTGCCATGCCTCCGAGCATGCACGCCTCGCTGGAGCCCGTCGTCGACGTACCGGTGGCCCGCTCCGCCTCCGACGCGCTCCACAGGTCAGCCAGCATGTTGACGCACCGCATCTCGAGCTCGGCGGTCTGGGGGTACTCGTCCTTGTCGACCATGTTCTTGTCGGCGCACTCGTCGAGGAGCGTCCGGGCCTGGGGCTCCATCCACGTCGTGACGAAGGTCGCCAGGTTCAACCTGGCGTTCCCATCCAACATCAGCTCGTCGTGGACGACCTGATAGGCAGTGTCGGGCGCCATCCCCTGGTCAGGAAGGCGGAACCGCGGGAGGTCTGCGGTCTCCCCGCTGTCGGCGAACTGAGGCCGGAAGGAAACGACGTCGTCGGCGCGCTCGTCGTGCACGTGACCGTGGAGGGGCATGGGCCCGACGCTACCCCCCGCCCGCTCGCCGTACAGGGCGGCCCGACGGTCCGTGCCCCGTTGGTGGGCGCCCACCGGGGTTCCCGATCGGCCGGCCCCCTCGGCACTGTTCACCGCGAGGCGATCAGCCGGGCGTGAGCGACACGCTGGCAGCGTTGGGCACGAGCTCCACCCAGGTGTTCCCGGGCGTGAGCTCAATGGTCTTGCCGCTCGCCGTCACGAGGCGGGTGACCTGGGTGATCGACGAACGCTCCCAGAAGCCGGAGATGGCGACACCGTTGCGGAGCACCGTGGCAGCACCCCGGCCCACGGTGATGCTGTGCACGCCATAGGCGCCCTCGGAGTCCTCGACGTAGGGACCCGGCACGGTGTTGACCCGCTCGATGACCACGTTGGCCGCCGAGAGCTGGGCCCCGCTGGCGCCGTCCGCCGGAGTGCTGCCGTAGAAGCGGAGCCAGCGCCCTGACGACGCCTGCCACTCCCACGTGACCTCCAGGATCCCGCTGTAACCCAGGTCCGCGGAGGCAACAGTGCTCACGCTCGCGCCCGAAGGCGCCGACGTCGAGTAGCGAAAGAGCGGAGGCGGCGGAGTGGTCGAGTGGTCGAGCGCCCACAGGCTGGAGGTGGCGACGTAGAGGTTGTTGGGCGCGTAGCGAGCAGCGCTCCGGTGATAGAGACCGTAGTGGTCGAAGTAGTTGGCATCAAAGAGGGGGGAGGACGCGACGAGCGCCTGGTCCGGGTTGATCCCGCCGGCGAATCCGAAGATCGGGTGACGGAGCTGCTCGAGCAATTGAACGTCGATCCATCGTGTCGACCGTACCGGCCCCACGACCGGTGCACCCTGGCACTGGTAGACGGCGATGAGCCTCGTGATCGCCCCTTCGATCGGTACCTCGAAGACGACATCCGCCTTCGAGAGCCCGCTCTGGGGGCGGGCCGCCGGGTTGTTGCCGATCTTGACGGCAAGGGCGGGGCGGGCAGGGACGACCCCACCGGGCGCGGGTGTCCCCGTGAGCGGGCAGACCGCCGTCGAGACCGACGGCGCCGCCGTGGTCGGTGGCGCCGAGCCGTTCACTGATCTCTTGGAGGCTTGGCGGCCGACAGGCGTCGGAGAGGGCGACCGGGACACCAGGACGATGGCACCGACCACGACAACGACCACCACGGCGGCGACGGTCACCGGCAAGGCCTTGCCTCTACGCCTTGCCCTCCTGCCGCTCCTGGATCCACGGGCGGAGCCCGCCCTGGCGTGTCGATGTCGGCCCGGGGGTGGGTTGGTCGATGGCACCGGCTCACCATAGGTGGCCCGGCCTCGCGACCGGTGGCACGCCGGACCGGCAACGCACGCCGACGGGCCCGAGGCACGCGCAGCTGGCGAACGCCGGCCAGGCTCACGGCCAGACCGGTCAGGCTGGGGACCCGGTCAGTAGCTGTAGCCGCTCGACGAGGACGATGTCGACCCGGATGCCGCGACGGCGTGCTCCACCGGCGACCCGTTGACGCCGACTGGGTACCACGTCCCCCCGAAAGCGTGGATGCCGAACCCGTGCACCTGACCGGCAGCGGAGTCGCCGCTGAACGTGTACAGGGGGTGACCGCAGTACGCCACCTGGTGCGCGCCCGACGGCTCGGTGGCCACGCCGGCGCTGCCGGACAGGCAGGACGCCTGCGTGCCTGGTCCGGCCGTGGCGTGCTCGCCCGCCGGCAGGGCAAGCGGGGGCCAGATCGCCTGGCAGGCGCTCGAGCACGTGCTGTGGCCGGCGGAGTCGGCGGTCAGCTCGTAGAGCGTCCTCCCGCTGGCGTCGACGAGGATCCGGCCGTAGGTGGAGGACACCGTCGTGTCCACGGCGGGTCCCGCCGCGGTGTGCGTCGTCGACGACGCCGACGACGGCGCCTTCGCTGCCTTCGCCGTCGGCGTCGACGGCGAGCTGCTGCAGGCGGCGAGCACAACGCCGAGGAGAGCGACCACCCCGACCGCCGCCACCGCCCGCCTTGCCGTACCCCATCGCTCCTCGGACATCACCGATCCCCCGATCTACGCCCCCGGTCACCCCCCGACGGGCTTTCCCGACTCCGGGCCACCGGACCGTCCTCGTATGCCAATCTCGTACCCGGCCGGGCGCCGGCCCGACCGCGCGCGAGCGTACCGCCCGTCGGCTCGGCGGCGCGGTCGGCTCCATCGCCCGATCCTGCCCCGATCTCGCTCCGCACCGTCCCGATCTGCCTGGGAGCCGGTCTCACCGCGCCCCAGTCCGGGGGGCTTCACGGGAACCCGTGGTGAAGCCAGGACGTCCACGGACCGCGGAGAGCGCTGGACACCAGCAGCAGCCCGAGACCGAGGACGACGCTCGTTGCAACCAGGCCCTGTCGGGTGCGAGCCCGCGGAAGACGATGGCGGAGCCGCCGGATCTCCGTGCGCCCGAGGTCACGACGGGCCAATCGGAAGGCCCGGGGCGCATGGCATGCGACATGGACGGCGAGCACAACGATCCAGATCACGAAGCTCGCCTTGTGGAGGTCGTAGAGGAGCGCGGATGCCCCCGGGCCCTTGACGAACAGCACGATCCCGCTGGCAAAGAGGGCGAGTGTCGACAGTGCGAGCACCGGTCCGAGGACCCGGAGCACGAACGCCGGGGGTCCGGCCGCCCGGTACCGCCGATCCCCGAGGTAGTAGCGGGCGAAACGCCAGATCACCGATGAGAGCTTCAGGACCACCACCGGGACAAGGACGATGCCGATGGCAAGGTGCCACAGGACGAAGCGGTTGATCGACGCCAGGGTGATCCCTTCGGCCACGAGGAGCACGAGCAGCACGACCGCCGCCGCCCCCGTGATCCTGGCGTTCGCCTCGGGACCAGGCTGGCGCCGGGCATGCGGAGCCTCGTCGAACCCGGTGAGGCGCGTCAGCCGGTCGACGAACCGCTCCAGCCACCAGCTCGGCCGGTCGGTCGGGGGCCAGTCGCCGGCGAGCCCGGCGCCCTCGGCGAGCCGACCAGGGTGTCTGCCACTGGCGACCGGGGCGGTGTCGACACTGTCGGTGGTGTCGACACTGTCGGCACTGTCGGTACTGTCGGTGGTGTCGACACTGTCGGTGGTGCCGGCACTGTCGGTGGTGCCGGTGGTCTCGGTGGTGCCGGCAAGGCGGGCCCTTTGACCTCCGGGCGATATCACGTCGCCATCGCTACCACATCACTCGGCGCCGAGCAGCGCGACCACGGACGACGCGTCCCACCGGGTGGCGCAGGCAGTGGTCGTCCTTCGTGACCTGGTCCCGCTCGCGCACCGCCACCGTTTCGCTGGCGGCGACGGGGAATCCCCGGTACCGGGGAGAAGTGCGTGGGTCTCGGAGGGCGAGAGCGAAGTTCTCAACGGCGCCGACGGGCGGAGCATCGCGGGAACCTGCGCCTGATCGCGATACTGGCTGCGTCATTGGAGCTGCCTCCCCGGACGGTTCACGGTCGGCACCACGCGTGCACGACGAGGATACACCCGAGACCGAGGGATTCCCCACGAACGTCCGACTCGGCTCATCGGGCGCCAAACCGGTTGCACCCGCAGCGTTATCGCGTACGTCTCGGTACGACGACCGACTGAGGCCTTCCGGGCCAGCTCACGGGCGAGCGCTCGGGGCGTTCATCGGCTTCCCTGGCAAGGTGCGCCTTCTCCACGACGTAGTCGCCCATCACGAGGGCGTCCATCGCCGTATGGGCGAAGTCGGTGAGTGCCTCCTCCGGCCGGTTCACCATGGGCTCTCCCCTGACGTTGAAGCTCGTGTTGAGCACGACAGGCACACCCGTCAGCCGATCGAATTCGCGGATCAGCCGGTAGAAGAGGGGATGGAAGGCTTCCGTCACGCTCTGAAGCCGCCCAGTGCCGTCGACGTGGGTCACCGCCGGGATCTCATCCCGCCGGTCAGGCCGGATGGTCTCCACGAGAAGCATGAACGGATCGGCCCGGTAGTCGACGAAGTAGTCGGCACCGCGCTCGTCGAGCACGCTCGGGGCAAACGGGCGGAACCACTCGCGGTGCTTCACCCGGTCGTTGACAACGTCGCGCATCTCCGCCCGGCGCGGATCGGCGAGGATCGAACGCGCTCCTAGCGCCCGCGGGCCGATCTCGGCCCTACCCTGGAACCACCCGACGACCCGCCCACCGGCTACGAGCCGGGCGGCCTCGGCCGCGGGGTCGGGCACCTGCCGGACCGACATCCCACGCGCCAGCGTCCCCCTCCGACCCGCCGCCTCTACCGCCGCCGCGACGTCCGGGTGGCTCGACGCCGGGCCGAGGAAGGGGTGCCGCATCGCCCAACGGCGGGGCCGTCCGAGCACCTGGTGCTCCACCCAGAGGGCAGCTCCGAGGGCGTTGCCTGCGTCCGAAGATGCCGGCTGCACGAACAACTCGTCGAAACCGGCCTCGGCCAGCAGGCGGTGGTTCATGACCGAGTTGAGCGCCACTCCGCCGGACAGGCACAGCCGGCCAGTCGGGCTCTGGGTCCGCAGCCACCTTGCGACATGGAGCCCGGCATCCTCGGTCAGGGCCTGGACCGCGAAGGCGAGGTCCTTGTCGCGCTGAGTGATCTCCGACTCCGGCTGCCGGGGAGGCCCAAATCGTGCGACGAACCGCCGCGATACGGGCCGAGCGTCCCGCTGGTAGCCGAACCAGTCGAAGTTCACCCGGAAGCGCCCTTCGTCTTCGAAGACGATGAGGTCCCGCAGCTCCCTCATGTATCGGTCCGTCCCGTACGGAGCGAGCCCCATCACCTTCCCCTCGTCGGCGTTGGTCGAGAACCCGAGGTACCACGTGAGCGCGCTGTACACCTCGCCCACTGACTGCGGATTGGCGATCTCGGCGATCGTCCGCATCTGGCTGCCCGCGCCGATCCGGAACGTGGTGGAGCGATAGTCCCCGCCCCGATCGATGGTCAGCACCGCGGCAGAGTCGAACGGGCTGGCGAAGAAGGCAGCCGACGCGTGGGCGTCGTGGTGGCCGACGTGGACTACCCGTCCCCGGTAGTCCCATCGCCGCCGGAAGGCCACCTCACGGGCAACTAACCGGGCGTCCGTGTAGAGCTGAGCAGCGAGGCGCTTCGGCGCACCGCGCCTGACAGCGTCTCGCGCCCCCCGGGCGAGGTCGACCAGTGGGCGCTGTGCGAACGCGACGGCGTCCACGTCCCCGATGCGCAGCGACCCTTCGGCGAGGCAGAAGGCGATGGCATCGTCGGGGAACGCCCGGCTATGACAGGTTCGGTCGAATCGCTCCTGTTCGGCCATCGCCACGACGTCCCCGTCGACGACGAGGCACGCCGCCGTGTCGTGGCTAAAGCAGTTGATCCCCAGGATCGCCGTCACCACTCCTCCCTAGGCTCTCAGCTCCGTGCTCCACGCCCTCCGATTTTAATTTTTGTCGGGCGCCGACGGTCGGGCGCGCGGCTGGGACGAACGTGGAAGCTGGCACCTGGCTCCCCGGGAACGGTTGCGCCGCCGCGACGGGTCATGGAGGAGACCGGCTCGAGCTCTCGGTGCTCCGCCCTGGTTCATGACCCGGCACCTCGCGCAGCGGGGGCTACGCAACGACAACGCCGCGGTCATTGGCGCCGTGACAGCCGCGCTCTGTGAAGTCCTCGCCTGCCTCGAAGAGAAGGGCTGGTCGAACCGCTCCCCGCCCAGGGGTGCCCGGTGATCCGACTGGCAGCCGACCTTATGCGGGAGCGATACGGTGAGGACTCGGGCCGAGGGGATGCCCGAGGTGGAACGGCCGTGGGCGGCCCGCACCCGCCTCTCGATCGCGGCAGCCCACACTGCCGCGGTCGGTGGGCGCCCCCTTGGCACTCATCACCATGGGCGGCCCGCTCCTCCACGCCTCCGGCGACCGGATCGTCCCCCTTGCCAACGGGCCGTTCCTCGCCGGCAGCCACCTCCTCTTCCTGCCGGCCCACGGGGGCTCCTCCGACCTGCACCGCCGCCAACCCCGGCGGCGATCCGGTGACCGGACCCTGCTCAGCGGTGGGTGCGATCGCGCCTCACCGTCGTGGCGGAGAGCACGTCCGGTCACAAATCCCGGAGAGCAGCGGCCTCAGGGCCGGCCCGTCCATTTCGGCGGTCGCTTCTCGATGAACGCCGCCATACCCTCCTGGGCGTCGGCGATCTGGCTGGCAGCCGACATCACTTCCACGGCGTACGCATACGCCTTGGGTTGGTCCATGTCGATCTGAGCGTAGAACGCCTGCTTGCCGATGCCTTTCGACGCAGCGCTCCCCCGGGTGGCCCTGCCGAGAAGCTCTGCGGTCGCCGCCACGAGCTCGCTCGCGGGCACTGCCCGGTTGATCAACCCCCAGGCTTCGGCGGTGCGGGCATCGATCGGGTCACCGGTCATCGCCATCTCGAGCGCGCGTTTCCTCCCGATGGAGCGGCCGACCGCCACCATCGGTGTCGTGCAGAACAGGCCGCCCTTCCCGCCGGGCGTGCAGAACGAGGCGTCGACGGAGGCGACTGCCAGATCGCACGTGGCGACGAGCTGGCATCCGGCCCCCGTGGCCAGAGCATGCACCCTGGCCACCACGGGCTGGGGAATGGACTGGACCGTGTCCATCATCCGGGTGCACACAGAGAAGAGGCGGCGGACCTGCTGGAGATCGCGGCCGGCCATGTCGGCGAAGTCGTGGCCGGTGCAGAACACCGGACCTTCCGCAGCGAGGACGACACCGGTCGCGTCACTCTCGCCGGCCAGCTCGAAGGCATGGGTGAGCTCGACCATGTGCTCGAGCGAGAGCGCGTTCCGTCGCTCCGGGTGGTTCATCGAGATGGTCACGGTGTCGCCTGCACGCTCGGTCATCACATAGCGGAACGCACGGTCGGACACGACGGAACCCCCTTCGACGGCAGTGCCATCGTACCCCAGGACGGGATCGCCTCGGCCGACGAGCCTGGGAGGATCGGCACCGGGAGTGGCGGCTCGCAGCACCCGTCGCGCCCCGACGGACCCGGCCGTCGCCACCACCGTGTCCAGGTCGTAGGCGACCACCAGCGCGAGCCTCCTCCAGCGACCGGTGGAGCGACTCCACCCGGGCGCCGATGGGAGCGGCTCTCCCGCCTGATCGCGTAGAGCCGGTCGATCACGTAGCCGTTGGTGAGGGCTTGCGGCGGTGACTATCGCTTCTCCGCCGATGCCATCGGAAAGCAAGGGTCCGAGGCCAAGGTCAAATCCCTGAAGAACACCGCCGCTAAGGATGTCGAGCGCAGCGATGCAATCGCGATCGGCTCCTGGGTGGAGCGCTTCGTCTTGTTCAGGGTCGGACCGGCCAAGGGAGCGCTGGACGAGGTGGGATGGCTACCTCCCCTGGCGGGCAAGCCGACGGCTGTGTTCTGTACCTACGGGTTCAACCCTCGCTCCACGCTCAAACCGCTGCGCCACTCCCTCGAAGCCAAGGGAGCCAAGGTGGTGGCCGAGAACGCGAGCTACCGCGCGCACCGACCGGGGCGCCACCGGGCTGGCGGAACGGCTGTGCGCGGCCGGCAGAGAGCCCTGATGCACTCCACCCCTTTGGAACATCACGAGGGGCACTGACCAGACTCTCTAACTGGAGGCGTCAGGCAGGAGAGCCGCGCCGCGCATCCTGGCCCCCCGTACCCGCGTCGCCGCTCCGCTCGCGCGAGTGATCGGAGATCAGCACCACATCGACATCGGCACACCGAGCTGGGCCGCGGGCCTAAGCCCTCCTACCACACCGGCGATCCCCTGCCGGAACGACGGATGGGGATGCACGAGCGTGCGCATCTTCCTGGCTTAGTGACTCGCTCGACGCTAGCAGGGAAGCCAGAGGTGAGATCAGGTTTGTCTACTTACTCACTTGACGTCTAGCACGTAAGGTGCTTAGCATAGCGATAGGTTTCCACGTTTGCCCGAAGCCCGTGTGGCGGGAGGACGTTGTGGGGTAGTGGGGTGCCGTCCGGCACGTCCAGGATCGGCGGTTGCTCGCTCACTAGAGCGGGGGACCGGCATGGGAGTGGACAACTGAAGGGGAGGGGGACGAGGTGGACCAAGGCGAATCCGGGCCGCGACACGAGGGGCTCCCCCAGACAGATCGGCTTGGACGCCCGCTCGACTGGAAGTGGCTGTCTGGCGCTCGCAGCGAGTGGGGTGTCCGTCCGACTCCGAGTAGTCGAGGTCTCACGATGATGGACATCGCCGTCGGGAGCTACGGCGAAGTGCCCGACCACCCGGCACAGCGCACGATGGCTCCGCGCGGCGCGGACATCGACGAGGGTATGCCGGATATGGGCTACATCGTGAACTCCAAGTCCGAGGTGTGGGCGGAGAACGTCGCCGAGCTCTATGAAGAGGCAGTGTCGCGCCAGTGGTCGGCGACCCGCGACATTCCGTGGGGTGAGCTGCGCGAGCTTCCCTCTGACATCGAACACGCGGTTTGCCAGATGTGCACGATGCTCACCGAAGTGGAGATGATCGCTGCTGACCTGCCGGCGAAGTGGATGTGGCGGATCAACCACGATTTCCTCGAAACCAAGATGTTCCTTTCAACGCAGATCGTGGATGAGGCACGCCACGCGGAGGTGTTCCGCAAGCGGGCGCTTGCAAATGGAGGTGGCCTGCTCAGGGCTCGCCGCGACGGGGAGTTCTTGCTGCGCGAGATCCTCCAGGCCAAGACCTTCACTCAGGCGAGTGCACTCCTCCACCTCCTCGGCGAGGGGATGGTGCTGGATCTGTTTCGCCAAGGCGAGCTGATCGCGCCAACCGATGTCGAAAAGCGCATGTTCCGTCTCGTCATGCAGGACGAGGCCCGGCACGTCGCCTTCGGGACGCTTCATCTGCGCTACGCGATCGATCACGACCCCGACATCGCGGAGGAGATCCACGAGGCGCTCGACGAGGGGGAGCAGGTCCTGGGAAGTTTTGGAGCCCAGCCGACGACCAATACCGCCATGGCGACGCTCCTCGCCGGTGGGGTCGAGCGTATCGAGGAGGATGGGTTCCCGATGTCAGAGAAGCTGTCGGCGAAGATGCTCACGTCCTACCTGGCGCGTTGTGAGCGTGCCGGGGTGAGCCGCCTTGACCGGACAAAACTGCCGCTCGACCAACTCGGGATCGACGCGTCAACGCTGGGGGTTGCATAGTGACGCCAATCCCGACCACGAGAACCGCGTCTGCGCCCGGTGGTGAGCGCATCCCCATGGACTCGGTCGAGACCTTCCGCGCTCTCGCCGCAGTCATGGCCGTCCGGCAGGCCGAGTTCGCTGCTCTCGGGTTCTGCGATCTTGACCTCGAAGTCGTGGTCGAGTCCGATCCGGCGTTTGCAGTCCTGCTCAGGTTCCGAGATTACGGTTGCGAGGTCGTCGAGGTCGCGGCGGACGAACTGCCCGCCGCGGATTGCCGTCTCGAAGGTGGCGCAGAGGTCTGGGAAGAGATCCGCGACGATGTGGTGGCTCACGGTGGGGCCACCGGGCGGCGCACACTCAGCTCGCTCGTACTGGTCGGGGGCCGACTCCGGCTGCGCAGCGACGACACGATGGGTGCTGATCGGTTCTTCCGCTATGCCGAGACGATGCAGCGATTCTTCGACGGCCTCGCTGCGCTCCGTGCCGAGCCGGACGCGGGCCTTCCATTTGGGCCCGAGGTGAGCAGCAAGGGGCTGAAATGACAGGTGACACCGACGTACCGGACACGACGCCGGTCTGTCCGGGATGCAATACACCACTCGACCGTGTAGTCGACCTTCCCTACGGGTACTGGGAGTGGGACGGAGGGCGATATCGGCATCGCTACTCAGCTTCCGGCCCGGTCGTGCCCGAGTTTGCCTGTGCCCGTTGCCTCGGCGGGCTCCCAGAGTTCCATCCCGAGGACCACCACTATCCGGCGACGTCGGGCTGACCGGGTTGCCATGGCACTGCGAGTGCTCGGCGACGAATGTATCGGCTGTGGTGGCTGCGAGTACAGCTGTCCAACCGGGGCACTGACCAAGACGGACTCGTTCCTGGGCGTCTTCACGATCGACCCCTATACCTGTGACGATTGTGGTGAGTGCGTGCGCAAGTGCCCGGTCGAGTGCATAGTGCCGGATCCTCCCTGGCCAGTATGCCA
>JAKADK010000035.1 GCA_021820665.1 Actinomycetes bacterium | reverse complement strand
GGGTGTGACTCTCATACTGGAAGCGTCCCCGGGAAGGGGCTGGGTCTGACCCCGGGTTCTCGCTGATCCCTGGCACGGTTCTTCACGAGCTCTTCACGAACCGACGACTGCCGGCACCCCGGGCAATTCCAATCCAATGCGACACCTGTTTCACAGCAGATCGATGCGATGGTCGCTGGCTTCGGCCGTAACCTCCGCCCTACCTTCGAACTGCACACGGAGGAGCACGTCGGCGCGTCCGTCTTCCAAGCGATCGTCCGAGCGGCGACAGCGGCCAACAAAGCAGGGGAGCCGTCACCAAGTGGGCCGAGAGCGGAGCTGGCGCTGGTCGTGACGGCCCGCCGTCGTCGCACCCAGCCGGCGCGGACGAGCGGTGGCACTACGCTCGGGCGATGACCCGGGTCGTCTTCCTCGATGACTACCAGGGCGCGGTGGACCGCCTCGCCCCCACCGACCGACTGGGGGGCGTGGAGTGGTCCGCACTCCGTGAGCATCTCACCGGCGACGCGCTCGTGGCCGCCGTCTCCGATACCAACGTGATCGTGGCGATGCGGGAGCGGACGGCCTTCGACCGCGAGCTGCTCGGTCGGCTCCCGGCACTCGAGCTCCTCGTGACGACCGGTCCCGGGAATGCCGCCATCGACCTCGCCGCCGCGGGCGATCAGGGCGTCGTCGTGTGCGCCACCAGCGCCCGGTCGAGCGGCAACACAGCCGAGCTGACCTGGGGCCTGATCCTCTCGGTGCTGAGGCACCTCCCCGACGAGGTGGCCGCCTTCCGCCGGGGTGGCTGGCAGCACACGCTCGGCACCGATCTGGCCGGGTCGACGCTCGGGCTGGTCGGCCTGGGACGGATCGGCAGCCGGATGGCCCGCATCGGCCAGGCCTTCGACATGGAGGTGGTGGCCTGGAGCCAGCACCTCGACCCGGAGCGAGCCCGCGGCCTCGGCGTGGAACCGGTCGGGAAGGGCGAGCTCTTCGCTCGCTCCGACGTCGTGAGCATCCACCTCGTGCTGTCGGAGCGGAGCCGCGGCGTCGTGGGTGCAGGGGAGCTGGCGGCGATGAAAGCGACCGCGGTGCTGGTCAACACGTCACGTGGCCCGATCGTGGACGAAGCCGCCCTGGTGGAGGCGTTGGCGGCCGGCTCGATCGCCGGCGCCGGGCTCGACGTCTTCGGGGACGAACCACTCCCGGCCGACCACCCGCTCCGCTCGATGCCCCGGGCCGTGTGCACCCCCCACCTGGGCTACGTGACGGAGACCACCCTCGCACAGTGGTTCGACGACGTCGTCGAGGACATCGAGGCGTGGATGGCCGGGCGACCGATCCGCGTGATCACGGCGTCCTCCCCCGTGGCCCGCTGACCGGTCCGCGCCCCCACCCCGACGCGGCTCCGCCACGCCCCGTCGGTCGCCGGCCGCTCGGCGGGCCGGGTGGTCACCGGTCGGCCTCCACCCACGTCCGGCACGCCCCGATCACGTCCAGCTCGGGGTGGGCCCAGACGAACCGTTCGACCGAGTCGAGCACCTCTTCCACATGCCCGGCCGACGCTGCCACCGCCGCGAACGCCAGCTCCGAGCGCTGCCACTGGTCCTGGTAGCCGGTCTCGGCCGCGGCCACGTCGAAGCGCGACCGTGCCGTGGCGGCAAGGTGCTTCACGACGGCCCGCTTCGCCTTCAGCGAGTTGGCCTCCGTGACGTGGATCTCCATGGTGAGGACACAGGCATGGACCATCGACCCAGCCGCGCTCACACCGCTCGGCCGCGTGCCCGGCCCGGCGCGCCCACCGGCAAGCCGGCGACGCCGGCGACAGGCCCCTTCACGCTCGGAACGTCCGGCGAACGGCGGGACGCAACCCGGTCACATCAGACGTCGAACTTCACCACGCCACGGATGTTCGTGCCGGCGGCCAGGTCGTCGTACCCATTCTGGACCTGGTCGAGGCTGTACTCCCGGGTCACCAACCCGTCGACGTCCAGGATGCCGGCCTGGTAGAGGCGGAGCAGGTTGGGGATCTGGACCCGGGGGCTGCACGAACCGAAGACCGTGCCCAGCAGGGACTGGTTGAACATGGCGAACCCGAAGAGGTTGAGCTTCACGTCGAGTTGGCTGGAAGGGGCGATGGCGGTGGTCACGACACGGCCGTCCTTGGACGCCAGGGTCATGGCCGGCGCGATGAGGTCACCGGTGAGCACGCCGGGGGTGAGGACCACGGCGTCGGCCATCCTCCCCTCGGTCAGCTCAGGCAGCATCAGGGCCGCCTCTTCCATCGACGCCGCCCCGTGGGTGGCGCCGATGGCCTTCGCCCGCTCGACCTTGAACGGGAGCAGGTCCACGGCCACGATGATGCGCGCCCCGGCGATCCTCGCCCCCTGGATGGCGCCCGAGCCCACGCCACCGCAGCCGACGACCACCACGGTCTCCCCCGGCTTCACCTTCGCCCGGTCGACCACCGAACCGAACCCCGTCGAGATGCCACAGCTGATCAGGGCAGCCGCCCGGAGGGAGACATGGGGATCGATCTTCACGACCGACGCCTCGTTCACCACCATCTCGTCGGCGAACGTCCCGAGCTGGGTCATGCGGTTGAGAGGCTGGCCGTCGAGGTGGTAGCGCCACTGCCCGTCGCTGATCATCGGACCGGCCAGGGTGGTCATCCCTAGATCGCAGAGGTACTGGCGGCCGGAGGCACACCAGTGGCAGACCCCGCAGGCGGGGATGAAAGCCGTCGCCACGTGGTCCCCCACCGCCACGTGCTGGACCTC
Source organism: Actinomycetes bacterium (assembly GCA_021820665.1). Lineage (GTDB taxonomy): Bacteria > Actinomycetota > Acidimicrobiia > Acidimicrobiales > RAAP-2 > JAKADK01. Next base: position 26,700 of record JAKADK010000035.1, on the reverse strand, counting down.
GGGTCCGACCTCGGTGACGATCCCCGAACCCTCGTGGCCGCCGACCACCGGGTACATGGAGGACACACCGATCATCTCCAGGACCTCGGGGGCGGCACCCATGTCGCCGGTACGGAGATGCTCGTCAGAGTGGCACATCCCGGCGTAGGCCATCTGCACCTTGATCTCGTGCGCGGCGGGGGGGTCGACGTCCACCTCCTCGACCTTCCACGGCTCTTCCAACCCTGCGCACACTGCGGCACGGACCTTCATGGTGGTGACCCTCCCCTTCGCGATTGCTCGTCGACCTCGTCGACCTTGTCATCACTTCGCCGACGACGGCCAGCATCGCGCTCCGACGGGGGCGGCGTCGAGCCACGGCCACCGCTCCGGCCCGCCTCCCTCCCGCTCACGTCGCCGCCGATCGCCGGTGTGGCGGCTCGGGGAGGGAAAAGCCCCGTGCCAGGAGCTCGAACGCCTGGTCCAGGTCGCCCGAGAGGTTGTCGTCTCCCCGCCGCACCCAGCACGTGAACGCCGCCGTCGCCGCCCCGAGGGCGGCCCGCGACAAAGTCTCGGCGGGGAGGTCGTCCGGTTCCCCTCCCAGCCGGCGGGCGGCGAAGACCGCCACCACCCGCCGCCACTCCGCGTAGCGCACGGCCGAGTGAGCCACCAGCGCGTCCACCGACTCGATGAGCCTGATCCGGACGCGCAGCTCGCCGAGCTCCCCAGCGCCGAAGTGGTTCGTCGCCACCACCGCTCGTCGGAGGCAGTCGAAGAGGGGCTCGCCGTCCGGGGCGTCCCGCAGGTGACGGTCGAGGCGGGCCAGCTCGGCGTCGAACTCGCCCCAGACGATGTCGGCCTTCGAGGCGAAGTACCGGAACACGGTCCGGCGCCCGATCCCCAGGGCGGCGGCGATGTCGTCCACCGTGGTGGCGTCGTACCCGTCGCGATCGAAGAGAGCCATGGCCACGCGGGTGATCGCCGCCCTCGACGTGGTGGGGCGGCGACCCCGGCCCGGAGGCGACGCCGGGCCGCTCGGCGCCTGACGGTCCGCCTGACAGTCCGGACGATCCACAGAAGAGTGCCCCGGCCCACGGTCCATCAGGCTTCCATTTTGGCATCCAGTGTTATAAATTGAAACCCTCGGGACCGCTCGCGGAGCTGCGCCCCGGGCCGGGACCGGCCGACGGTCGCATTGCCGCCGACCGGTCCCGGCCTCGACCTCGACCAGCCCACAAGGAGCCGACAATGCCTGCTGCTGCCCACGATGGAGCCACCGCTGTGCCCGGATCCGGCATCGACCCGGCGACAGCCGCCACAGGGACGGCCGGCACGGGGGAGCACATCGCCGACCTGGTCGAGAGCGACGTGCTCGTCGAGGACGTCTCCATCGACGGCATGTGCGGCGTCTACTGACCGTGCCGGTCAGCGTCGCAGCCGTTCCCACGTCACCGGTCGTCGCCACACCGCTCGCCGCCGCTCGCGGCGGGCGTCCGCCCGCGGCAGGTGGAGCACCGGCCGGGTCGGCGCCGGGTGCGCGGGCGTGCTTCGATCCCGAAGTGGGGTGGGAGCTGGCGCCGCAGGTGTCGTTGCGGCCGGAGTCGTTCGGGGCCCTGGCGTACCACTTCGGGACACGTCGGCTGTCGTTCCTGAAGAGCACGACGCTGCGGCGCGTGGTCCAGTCGCTCAGCTCGGCCCCGAGCGCCTGGGAGGCGTGCCGGCAAGCCGACGTGGCGCCTTCGGAGATCGACCATTACATCGCCGCCCTGGCGACACTGGCCGAGACGGGGATGATCGTCGCCCGACCGGAGGACACGCCAATCGGGGGCCGGGAGCCGACCGGGCGGACCACCGGGGAGGCTCCCCGATGACGGGGTCCACCCCCACCTCGCTCGTCGACCGGTTCCAACGGGGGCTCGACGCGCCGATCTGCCTGACCTGGGAGCTCACCTACGCCTGCAACCTGGCGTGCGCCCACTGCCTGTCGAGCTCGGGTCGCCGCGACCCCCGGGAGCTCTCGACCGAGGAGTGCATGGCCGTCGTCGACCAGCTCGAGGCCATGCAGGTCTTCTACGTGAACATCGGTGGCGGGGAGCCAACCATCCGAGCCGACTTCTTCGACCTGGTCGACTACGCCACCAGCCACTCCGTGGGCGTGAAGTTCTCCACGAACGGGTCGCGGATCACCGACCCGGTCGCCCGCCGGCTGGCGGCCAACGACTACGTCGACGTGCAGCTCTCCCTCGACGGCGCCACCCCGGCCGTCAACGACGCCCTGCGCGGGCCGGGCACGTACGCCACCGTGCTCCGGGCCATGGAGCACCTGGCCGGGGCGGGCATCTCGGGCTTCAAGCTCTCGGTGGTCGTCACCCGGGACAACGCCTCGCAGCTGGACGACTTCGCGGCGCTCGCCGACCGCTACGGTGCCCAGCTCCGCCTGACGCGGCTCCGCCCGTCGGGCCGCGGCGCCGAGGTCTGGGACCGGCTCCACCTCACGGCGACGCAGCAGCGGGCCCTCTACGACTGGCTGGTCGCCCACGGCGAGGGCGTCCTCACCGGTGACTCCTTCTTCCACCTGGGTGCGTACGGGGACCCGCTCCCCGGGCTCAACCTGTGCGGGGCCGGTCGGGTCGTGTGCCTCATCGATCCGGTGGGCGACGTCTACGCCTGCCCGTTCACCATCCACGAGGACTTCCGGGCCGGCAACGTCCGCCAACCGGGAGGGTTCCCCGAGATCTGGCGGCACGCCGACCTCTTCGCCGAGCTCCGCCAGCCGCTCTCGGCCGGAGCATGCGCGTCCTGCGGCCAGTTCGACTCCTGCCGAGGCGGGTGCATGGCGGTGAAGTTCTTCACCGGCCTCCCCCTCGACGGGCCCGACCCCGAGTGCGTCCGCGGGCTCGGCGAGGCATCGCTCGCCCACGCCGTCCCCGCACCGCGACCGTCGGCCGACCACTCCCGGAGGCGGGGTGGGCCCGGCGACGCACCACCGGCTCCCGTGACGTTCGCCGCGCCCCGGCGATCCCGGTCCTGCGACGAGGATCCGCTGGCCGGCCCGGGCGCGGGCCCGCCCTCCGTGGCTCCGTGCCCGACCTGACCGAGCCGGTGGCCCTGGCCGGCAGGTGGGCGCCGGCCCGGGTCCTCTTCGGACCCCACCCGACGAACCTGGGGGACGGGCGCGCCTTGTCCAGACGCCACGTGGCCTACTACCAGCGCAGAGCCGCCGGTGGGACCGGGGTGCTCGTCACCGAGACGGCGTCCGTCCATCCCTCGGACTGGCCCTACGAGCGCGCTCCCCTGGCGGCGGAGTGCGGTGAGGGATGGGCGGCCATCGCCGCCGCCTGCCACCCGGAGGGGACCGTGGTGCTGGCCGGGATCGGCCACACCGGCGCCCAGGGCTCGAGTGCCTACTCGCAGGCGTGCCTGTGGGCGCCGAGCCGGGTGGCGGACGCCGTCAGCCGGGAGCTGCCCTACGAGATGGAGCAGGCGGAGATCGACGAGCTCGTCGCCGGGTTCGCCGCCGCCGCCGCCGTGGCCCGTGACGCCGGCCTGGACGGGGTCGAGGTCGACATGGGGGCGACGGCGCTCCTCCGGCAGTTCCACAGCGGGCTGACCAACCACCGCACCGACGCCTACGGGTCCGACCGGTTGAAGCTCACGCGGGACGTCCTCACCGCCGTCCGGGCGGTGCTCCCTCCCGGAGCGGTCCTGGCCGCCCGCCTCTCGTGCGACGAGCTGGCACCGTGGGCCGGTGTCACCCCGGAGCAGGCCGCCAGGCATGTGGCGGAGCTGGCCCCGCTGGTGGACCTCGTGACCGTCGTGCGAGGCGGGCCCTACTCGGCGTCCGCGTACCGGCCCGACACCCACGGGGCCCCGGGGGCCAACGCCGATCTCTGCCGACAGATGCGGGAGGCGGCCGCGGCCGGGGCCGGTGGGGCCGGTGGGGCCGGTGGGGCCGGTGGGGCCGGTGGGGCCGGTGGGGCCGGTGGGGCCGCCATCGTCCTCCAGGGGAGCGTGGTCGACCCGGTGGACGCCCAGCGCCACCTCGCAGACGGCATCGCCGACCTCGTGGAGATGACCCGTGCCCAGATCGCCGACGCCCGGTTGGTGGCGCGAGTCCGTACCGGTCGGACAGCCACCGTGCGCCCCTGCATCCTGTGCAACCAGACCTGCATGGTCCGTGACGCCCGGAACCCGGTGGTCACCTGCGTCGGGGACCCCCGGAGCGGGCACGAGATCGAGGACCCCCCGGTCGAGGACCCCCCGGTCGAGGACCCCCCGGTCGAGGACCCCCCGGTCGAGGACCCCCCGGTCGAGGACCCCCCGGTCGAGGACCCCCCGGTCGAGGACCCGGCGATCGAGGACCCGGCGACCACCGGCCCCACGACCGATCGCCCCGGCGTCGTGACGCGCGACGTGGTGGTGGTGGGAGGCGGCCCCGCCGGTCTCGAGGCAGCCCGGGTGGCGGCGATCCGGGGTCACCGGGTACGGCTCGTCGAGCAGGACGCCCAGGTAGGAGGCGCGCTCCGGCTGGCGGCCCTCGGGGCCGGGCGGGTTCGGCTCTCGCGGCTGGTCTCCTGGCTGGAGGCGGAGTGCGCCCGCCTCGGCGTCGTCGTCGAGACACGGACGCCGTACACCGCGGAGGACGTCGCCGGATCGCTGGACGGCGGCGCCGTCGTCGTGATGGCCACCGGGTCGAGACGGCGGCCCCACGTCCTCGACGGGGCCGATGAAGACGGGGTGATCCTCGTCGACGTGGTCGACCTCCTCGGGACCGTGGCCGCCGGATCCGATGGGACCGACGCTGGGCCAGAGGCGATCGCCGCTGCGCTCGGGGCGTTTGTCACCGGACCGGGGGGGCAAGGACCGGTCATGGTGGACGACCCGGTCGGCGGGCCCATCGGGATCTCGATCGCCGAGGCGCTGGCCGCTGCGGGCGGGGACATCAGCATCGTGGCGCCGGATCCCGTGGCCGGCACGCTCCTGTCGCGGACCGGCGACCTCGCCGACGCGAACGTGCGCCTGCAACGGGCGGGCGTCCACCGCCAGCTCCGCGCCCGGATCACCGAGGCCCGGGACGGGGCGCCGGGTCAGGACGGGGCGCCGGGGGACGGTGGCGGGGACAGGGGGAGCATGATCGTCCTCGAAGACGTGTGGACCGGCGCGACGCGCCCGGTGGCCTGCCGGGTCGTCGTGGACTGCGGGCACCGGCTCCCCGACGACCGGCTGGCGGCGCCGTTCCTCGACCACCCCCGTCTCTTGCGGGCCGGGGACTGCGTGGCCCCTCGGACCGTGCACGAGGCGATCCTCGAGGGCCGGCGCGCCGGGCTCAGGATCGGGGCACTGCCTGGTGCCGCCGTGCCGGCGGGGTACTCGGGGACGCAGGCGTGAGCGGCGCGACGTCGTTCCGACGCCTTTTCAGCCCGCTGCGGATCGGACCGGTCACGGTGGCCAACCGGGTCGTCTTCTCGGCCCATCTCACCAACTACGCCCGGGACGGTCTGCCCACCGAGCAGCACGCCGCCTACTACGCCGCCCGGGCTGCCGGCGGAGCGGGCCTCATCGTCACCGAGGAGCACTCGGTCCACGAGACGGACTGGCCCTACGAGAAGCTCATCCACGGCTACCGGGACGCCGTCGTGCCCGGGTACCGCCGGATCACCGACGCGGTCCACGCCCACGGCGTGCCGATCCTGGCCCAGATCAACCACAACGGTGGTCAGGCCTCGTCCATGTTCTCCCGGCTGCCGGTGTGGGCGCCGAGCCCGATCGCCGACCCGCTCTTCCGGGAGGTTCCCAAAGCCGTCGACCGGCGGGAGATCGCCGAGATCGTGGCCGGGTACGCCACGGTCGCCGAGCACTGCATGGCCGGAGGGTTCGACGGCGTCGAGCTCCAGTGCTCGCATTCCTCGATCGTCCGCGGGTTCCTGTCCCCGGCCACGAACCACCGGGACGACGAGTACGGCGGCTCGCTCGAGAACCGGACGAGGCTCCTCGTCGACATCGTCGACGCGGTGGCCGAGGCGCTGGGAGGCCGCGGGGCGCTCGGCGTCCGTCTCTGCGGCGACGAGCTCATCGCCGGGGGCACCACGATCGACGAAGCGGTGGCCGTAGCCCGGCTGGTGGAGGCGACCGGCAAGGTGGACTACATCAACACCTCGATCGGGGTGGCGACCGCCACGCTGTTCATGATCGAGGCCAGCATGCAGGTGCCCCCGGGGTACGCCCTGTTCATCCCGAGCGCCATCCGTGCCGCCGTCTCCCTTCCCGTGGTCGGCGTCGGCCGGTTCAAGGACCCGCTCCAAGCCGAGCGGGCTCTGGCTGACGGGCACTGCGACCTGGTCGGGATCGTGCGAGGACAGATCGCCGATCCCGACTTCACGGCCAAGGCCCGATCGGGCAACCCCGGCGCCATCAGGACGTGCCTGTCGTGCAACCAGGAGTGCGTCGGGAGGATGGGACTGAACCGGTGGCTCGGCTGCATCGAGAACCCCCGGACCGGGCGCGAGTCCGTCCCCCTCCCACCGCCGGTGCACCGCTCCCGGGTGGTGGTGGTCGGCGGCGGTCCGGCGGGGCTCCAGGCTGCCGTGACAGCGACTGAGCGGGGCCACGAGGTACTCCTGCTCGAACGGGCGGCACAGCTCGGGGGCCAGGTGCTGGCGGCGGCGGCGGTCCCCAGCCGAGCCGAGTTCCTCGACGTCGTACGCAACCTCATCGCCCACGCCCGGCGGCTGGGTGTCGAGGTGCGCACCGGATGTGAGGCCGACGGCCCGACGGTGCGCGCCGAGCGGCCCGACGTCGTCGTCCTGGCCACCGGGGCGGTGCCGGAACGGCCGTGGTGGGCCGGCGACCACCCTCGGGTCGTCGACGTGCGCGACGTCCTCGAAGGACGGGTGGAGCCGTCGGGGAGCGTCGTCGTCGTCGACGAGCTCGGCTTCCACCAGGCCACCTCGACGGCCGAGCTCCTCTCCGACCGGGGTTGCCGGGTCGAGATCGCCACCAACGGGATGGTCGTGGGCCAGGACCTGGGGATCACGCTCGATCTGGAGACCTGGAACCTGCGGGCCGAGGCGAAGGGCATCGTCCAGGTCGTCGACGTCGTGCCGATGGGCGTGACCGGGGGAGACGGAGGGACGGTCATCCTCACCCTCCAGCACCATCCGACCGGGACCGACCGCGTCGGCACCTACGACTGGGTGGTCGCCTCCGTCCACCAGCGTCCGGACGACGCGCTGTGGCGAGCGCTGGCCGGTGCCCCCTTCCCGGTCCACCGAGTGGGCGACTGCCTCACGCCGCGCCGCGCCCACGCCGCAGTGGTGGAGGGCCACCGGGTGGCGGTCTCCCTGTGACCGCCCCGGACGCAGCGCCGGAGCCGCCCCCGAGAGCCGGTGACCTCCCCGAGGCCACCTCGACCAGGGCCGGGCCTGCGGGCCCGGCAGTGGCCGTCCTCGTGGCCCGGAGCGGGCGCCTGCCCGGGGGGGCGAGGGATGCCGTGGTCGAAGCGGGGGGACAGGCCATCGTCGTCGGGGATGGGGCACGGGAGGGAGCCGCCTCCCTGACCCCACCGGTCCGGGCATGGTGGTACGACACCGGGGTGGGCTTCCGACCGGCAGCGATGGCCGCACTGCTCGCTCCGGCGCTCGAGGACATCCCTCTCGTCGTCCTGCCGGCCACGCCCGACGGCCGCGACCTCGCCCCACGCTTGGCGGCGGTGCTGGACCGACCCCTCCTGGCCGGCGCGAGCGAGGTCGCCGTCGAGTTGGTCGGCGGGGGCGGGGGCGAGATCGCCGTCGAGATCGCCGTCGAGTTCGTCGGCGAAGGCGTCGGTAAGAGCACGAGCACGAGCACGAGCAAGAGCACGAGCACGAGCACGAGCACGAGCGGGGGCAGTCCGGACCGGACGGGCATGACCGTGCGCGTGCGGGCGAGCCTCTCCCGCCTCGACGACCGGGTGCTCGTGCCCGCCACCGCCGCGGTTCCCGTCGTGGCGACACTCGTGCCCGGGCCCCGGGATGCCGCCACCGTTCCGAACGGCGGGCCCGGTGCCGACATCCGCCCGCTCCCGGTCACGGCCCGCCCGGCGACTGAGGCCGCGGTGCCTGCCGACCCCGAGGTCCTCGCCGTGCTGGCCGCCGATCCGGCCACCATGGCCCTCGACGACGCCCGCCGGGTGATGGGCGGCGGAGCCGGCCTGGTCCGTCCGGGGGAAGAGCCGGGCCGGGCCGCCGCCGCCTTCGACCTGCTGGCCGACGTGGCCAGCGCGCTCGGTGCCTCGGCCGGGGCGACCCGCGTGGCCACCGACGCCGGATGGGCGCCGACATGGCGTCAGATCGGGACCACCGGGGTCTCGATCGACCCCGACCTGTACGTCGCCTTCGGGATCTCCGGGGCAATCCAGCACGTCGGCGGGCTGGGATCCCCCCGGCACGTCGTGAGCGTCAACACCGATTCCTCGTGCCCGATGACCGCCATGGCAAGCCTGGGCCTGGTCACCGATGCCCGGGCGCTCCTCGTCGAGCTCGCTCGCCGTCTCGGACGACCGTTCCCGCCCGCGTTGGAGGAGGCCCACGATGGCTGACCGCCGCCCGGACCGCCCGGACCGCACGCTCCGGCCCCACGGCGCTCGAACACGCGGCTCGGTGGCTCCAGCGGCCGCGACACCCGCCTACGCGCCTGTCGACGTCGACGTCGACGTCGACGTGGTCGTCGTGGGAGCAGGACCGGCCGGCTCGGCCGCCGCCCTCGCCCTGGCACGGGCCGGGCGGTCGGTCGTCCTGGTGGAACGCGGTCCCTTCCCCGGGGCGAAGAACGTCTACGGCGGCGTGGTCTACGGGCGCGTCCTCGACTCGGTGATCCCCGGGTGGCAGGACGAGGTGCCGGTCGAACGGTGGGTCGTTCGGCGCTCCACCATGGTGATGACCCCCAGCCAGTCGGTCTCGATCGACTACCGGTCCGAGGCGTGGGGTGCGCCTCCCTACAACGGGATGACCACGTACCGCTCCCGCTTCGACGCCTGGCTGGCGGCCCGGGCGATCGACGCCGGTGCCACCCTCGTCCCGTCCACGGTGGCGACCGGGCTGCTCCGGGACACGGCCGGACGGGTCACGGGCATCCGCACCGACCGGCCTGACGGCGACCTCACCGCCCGGATGGTGGTGGCCTGCGACGGGGTCAACTCCTTCCTGGCCAAGGAGGCCGGGCTCCTCCCGCCAGCCGACGCCCGCCACCACACCCTCGGGGTGAAAGAGGTTCTCGCCCTGCCGCCAGAGGTCATCAACGAACGGTTCGGCGTCCTAAGCGACCAGGGTGTCGACATCGAGATGCTCGGATGCACGCGGGGCATCCCCGGAGGCGGCTTCCTCTACACGAACGCGGAGACGGTGTCGGTGGGGGTGGTGGTCTCGCTCCCGGAGCTGGCGGCATCGAAGGTCCGTCCCGAGGAGCTGGTGGCCGACGTCAAGCGCCACCCGTCGATCGCCCCGTACCTGCGGGGAGCATCGCTCCAGGAGTACAGCGCCCACCTGATCCCCGAAGGCGGCTTCGACGCCATGGGCCCGCTGGCCACCGACGGCATGCTGGTGGCCGGGGACGCGGCGTCGATGACGCTGGCGGCCGGGCTCTGGCTGGAAGGCGTCAACTTCGCCATCGGATCGGGTCTGGCCGCCGGGCGTGCCGCCCATCAGGCCCTCGCCGCCGGTGACACCTCGGCTCGTGGCCTGGCCTCCTACCGGACCGACCTCGAAAGCCAGTTCGTCCTGGCCGACCACCAGCGGCTGCGGCGGGCGCCCGGCCTGGTGCTCTCCGAACGGGTCCAGCAGCGCTACCCGGGACTGATCTGCGACCTCGCCGACGGCCTGTTCACGGTCACGAACCCCGTCCCCAAGCCCGGCCTGGTCCGCATCGCCCGCCGGTCGGCCCGCCGACACGGCGTCAGCCTCGCCGACCTGGCCAGGGACACGCTGCGGGCCGCACGGGTGTTCCGGTGACGGTGGTGCCCGACAGCGGCTCCTGGCCGAAGATCTCCTTCGAGGCCCGGATGGCCACCGTGGAGTTCCGGGTGGGCGCCCGGCCCCACATCACCGTCGACGGTGAGATCTGTCGTTCGTGTACCACCCGGGCCTGCGTCACCGCCTGCCCCGCCAACCTCTTCGCGCCGACGGCCAGCGGAGGCATCCTCTTCAACTACGAGGAGTGCTTCGAGTGCGGCACGTGCTACATGGTCTGCAACCACGAAGGCGCGATCCGGTGGACCTATCCCGACGGCGGCACTGGCGTCGTCTTCCGGCGCGGGTGATGCCCGTGGAACCCTCCGTGCCGCCCGTGCCGCCCGTGCCGCCCGTGCCCTCCGTGCCGCCCGTGCCGCCCGTGCCGCCCGTGCCGCCCGTGCCGCCCGTGCCCTCCGTGCCCTCCGTGCCCTCCGTGCCCTCCGTGCCCTCCGTGCCCTCCGTGCCCTCCGTGCCCTCCGTGCCCTCCGTGCCCTCCGTGCCCTCCGTGCCCTCCGTGCCGCCCGCATCTCGGGGACCTGCTCACCGGGGGCACGACCCCCTCGTCGTCGTGTGCGTCCGGCCCGTCGACCTTCGGCCCGGCGTGCATCCCCTGACCGGAGCCGTCACCCTCGACCCGCTGGCCACAGCCCTGTCCCGCGCCGACGAGGCCGCCCTGGAGCACGGGCTGCGCGCCGCCACGTGCTGGGGCGGTACCGTCCTCACCGTGTGCGCCGGATCGGCTGGAGCGGACGCCGTCCTTCGGGATGCCCTGGCCCGCGGCTGCGAGGTCCTCCGGATCCCCTGGCCGTACCGGCCCGGCACCGGAGCAGGTGCGGGCGCGGACCGGGCCGAGCATGCCGAGCTCGCCGGCGATGAGCGGGCGGCGGCGCGGGTCGTCGCCCGGGTGATCACCGGTCGGGGCCGCCCGGCCCTCGTAATGTGCGGGGACCGCTCGACCGATCGGGGCACGGGCGCCTTCCCGGCGTTCCTGGCCCACGAGCTCGGCGCCGCCCAGGTCCTCGGGATCGTGGCTCTGGACATGACCGGCGAGGGCATCGTGGCCCAGCGGCGCCTGGACGGAGGACGCCGCGAGGTGGTGGCCGTGCCGGAGGGAGCGGTGTGCTCGGTCGAAGCAGCAGGTCTCGAGCTGCGGCGGGCCCCACTGGCGGCGGCGCTGGCGGCGGCGCGGGCCACCGTGCCCGTGGCGGAGGTGCCGGCGGACCAGTTACCGGCGCCCGCGTACGGCTCGCCGGTCCGCTACGGCACACCGGTCCCCTTCCGTCCCCGTACGCACGTGGTCGACCCTCCCCGCTCCACCGATCCGCTCCAGCGCGTGGTGTCGCTGGCCGGCATCCGCACGATCCACGATCCCCCCACCGTGCACGTGACCGACGACCCGGCCGATGCCGCCGACGTGCTCCTCGGGTTCCTCCAGCGTCACGGCTATCTGGACCAACCGGAGACGGCGCCGGGGCCGTCTCACCCGCCCTCCGAACCTTCCCCGCCCTCCCCGGGGCTCTCCGGCCCGGACGTCGGCGAGGCCCCCCCGCGATGAGCACTCTCGGCGACCGGACCTGGACCGACTTCGAGCACCGTGCCGAGCAACGTTCCGAGCACGATGCCGGGGGCCTCGCCAGCGCCGGGACGTTACTCGTGCCCGTCGGGGCGACTGAACAGCACGGACCCCACCTGCCCCTGTCCACCGACACCGACATCGCCGTGGCCGTGGCCGGGCGCGCCGCCGCCCGGCGACCCGGCGTGGTCGTCGCCCCGCCGCTGCCCTACGGGGCGAGCGGAGAGCACCAGGCGTTCCCGGGGACGATGTCCATCGGCACGGCAGCTGTCGAGCTGGTGGTCACCGAGCTCACCCGCTCCGCCGCCTCGACCTTCGGCACCGTCGTGTACGTCTCGGCACACGGCGGCAACGCCGAGCCGATGGCCCGCTCGGTCGCCCGGCTCCGGGCCGAGGGGCACGCCGTGCACGTCTGGTCGCCGCGGTGGCGCGGGGACGCCCACGCCGGTCGGACGGAGACGTCGGTCATGCTGGCGATCGACGAGACCCGGGTCCGCCGGGACAGTGCAGCGGCCGGGAACACCACGCCGCTCGCCGTGCTGCTTCCCGGGCTCCGGGCCCGCGGCGTCCGGGCCACCAGCGCCAACGGCGTGCTCGGTGACCCGGCGGGCGCCTCGGCACGAGAGGGGTTGCACCTCCTCGACGCCGCCGCCGACGAGCTCGCCGCCATGCTCGACTCGTGGAGCCGGTCCGACCCGGCCAGGAACGACGGCGCGACGGTCGATCGATGAACCGGGTCGCCGTGGTCATCGGGGCGGCACGGGGGATCGGGGCGGCCACGACCCGCCTGTTGGCCGAGGCGGGGTGGTCGGTGATGGCGGTCGACCGGGGGTCCGACGATCCCCGCCTCCCCTACGCCCTCGGCTCGGCCCGGATGCTCGGGGAACTGGCGGCCGAAGCCGGATCCGCGGCCCATCCGGTCGTGGCCCGGATCGCCGACACCTGCGACGAGCCCGGCCTCGCCGCTGCCGTCGGGGAGGCCGAGGCGCGCTTCGGGGGCGTGGACGCCGTCATCACCGCCGCCGGGGTGATCGCCGGTGGCGTTCCCCTCTGGGAGATGCCGGCGGTCGAGGTCGACGCAGTCCTCGACGTCGACCTACGGGGAGTGGTCGTGGCGGCGCGTGTGGGGATCCCCGCCCTGTTGCGCCGTCCGGAGCCCCGGGCCGGGAGGTTCCTGGCCGTGAGCTCGACCGCCGCCAGCCGCGGCCTCCCGATGCTCGCCGCCTACGGGGCGGCGAAGGCCGGCGTCACCGGCCTGGTCCGGGGCCTCGCCGCCGAGCTTCGGGGGACCGGCATCACGGCCAACAGCGTGTCTCCCGGTTCGACCGCGACGCCGATCCTCGACGAGAGCGCCCGGCTCTACGGTCTCGACGGGGCCGAGGTGTTCGCCCGCCAACACACCATCGAGCGCCTCATCCGACCCGAGGAGGTGGCTGGCGCGCTGGTGTGGTTGGCCGGTCCCGCCGGAGCCGCCGTCACCGGGGTGGACCTGCCCGTGGACGGTGGCCTCGCCCTGTGATCCCCCTTCCGCCAGGAACCGGGATCGTCCCCGATCCGTCACTGCGTCGGTACGCCGGCGGGCGGGTGCTGATCGGGGGCCGGCCAGCGCGGATGGTGACGCTGACCCCCGCCGGCGTCACCGCGCTCGGCCGGCTCGAGGCGGGCCCGTCCCCCGACCTGGACGGCGCCGCGCTCGAGCTCGGACGGCGGCTCGTCGACGCCGGCATGGCCCACCCGCGGTGGCCGGCCGACGAGGCGGTCAGCGCCGACGAGGTGGTGGTGGCGCGACGGGTCACCGTCGTCGTGCCCGCACGGGGCCGGCCCGAACGGCTGGCACGGTGCCTGGCCTCGATCGGGCAGACCCTCGCGGTCCTCGTCGTGGACGACGGGTCCCCCGACCCGACCGAGATGGCCGCGGTGTGCCGTGCCCACGGGGCAGCGCTCCTGCGACGCCCCCATCAGGGCGGCCCTGGCGCGGCGCGGAACTCCGGCATCGCCACCACCACGACCGAGCTGGTGGCCTTCCTCGACAGCGATTGCGAGGCGTCACCGGGCTGGCTCCACGGCCTCGCCGCGGCCCTCCGGGACCCCTTGGTGGGGGCGGCAGCTCCCCGCATCGCCCCTGGACCCCTGGTCGCCGGCACCCCGGCCCACCACACCGGCCCCCTGGCCCTCCCGACCGGGCGCTCCGCCGGGGCCTACGCTGCCGGGCGTTCCCCGCTCGACCTCGGCCGCGTGGAGAGCGAGGTGGGACCCGGCCGGCGGGTCACCTACGTCCCGACGGCTGCGCTCCTCGTACGGCGGGCAGCCTTTGTCCAGCCGCCGCCCGGAAGCCCGATGGGCCGGGGCGCGGGGGTGTTCGACGAGGCACTCCGCTACGGGGAGGACGTCGACTTCGTCTGGCGCCTCGTCGAAGCCGGATGGCACGTCCGCTACGACCCCGCCGTCGTCGTGCACCACGCCGAGCCGACCACGTGGCCGGCGCTCCTCAGCCGCCGCTATCACTACGGCACGTCGGCCGGGCCGCTGGCCCGAAGGCATCCCGGCTCCCTGGTCCCCCTCGAGGTCGACCCCGTCACCGCCACCGTCGCCACCTCTGCCCTCACTGGCCGGTGGGTGACGGCGACGGCACTCCTGGTCGCCAGGACGCTCCGGCTCTCCGGAGGCTCAGGGAGTTCCGAGCCACGAGCGCCGCGTGGTCCCGGAGGCCGACGAGTCCCGTCGTCGCTGTGGTGGAGCGTCAGCGGGACCGCCAGCTCCCTCGGTGGCCTGGGCCGGTGGGCAGCCACCTGCGGCTGGCCCGTCCTCGTCCCGCTGGCGATGGCACGCTGGAGACGACGACCCGGTCACGGCCCGGCACAGCTCGGCGTCCCGGCCGTCCGGTCACGTCGGAGCCGGCGGCGCGCGGCACGGGCGAGGGCGCTCGCCGTCGTGGTCCTCGCCGCCCCCCGGCTCGCCGAGTGGCGTCGCGTCCGGCCGGCACTCGACCCCCTGCGCTGGGTGGTCGGGTCGGTGGTCGACGACATGGCCTACGGCGCCGGCGTCTGGGCCGGCTCGGTGCGGGCCCGCACGGTCGAACCGCTCGCTCCACGTTTCCGCCGGTCGGTAAGCGGGTCCAGGCCGGCCTGACAAGGAATTTGCTCGCACCGCGAGTGCAAGCTCTATACTGTCGGCACCATCTCACGGAGAGACCACGTCGGCGAGGCCGCGTGGTCCGATCGGGGCAGAGACCCCGTCGTCCGGCCCGTGAGCAACCCCACCTCCCGGGAGCACACGCGCGCCGGGGGCCGGACCGATCGACACCGACCGAACGACCAGGAGCGCCCTTTAGCCATCGCACCCGGGCACGACAACACCGGCCGCACACCCTACGGCGCGAAGCCAGGACCGAGACGCCTTCCCGCTCTCGGTCCGGGGCGAGCATGCGATGGCCGGAGCCCGCCAACACCGAGCAGAGGAAGGCGCGTTCGCGCCCTACGAAGGGAGGTGCCATGCGGATCCGCATTGCACTCGCGTCGGTTCTCCCCGTCGCAATGGTCACATCTGTCACGCCCACCGTCATGTCCGACGGCGCCGCTCACGCCGCGTCGCGGACGCCCCCGTCCACCATCGAAGCCCGCACGATCGCCCTCGTCGAAACCGAGGCCGCCCAACAGGTCCTGACCGCCGACACGACGGCTGACGGACCAGATACCGCCGCCGTCTACCTGGCAGCGCACGCCACCAACCCGGCCATGCTCACCATGGCCAACCTCACCCGGTTCGGCGAGACCCTCCAACGGGTGGCCGATGCCTCGCTCGTCGTCAGCGTGTCGCCTCCCGCACTGTCGACCGGCTCCTCGCCAACGTCGCCGGCGGCCACGGCGACGCCGGCACCCGCCTCCCCGCCACCGGCACCCGCCTCCCCGCCACCGGCACCGGCGCCCGTGACCAACGCAACAAGCACGAACACCCCGGACTGGCAGTGCATCCGGATCCACGAGTCGAGCGACCGTTACAACAGCCCGGCCGCCCCATCGGGTGCGTACGGTATCGTCCCGGTCACCTGGCACTCCTTCGGCTACTCCGGTTGGCCCTACCAGGCCGCCCCGGCCGTGCAGGACGCGCTGGCCCTCCGCCTCTACAACATGTACGGCTGGCAGCCATGGAGCACCCGGTTCGCCTGTGGGCTCTGACCGGGCTCTGACCGGGCTCTGACACCAGGTGCTCGCCGGGCGCCCAGGTGCTCGCCGGGCGCGTCGGGCACGGGCACCGATAGGGTCGCGTCGATGCCGACCACCGACACCTCGCCCGATCCATCGAGACAGACGACCAGCGGGCCCCAGCCCGGTGGCGCTGCTCCCGTCCAGGTCGTCGCCCCGCTCCAGGGGACGGTGGTGGCCGTGCCCGTGGCGGCCGGCGACCGGGTGGAGCCGGGTGCCACCCTGGTCGTAGTCGAGTCGATGAAGATGGAGCACGTCGTCGTCGCTCCACGCCCTGGCGTGGTGGCAGAGGTCACCGTCGAGGTGGGGGACGTCGTGGCCCGGGGGGACCGTCTTGCCTCCCTCGTCCCCGGTGCCGACGAGGGGCACCGAGCCGAGGCCGGCCCGGACGCGGACCCGGGCGCCGTCCGGCCGGACCTGGCCGAGCTGCTCGCCCGGCGGGCGCGGACGCTCGACGCCGCCCGACCCGAGGCGATGGCTCGACGCCACCAGAGCGGGCACCGCAGCGCCCGGGAGAACATCGAGGACCTGTGCGATCCCGGGAGCTTCGTCGAGTACGGCGGGCTCGTCATCGCCGCCCAGCGCGGGCGCAGGGAGCTCGCCGAGCTGATCGAGCGCACCCCCGCCGACGGCCTCGTCGGAGGGATCGGCGCCGTCAACTCGACGAGCGCCGGGGAGGGCCGCTCCCGGTGTGCCGTGCTCTCCTACGACTACACGGTCCTGGCCGGCACCCAGGGCCAGCAGAACCATCGCAAGAAGGACCGCCTCTTCGACATCGTCGAGCGTCTGGCCCTGCCGGTCGTGCTCTTCGCCGAGGGCGGTGGGGGGCGGCCGGGAGACACCGACTACCCGGTGATCACCGGGTTGGACTGCATGGCCTTCACCCTGTTCGCCCGGTTGAGCGGGCTCGTGCCGCTGGTCGGCGTGGCTTCCGGCCGGTGCTTTGCCGGCAACGCCGCCCTGCTGGGCTGTTGCGACGTGGTCATCGCCACCGAGGACGCGTCCATCGGCATGGGGGGTCCGGCCATGATCGAAGGCGGGGGTTTGGGGACGTTCCGCCCCGAGGAGATCGGACCCATTGCCGTCCAGACGTCCAACGGTGTCGTCGACCTGGTGGCTTCCTCCGACGAGGAGGCGGTGGCGCTGGCCCGCACCTACCTGTCGTACTTCCAGGGACCGGTGGCTGCGTGGTCATGTGCCGACCAACGGCGTCTGCGTGCCGCCGTCCCCGAGCAGCGAAAGTCCGTCTACGACATCCGCGCGCTCCTCGCCACCCTGGCCGACACCGACTCCGTCCTGGAGCTCCGCCGCGGGTTCGGAGCGGGGATGATCACGGCCCTGGCTCGGATCGAGGGCCGCCCACTCGGGATCGTCGCCAACAACCCGGCCCACCTGGGGGGAGCCATCGACCGGGACGGCGCCGACAAGGCGGCCCGCTTCCTGCAGCTGTGCGACGCCCACGACCTCCCGGTCGTCTTCCTGTGCGACACGCCCGGGTTCATGGTGGGCCCGGAGGCCGAGACCACCGCCCAGGTCCGCCACTTCGGACGCATGTTCGTGGTCGGGGCCAACCTGTCCGTGCCGTTCGTCACGGTCGTGCTCCGCAAGGGCTACGGCCTGGGCGCCCAGGCCATGGCCGGTGGCAGCTTCCGCTCGCCGCTGCTGACCGTCGCGTGGCCGACCGGCGAGCTCGGGGGCATGGGCCTCGAAGGGGCGGTGCGGCTCGGGTACCGGCGCGAGCTCGATGCCGTCGAGGACCCCGTCGAACGCGACCGCCTCTTCGATGCCATGGTGGAGCGGGCCTACGAGCACGGCAAGGCGATCAACGTGGCGTCCCAGTTCGAGATCGACGACGTCATCGACCCAGCCGAGACCCGTGACCGGATCATGGGAATCCTGCGTGCCACACCTCCGCCCCCGGCTCGCACCGGCAAGAAGCGACCCTGCGTCGACACCTGGTAACAGCGCCGGCACGTCGGCACGGCACCGCTGTGGCAGACGAGGCAGGTGCACCTGGTGGGACGATCCGCAGGAGGCAGGCGCCCCGGGCATACCGGGAGCGCCACAGGCCCCGTGGGGAGATGGCCGGATGTGCACGGCCCGGTGGCCGAGGAGGCGTGCCAGCGATCGCCGGTCCGCACGCTCTAGGTTCGCGGTGTGAGCACCGACGACCGGGACACGCCGCCCCCGGCGGGCCGCGTCCGGGAGCACGGCTGGTCGGTGCGTGCCGGAAAGGTCGTTCCCGCCGCCCTTCTCCTGGCGGCCGTGCTGGTCGTGGCCGGGTTCGCCAGCGGATGGAAGGAGTACACCTGGGGAGCGCGGATCGGGACGTTCGGGAGCGGGCTCGTCGTCCTCGGCCTCGGTGTGGCCTGGGGCCGCCGGCACCACCGGGCGACACCGCCCTCCTCCGTGGAGGAGGGTTCGACCTTCAGCCATCGTGGAGTGGCGATCTGGGTGGCGGCCCTGGTCGTGGCGGCGGCCTGGGACGTCTGCGGGCTGTTGACCCCGCCGAACCGCAACCATCTCACGTTGAGCGCCCTGGAGCTCGCGTACCGGCCGCTCCACTCCCTCATGTTCGTCTCCTGGCTCTTCGCCGGGTGGGTGCTGGCGTCGACTCCCCTGCGCCGGCGCCGATCATGACGCCCCAGGCCACGCCGACCTCGGCCCGCCGGCCGGCCGGGGGCACCGCTCGATGACGGTGACCACCTCGATGGCGGTGCTCATCGGCTCCGACAAGGTGGTCGGCCTCGCGTTCTGGTCGAGCGTGATCCTCGTCTTCACCGTCCTCGAAGTGCTCGGGCACGTGCCGAGCACTCGTCTGCCGAGCCTCGAAGGTCTGGTGCGCCGCTACTTCTCCCATCCGGCGTGGCGGGCCTTCACCATCGCGGTGTGGCTCTATGTCGGCTACCACCTGTTCTCCCACTGAGCACCGTGTCCTCGCCAAAGCAGCCGTCCTGTGGTCCTCCAGCCGAGGCACCGGCAGCCGGGCGGGCGCGCCGACGGTGGTGGGCCGTCCTGGCAACGGGAGTCGTGCTGCTGGTCTGGGCGTGGCTCGATGCCCACACTCGAACCTTCACGCTGCCGGCCGAGCTCTCTGCCGGGATCGCCATTGCCGCCGCCTACGCCGCCGCCTACGCCCGGCGTCGCCACCGGCTCCGAGCAGCCGAGCGGGGTCCGGGCGGGTCCAGGAGCACCGGACCGAGCCGGCCCGAGCCGGGGGGAACCGAGCCGGGCGGGCTCGATGGGGACGGGGGAGACTCCACCTCCTCCCGCTCGGGCTCCCTGCTCACGCGCAGGACGCTCGTCGTGTGGGGCACGATCATCGCCATCGCCGTGGCCTGGGAGCTGTTCACCCTGTTCCACCTCCCCCGCCATCTCTATCCGACGTTCAGCTCCCTCTACGTCGCCGCCAGCCGCCTCCTCGCCGTCCGGGTCGTGGCCTTCGCGGCGTGGCTGGCGCTCGGGATCTGGATCGTCCGGCAATGAGCTGGCGGTGGATCACCCTGGCGGGTTGGTCGGTCCTGGCGGCCGTCATCGTCGCCGCCGAGATGGTGGCGCACACCGTGGGACGTCGCCTGCAGGGCTTCGAGGTGATCATGGTCGTGCTCGCCAGGAGCCGCGCCACCCGGGTCGCCCTCCTGCTGGGGTGGGGCTGGCTCGGATGGCATCTCTTCGTGCGCTGAGAGCGGCAGCTCTCCATCACCGGGGCGGCAGCAGGGCCGGGCCGGCGCAACCTGCAGCAATTGCCTCCCGCGTGTAACGATCGGTGCCATGAGCACCCCGAACGCTTCGTCCGAGCCGACACGCCTCCCTCCCGCCCACACCGTTGCCATCGAGGCGTACTGCTATCTCTACCCCCTGGTCCTGATGGAGCTGACCCGTCGGCAGATGACCAACATCGCCGTCCCCCATCCGTCGGGCCGCGGTCCGATGTCGGCCTTCGCCCATGCCCGGGCCTATCCGACCGCGGCGTTCCGGGACGTGGTGCGGCCCAACTTCGACACCCTCTACTCAATCGCCTGGCTCGACCTCACGACCGAACCGGCCGTCGTCACCGTGCCGGCCACCCCCGGTCGCTACCTCATCCTCCCGATGATGGACATGTGGACCGACGTGTTCGCGGCGCCCGGCACCCGGACCACGGGTGATGCGGGTGGCACCTTCGCGGTAGTCCCCCCTGGCTGGATCGGCGCGCTCCCGGCGGAGACGGTGCGCATCGACGCGCCGACCCCCTACGTGTGGGTCATCGGCCGAATCCAGACCAATGGCCCCGGAGACTACGCCGCCGTCCACTCCCTCCAGGAGCAGCTCGTCACCCGACCTCTCTCGGAGTGGGGGAACCCCGAGTGGCGCCCCACGACCGAGCCGGACCCGACGCTCGACACCTCCACGCCGCCCCTCCGAAAGGTCAACGCGCTCTCCGCCGAGGCGCTGTTCCAGATGGGTGCCGACCTGCTCGCCCTCCACCCGCCCCACGCCACCGACTGGTCGATCGTGGCCCGCATGGCCACCATCGGCATCGTGCCCGGCGCACCGTTCGACGCAGCCGCCCTCGACGTCGGGACGCGCGCGGCCCTCGACACGGTACCCCGATCAGCGCGCCGGGTCATGACCTCGCGCGGGGTGGCAGGGACGACGGTCGTCAACGGATGGCGGCTCGGGCTGACCACCATGGGCGTCTACGGCAACGAGTATGCGAAGCGGGCGTTCATCGCCATGATCGGGCTCGGCGCGCTGCCACCCGAGGACGCGATCTACCCTCAGCTCCTCACGGACAGGAACGGCGACCCGCTCGACGGGACCCACGACTACGTGCTCCACTTCGACGGCGGCGCGCTCCCTCCCGCCGACGCGTTCTGGTCGCTCACCATGTACGACGCCGAGGGCTTCCAGGCGGCGAACCCCATCGACCGGTTCGCCATCGGCGATCGGGACCCGCTCCGCTACGGTCCCGGGGGATCGCTCGATATCTGGATCCAACGGGAGTCACCGGGAGCCGAGCGGGAGCCGAACTGGCTCCCCGCACCGAGCGGGCCGATCTCGCTCAACCTCCGGCTCTACGCGGCGCGTTCGGAGGCCCTCAGCGGGGAGTGGGTGCCCCCGCCCGTCGATCGGGTCCGGTAAGCCGGGGCCTCGCTGCCGGCCTGGGCAACCGAGGGCGGTGTCCTCACCGGACCGCGTCGAGGGACTCGCCCCGCGTCTCGGGGATCGCCGTCCAGACGATCACCACCACGGGTACCACGCAGAGGGCGAGCAGGCTGGCGGCGTTGCCCACGCTGCCGGCGAGACCCCCGGCGGCGCCGAGCACGCCGACCAGCGCCGGCCCTGCCACCGATCCCGTGTTCCCGACGATGTTCCGGATCCATGCCGACGCTTCGGCCCTGACCTCCGTCGGGAAGAGCTCGGCGGCCATCGCCGAGAGCACCGGTGCCACCCCGACGCCGAACCAGGCGGTCCCGAGAAGCAGCACGAGCATCCAGACGTGCGAGCCCACCTGGAACGCCCCGATGGCGAACGCACCCGCGAGGCCGGCATAGAGCATCGCCGTCGGGCGCCGGCCGATCCGGTCCATGAGCCGGCCGCACACCACATACCCGCCGATGCTCACGGCGGCGGCGGCGGCGAAGAACGTGCCGGCCAGGCCATTGCTCAGGTGGCGCTCGTGCTCGGCGTAGTAGGTCCACCATCCCACGGCGGCGGCAGCCGGTAACCCCTGGAAGAACGCGATGGCGCATACCGCCGCCAACCGGCCCCGGGCGGGACTGGACCAGATGGCGAGCACCCGCCGGACCCGCACCCCGACCGGCTCGCGGCGCCGGGCCGGCCGGGTCCGAGCGTTGGCCTGCTCCGCCAGGTACACGCGGCTCTCCCGGACGCGGCGCCTGGCAACCGACGCGATCACGAGCGGGATCGTCGCCACGAGGAAGAACATCCGCCAGCCGATGGGGTTGTGCAGGAGGCCCGCTGCCAGCAGGCCACCGGCCAGGATGGCCCCGATCGGGCTGAACATCAACAACCGGGCCAGGATCCTGCCCCGCTGCTCGGGAGGCACCTCCTCGGACAGGAGGGTGACGGCCACGCCGAACTCGGCGCCGACGAACACCTGGGCACCGAACTGGAACACGGCGAACGACCAGATGTCCCAGGAGCACGCCGTCAGGCTGGTGAACGCGGTATAGCCGATGATGGACCACAACAGGATGGGTCGGCGGCCGAACCGGTCCGCCGAAGCCACCACGAAGAACGCCACGAACTGACCGGCCCCGATGGGGATGTTGATCAGGCCCAGCGTTGCCACGCCCACGTGGAAGTTCTGCTGGATCTGGTGGAGCAGCACGGCGCGCAGCTCGCCGTCGTAGCTGTCGAAGAGGGCGGCCGGCAACAGGAGCATCAGCAGCGTCCGGAGGTAGTTGGCCGGCCGGGGTGCCCGCGCTCCATCGGCAGTGGCCCTCCCGGCTCGCGGGGCACCCGCGTGCCGGCGGCGGAGCAGCGGCACCCGCGTCACGCAGGCGGCCGCCGGTGCCGGGCCGGGAGCCGTCCACCCCAGTCGGCGTGCATGCCCCCTTGCTACCACTCCACGGCGCTCCCCGAGCGGCGTGGAGTGGTACGGGCAATGCCCACTCGACGACCGGTCGCCCGGCGTCGTGGCATCGGTCGCCGAGGATAGGGTGGGGCACCCGGATCGAACCGCTGCGCTGTCGTGCCATCCCCGCCGGGGGTGGCGGTCGCACGTGGAGAACCGGACCCGCAGCCGGTCGGTCGTCAGCCGTCCGCCGCGGGGACCCGACGACAGAGCACGGAGGAAGTCATGGCCCAGGATCGAAGGACAGCGGTTGTCACCGGAGCAGCACGGGGGATCGGAGCGGCGATCGCCAAGCAGCTCGCCCACGACGGGTTCGCCGTCGCCGTGTTGGACCTCAACGAGGCGTCGTGCAAGGACACGGTCGAGGCCATCACCACTGCCGGCGGTACCGCGCTGGCCGTCGGTGCCGACGTGGCCGACGAGGCGTCCGTCGCCGCCGCCATCGAGCGCATTGTCGCCGAGCTCGGCGGCCCGACCGTGCTCGTGAACAACGCCGGGATCACGCGGGACAACCTCCTGTTCAAGATGGACGTCGCCGACTGGGATGCAGTCCTCAACGTCCACTTGCGAGGAGCGTTCCTGATGAGCCGGGCCGTCCAGAAGCACATGGTCGACGCCTCCTTCGGCCGGATCGTGAACCTCTCGAGCACCTCGGCGCTCGGCAACCGGGGCCAGGTGAACTACTCGGCGGCGAAGGCCGGCATGCAGGGGTTCACGAAGACCCTCGCCATCGAGCTGGGGAAGTTCGGCGTGACCGCCAACGCCATCGCTCCCGGGTTCATCGAGACGGAGATGACGGCGGCGACCGCAGAGCGGCTCGGCATCGGGTTCGAGGACTTCAAGCGCATGGCTGCCTCTCAGATCCCCGTCAACCGCGTGGGCCAGCCCGAGGACATCGCCAACCTGGTGTCCTTCCTGGTGAGCGAGGGGGCGGGCTTCGTCTCCGGCCAGGTCATCTACGCCGCCGGGGGTCCAAAGGCCTGACCGCTCGGGCCGACGGCGGGTAGATGCCGGAGCGGGGGGTGGCGGGGAGAGGCCGCCGAGGGGGTCGGTGGCTGGCCGCGATGTCGGCGGTCCGCTGACCGCGAGCCGGTGGCCACGGTGGCGGCCGTGGCGCCGGCTCCTCCGATGGCACTGCCTCCCCCGTTGACGCTGCCTCCCCCGATGGCACTGCCTCCTTTGATGGCGCAGTGGCGGAGAGGTGGCCGCCCACCCTGATGCGGGATGCTGTGGCGGAGAGGCGCCCGCCTCCCCGGATGCGGAGACGCCTCATTCCTACCCACCCTCTCCGCAGAAGCGATAGCCCCTATCCACATGAGCGGCGCGCTGGTAGGGTTGCCGCCGGGCGGGGGCTGTTCCGGGCCCGGTCGGCAACCGGGGCTGGGTGGGAGGAACGATCGGGGCGGACGAGCCCCTGCGAAGACGGGTGCCGGGCACGCGGGTGCCGACGGCGGGAGGCATGCAGCGGAGGCGGCCATGGCTTCGGTATGGCGGACGGATGGCGTCCGCTCGACGCGACAGAGGGATCGCGGGAGCGGCGCGAGACAAGCCCGGGAGCGGACGTTCGACACGCCCCTGGCGAGCCAGGCTCCCGGCGACCGGCGCCGGGTGCGCCGTGGGATGCTCGCCGGCATCGTGCTCGTCGGGGCGCTGTGCTGCTCGTGCGGCGGCCCGGGCGTTGCGAGGTCCGCCCCGTCTGGTCGTCGCTCGGCGGCCGGTTCCCCGACGTCGCGGGCGACGCGACCGGCACGGGGCGACGCAGGAAGCACGGTCGAGCGCCGGAACGTGTTGCGTGCCTGGGTGGCGGCTGAGCGCACCGTCTATCGGTACAACGACGAGCCGGCGGCACCGCTACGCGCCGACATCCAGGCCGGTGAGGCCAGCGCCTCACTGTTCCCCGACCTCGGCACCTACTTCACCGGAGCGGCGCTCGCCACGGTGACGAGCTTCCTCGTCGCGTTGAAGATGAACATGCTGCGGGGTCCCGTCTCCTTCAACCTCGGCCACCCGAAGGTCGTCGCCCTCACGGCGACGACGGCCACCGTCGAGAGCTGCGTGTTCGACACCGGAACCACGACCGAGTCCGGTGCGCCCGGACCCCCGGCTCTGGACGGCGGCGGCGCTGGATCGTATTCAGGAAGGTGGAACCTGACCAACTCGGAAGGCTCGTGGAAAGTGGCAACTTTCGAGACGCACGTGGGTCCAAAGTGCTGACCCGCAATGGCGCTCATTGCGCCTTAGTTACCGGGCTTGTCGCAGTCGCCATGTTGGCAGTAGCTGGCACCGCTGGCGCGACGACAGGAGTTGGCAATGGTGGTTGTGGGGACTCGGCCGCAGCCGCCATCATCGCCTGTGGGACCAGTCTGCCCGGGTTGCCCGGGTTACCCGGGGCCCCGGGCGGCCACGATCGGGCGCCTGTGCACCACGCACAGCCCGCTGCCGGGCGCTCACCCACAGCGGAACGTCCGGCCACCTCGACCACCAGCTCGATCGTGTGCCGGGATGTCCGCGCCACGCAGATCTATGCCCCGCCCCCCCCGGGCAGCAATCCGGACGGCGCCTGGTACTTTCGGCAGTGCAGCGGGCCGAATTATGCGCACTTCTCGGAGACGGTGCTGTGGCTCAGTCCCCCGGCCGCCAACTCGCCCCCGCCGGCTGCCGCCGTGCCGCCGGTACCCGGCTCGGCCGGAGCAGCCGCCGCCAGCCTCCTCCGCCTCCCGTCGCCCATCCTCGGCATGAACCCCTCCGCGACCGGCTACGTGAACCTTCCCGAATGGCTATGGGTCGACCCGGTCATGTGGCATCCCTTCACCACCGCCGCTTCGGCGTGCGCGGTGTCCGGGTGCTCCTCGGCGTCCGCCACCGCCACGCCCGTCGAGGTCGCGTGGACCATGGGGAACGGGGCCGTGGTCGACTGCAACGGGCCGGGCACCGCCTACAACCCCGCAGTGCCCGTCGCCGACCAGACGCCGTCGTGCTCGTACACCTACGCCGAGACGTCTCTCGGTCAGGCCAGCCCCGACGGGAACCCGAACGACGCCGCCTACCGGGTCACCGCCACCGTCGTCTGGTCGGTGACGTGGTCGGCGGATGGCACGACCGGCACCCTGCCCGACCTCACCACCTCGGCGTCCACGTGGCTACGCGTCGCCCAGATCCAGTCCGTCGTCACCGCCGGCACCCGAACGCAGCCATGACCGAGTATGGTCGCCAGCCCTTCCGGCTGGGATCCGCTCGCGGCAGCCTCTGGCTGGGAGCCCGTGCGCTCAGCCGCGGTTCGTCGAGCAGCCTGCAACGGTCATGCCGGCGCACAGACTGATCGGGGTACGGCTGGCCGCGCTCGCCCCCGGGGCCGGGGACCTCGTCAAGCGTCCGCGGTGCCACGTTGGTCCGACTAGCCGGCGATGGGACCGACCAGGTCCCGCGGTATCGATGTCGCCATCAGGACCGGTTGCAGCTCCACGCGGCTCGGGGGAGGTGGTGCGCCGGGGCCAGGATGGGGCGGGAAGACGGTGACGGCCGTGACAAACCGCTTCACGGTTCCACAGCCGGTGCGATCGAACGGGAACGCAACAGTCACGGCCACACTGAAGATCCCGACACGGACGTTGCCGCTGGCGGCCACGCTGAACAATCGGGCGCACGCAGGTGCCTGGTAGCTGATCGGCGTGACAAGGCCGGGAGGCCCGATCGGCGCCCACGGCACGGGCACCTCCGCGTCCGCGATGGTGGCGTTCGGCCCGGCGGTTCCCCCGCAGGGTTTGGATCCTCCGGTCCGGTAGAGCACCGCGCCCCGGCCACCCATCCCATAGAAGACGACCACACTGTCGATGGGATGAACGGTCTTCGTATCCGGGCCGGCTGGCAGATGGCTCGCCGACTGCAAAGACGTTCGCTCTGCAGGACAACCGTTCGCGACCGGCGTCGAACGTCCCAGAGAGACGCCAACCCAGGCCGGTCGGTCGTGAAGCACCGGCGTCCCGGCAGGGGTGGTGACGCCAGTCAGCGTCACGCGACCGTAGCCAACGATCTGCTGGCCAGACGCCGGTGCTCCGTCGGCCAGACCTCCGGTGAGGGCGACGTACTCCTTCGCCTCTGCCCAATCCAGGCCGAGCGGCGCACCCCGAAGGCGCCCGGCAATGGCCGTCACCCGAAGACCGCCAACGACGATCGGGTGGATGAACCTCCCGCCACGCACCGAGCCGGCCAGTACGTCGCTCGACACAGACACGGCCTGCGCCGCGGTGAGCGAGGCGGGGGGGCGTCCGATCGAAGGTACCCGGGTACTGGTCCGGCACGCCACCAGCGTCGCCGCAGCGACGGCGGTACCGATCCCGAGGAGGGCAACGCGACCTGCCGTCCTTACTTCCTCGCCGCGGG
>JAKADK010000120.1 GCA_021820665.1 Actinomycetes bacterium | reverse complement strand
GTCTTCACTTGGTAGGTGCTCCTTCGCTTGGGCGTGAATGTTGTGTTGCAACTCACATTCTCCCAGGTAAAGGAGCACTTTCCGCGTCAATCACACCCCGCTGACCAGCGCGGATGCAATATCAGGGTCTGAGCGGTGGGTCACGCTCGCTTCCGTTGTGGAACGCCGGTATCAGCCTTGCGGGGTAACCACGTAGGACTCGTTTGGGGTAGAGCCTGAACCATCAGGGACGGCATGGCAACGGGAATCGAGAGACGGGCTGCACCACCGTTCGGGAGGTGGCGTGAGTACCTTGCGTGGACATCAGCGGCAGAGGACCGGAAGCCTCCGGAGACCGCGTCCATGAAGACGGCGTAGTTCACCGCAGCCGCTGCCCAGATCTCCCAGCCGCCGAGGCTCAGGGCGCCTGGTGGAAAACCAGATGGACGAGCGGGTTCCCGAACAGGATGGCCATCACCGCCCCGACCGCCAACGACGGGGCGAACGGGATCCTCGACCGCCGGCCGGTGCGGAGCGCCAGGATCGACACCAGACCGAAGACGAGCCCGGTGCCGAACCCGACCAGGAACGCCAGGTAGGCGTGGAGCAGGCCGAGCCAACCGGTCGCCACCCCGATCACCCCGGCCAGCCGGACGTCGCCGAAGCCCATCCCACGGGGCACGAACCACCACACGGCGAAGAACACGGCGAAGGCGACGGCGCCACCGATCGCCGCGTCGCCAAGGGCGTGGGCCGATCCGTTCGCCGCCGCCACACCGCCGAACCCGGCCACCATGACGGCGGCGCCGGGGTAGAGCAGGCGTCGGGGAACCAGCCGGTGCGTCAGATCGGTCACCGACAGGGCCACGAGGAGCGTGACGGCGATGCACAAGGGAAGCGTGGCGCCCTGCGCGCCGAACCGCAGGGCCACGGCACCGCACAGGACTCCGGTCGCCGCGGCGGCACCGATCGTGCGCCACCGGCTGGGGCCGACGGGCAGGAACGGGCGTCCGACGCCCGCCGATGGTGCCGGTGCCGGTGCCGGTACTCCTGCAGTGAGTGGAGCCCCGGGCATGGCCGCGAACCGCGGCGGGATCGTCTCCGAACTCCGCTCAGACGGGGCGGTGTCGGCATCGCGGGCGGCGCTGTCGTCGCGGGCGGTGTCGGCATCGCGGGCGGCGCTGTCGTCGGCCAGGTGCTGGCCGACCGGGTCGAGCACGGCCCCGGCCACCAGACCGGCCAGCGCAACACCGCCACTGAGTAGGAGGTCCACTCCCCGCAACGTAGTAGACGAGCCGGCCCCCTTCGGGCAGGGGCGCGTCACGCACTCAGACGATCACGCGTGACACCCGCGACGACGCCATGCCCTGCGGGGAGGCCGTGACAGCACACCCCGGCTCTCGGCTCGCCTGGGGCCCGGCCGTCGACCAGATGGGGCTGATTCCGACACGTTCCGCACCTATCCGAACACTTCCAGTAGTTCTCGCCGTGCACGACCGTGCCCGTGGGCCCCCGGTGCCGCCAGCTTGACCGCCAGAGGCAGGATCCGTCACCATGTCCGGCCAGTGCTCCCCCCCCTGCCCGACCACAGCGCCGCCTCCAGAGACCCGGGCGGATCCCTCGCCGCTGACGATCTTGACGACGACCTCCCCTGCCCGGGGCGGTGGGTCGTGGACCCCGCCCGTTCGTCGGTGGGGTTCGTGGCCCGGCACCTCCTCGTGGCGCGGGTCCACGGGCGCTTCGCCCACGTCGCCGCGGAGATCGTCGTCGGCGACCGGATCCTCGACTCGGCGGTCACGGGATCGGCGACGGTGGGATCTCTCGTGACCGGGGACCCCGCTCGCGACGACCACCTCCGGTCCCCTGACTTCTTCGACGCCAAGCGATGGCCCGAGATCACCCTCACTGGGTCCGGGCTCCGACCGTCGGGCCGGCGCTACACGCTCGACGCCAAGCTCACCATCCGGGACGTCCGGCGCGACGTGCGGCTCACCGTGGCGGCCGAGCGGCTCTCCGAGCGTGACGGTGGCACGACGCCGACCGTCGCCCGTTTCGCCGCCGGGGCCACCGTGAACCGGCGGGAGTTCGGCCTGCAGTGGAACGCCGCTATCGACACCGGCGGGATCGTGGTCGGCGACATGGTCGAGCTCGTCATCGACGCCGTCGCCACGCTGGCGCCGGCGGGCTGACGGGGAACCGCCCCGGCTCTCGGCTCGCCTGGGTGGACTCCTTCCCTGCCATCATGGTGACGTGCCCGAGCCCCGCCTCCCTGTTCCCGGCGACGCCCACGAGTGGGTCAGCTTCGCCGATCCCTCCGAGGACCGGACCTGGATGTTCGACGTCACCTTCCTCACCAGTCGCTGGCGGTGCATCTACGGGCAGGGCTGCCAGGGTGTCCTCACCGGACCCGCCCCCGAGCTCGAACAGGGGTGCTGCTCCTATGGCGCCCACTTCACCGGCGTGCAGGATGCCCTCGCCGTCGAGGCGGCGGCGGCACGGCTGACCGACCTCCAGTGGCAGTTCCGCCACCGGGGGAGGAAGGGCACCGTGAAGAGGCTGCCCGACGGTGACCTGGGGACCCGGATGGCGGACGGCGCCTGCATCTTCCTCAACCGGCCCGGCTTCCCCGGGGGCGCCGGGTGCGCGCTGCACCGGGCCGCGCTCGAGGCCGGTCAGAGCCCGGTGCAGTGGAAGCCCGAGGTGTGCTGGCAGCTTCCCCTGCGGCGGGAGGACGAGACCGCACCGGATGGGCACGTCACCTCCACCGTCCGGCAGTGGGACCGTCGACACTGGGGAGCGGGTGGCGACGAGTTCCATTGGTGGTGCACCGAGGCGCCCGAGGCGTTCACCGGCGATCGGCCCGTCTACGAGGAGATGGCCCGCGAACTCGTCGCCATGGCCGGCAAACCCGTCTACAGGCGGCTGGTCGCCTACCTCCGAACCAAGCGTTGGAGTGGCGGTGCGGCCGACGGCGACGACTCGGCGGTCACCCCGGTCGTGCCACTCCCCCACCCGACGGTCAGGGCTCGGGCCTGAACCGGGCGGCGTGCTCCCCCGGGCGGGGCGGCGGCGTGCACCCGGCAGTGACCCGCTACCAGAGGCCGCAACCGCCTGCGACCGCCGGCAGCCCACGCGTCGGGCGCGCCGCAGCCGTCACTCCGCCAGCGGATCGTCCTCGGCGCGCGCCGTCGACGTCGGCATCGTCCCGAGGATCTCGTTGAACTCGTCCTCGGGCGCGAGACACCAGGATGCGTGCTCGTCATCGGGTTCTGCGCCGCACTCGGGGCACCGCCGGTGGGCGGTCACGACCGACCGCTTCAGGCTGCGGGCTTCCTCGAATCGGCGATGGCGTCCCTTCTTCACGAAAACACTCCTTGCCCCCACCGGAGGCGGCCAACCGGCACCGAACGCACCAGGGCATCCGCCGTACACCGTTGGCCGTCAGTGTAGTGCCCACACCGTGGCGGCGGGGCGCGTTCCCGGCGCTACGCTCCGAGCATGGCAGACGTCTTCGACCCAGACGCCATGATCGAGCGGTTCCGCCTCCGGGCCGAGGCGGTGCGGGCCCGGGGACTCCCTCCCGTCGAGGGCCCCGACCGGCAGCGCTTCGTGGAGCAAGCCCGCGCCGACTTCATGGACTTCGCCATGCTGGCCGACGCCGAGGCCAGCCTGGAGGATGGGATCCTGACTCTCCGGGTCGATCTCCGCCCGAAGCCACAGGAGTAGCGGGCGACGGAGCGGCGGACGGCGAACCGGGGGACGTGACCCGCCGTCGCCCACCGGCCGGGTTGACCGGCGCGCTTCGGCGGACGACAATCCGGACAGTCTTGGCGTCGTCAGGCAACCCGGTGCGACACGCCGGTCCCCCGCCGGCGTCCTGTTCGGGAGGGGACCAGATGACCGACACCACTGCTCACACCACTGCTCACACGACTGCTCACACGACTGCCGCGGACACCGCCACGACGGCAGGGGCGGCCGCCGGAGGCAGGGCCGACACCGGTGGGAGCTCCGCCGGTGCGGGGTCCGCCGGTGCTCCGGAGGCACCCTCCCCGGTGACAGAGGCGTTCGACACCGTGCGCCGGACGTTCACCAGTGGTCGGACGCGTCCCCTGTCGTGGCGGAAAGCCCAGTTGAAGGGCATCGAGCGCCTGGTCGTCGAAGAGGAGACGCGGCTCGTGCGGGCCATGGCCGAGGACTTCGGAAAACCGGGCGTGGAGGCGTGGCTGGCCGACCTCGTCCCGGTGATCTCCGAGGCGGCCCACGCCCGCCGCCGGCTCGACCGGTGGGCCCGCCCCCGGCGCGTGTGGGCAGGCAAGGCGAACGTCCCGGCTCGGGCATGGTCGGTGCCCGAACCGCTCGGGACCGTGCTTATCATCTCCCCCTGGAACTACCCGGTGAACCTGGCGCTCTCCCCCCTGGTGGCCGCTATCGCCGCCGGGAACACCGCCGTGCTCAAGCCCTCCGAGCACACTCCGGCCACGTCGGCCGCCCTTGCCGAGCTGGTGCCGAGGTACGTAGACCCACAGGCGTTCACCGTCGTCGAAGGAGCGGTCGACACCGCCACCGCCCTGCTCGGCCTCCCCTTCGACCACATCTTCTTCACCGGGAGCACGACCGTGGGAAAGCAGGTCATGCGGGCCGCCGCCGACCACCTGGCCTCGGTGACCCTCGAGCTCGGAGGAAAGAGCCCCGTCCTGGTGGCCGCCGACGCTGACCTCGAAGTCGCCGCCCGGCGGATCGCCTGGGGAAAGCTGCTGAACGCCGGGCAGACCTGCATCGCACCCGACTACGTCCTGGCCGAGCGGTCCGTCGCCGACCGACTCGTCGAGCACCTCGTCGGCGCCATCGCGCAGCTCCAGGGCGATGACCTGAGGGCCACCCGCACCCGGATCGTCAACGACCGCCATCTCTCCCGGCTCGCCGGCCTCCTCGACGGCTGCGGTGGCACCATCGTCACCGGCGGGGCGGTCGACCGGGACCAGCGCTGGCTGGAGCCCACGGTCGTGGTCGGCCCCGATCCCCACGCGCCTCTCATGACCGATGAGATCTTCGGACCGATCCTCCCCGTCCTCTCCGTCGGCTCGATCGACGAGGCGGTGAACTTTGTGAACGCCCGGCCAAAGCCCCTGGCCCTCTACGTGTTCACCTCGTCGGGGGCGATCGAGCGCCAGGTGATGGAGACCACGACGTCAGGGGGCGTGTGTGTGAACCACATTGCCATGCACTACCTGGTGCCCGAGCTTCCCTTCGGTGGCGTGGGCCCGAGCGGGGTGGGCGCCTACCACGGGCGTGCGGGGTTCGACGAGCTGAGCCACCACAAGTCGGTCCTGCGGCGCCACGCCCACCCCGACCTCTCCGTGATCTACCCACCCTTCGACGCCAAGAAGGAACGGGTGCTGCGCTGGTTCCTGTAGACGGCGCACCGCACCTCGATGCGGGCCCAGGGCTCCGGTCTCGGGCGCCCGGAGCGTCACCCGCCGTAGTGCATCCGGGTGTCCTCCATCCGCAGCGGCGCCCGTGGCTCACCGGTCCCGTCCCCGTCATCACCGCCCTCCCCGACGGCGGTCACCTCGCCGACGAAGAGGACGTGACTACCCAGCTCGACCTCGCGGCGGACCGTGCATGCCAGCCATCCAATCCCCCCGGAGCCGACGGGCAGGCCTGCACCCACCTCCGCGACCGGGATCCCGGCCATCGCCACGATCGAACCGGTGGCGTCCCTCTCCACATCGCCGACCGGCTTCACGAACGACCGGACCACGCCGCGCTGGCCGCGGTCGAGGATCGTGACCGAGAACGCTCCGCTTTCCGCCACGAGACGGCGGGTCACCGCGCCGGCCTCGACGCTCACCGCCACCAGCGGCGGAGCGGTGGCCACCTGCATCACCCAG
Organism: Actinomycetes bacterium; assembly: GCA_021820665.1. Classification (GTDB taxonomy): domain Bacteria; phylum Actinomycetota; class Acidimicrobiia; order Acidimicrobiales; family RAAP-2; genus JAKADK01. Next base: position 895 of record JAKADK010000120.1, on the reverse strand, counting down.
TTGGCGGTCATGAGGTTGGCCTTGTCTCCGGCGCGCGACCCGACCAGATAGAGCCCAGTCGGCATCGACCAGAGGACCCGTCGCCGTCTGCGGTCTTCGGGTCCGGTTGCAGCCCCTCCGGCCGGTCCCGACGGGCTCATTCCACGGTGATGCCGACGACGTGCTTGCTGCGCGGCGTAGCGCCCATGGAGCCGTAAAAGCTGGCGTCACCGAAGGTGAAGATGCCGCCGTCTGCGGCCACCTCCCAGCAGCCAGCTACTGGTGTGGGGACCGGCGTGGCGCTCGCTTCGTTGGAAGCCACCGAGTCAGCCAAGGCGTTGACCGCCTTCACCGTGAAGCAGGAGGCGGGAGGCGGTGCCATTCGTCAGCCCCGTCGCCGTGTAGGAGATCTGCGTGTCGGCCACGGGGTTGACCGGGGTCGAAGACTCCCTACCAGAGCTGGTGCCCTCGTCGATGTCGTACCCGGTGGCGGCGCTGCCACCATCGGAACGTGGAGCGGTCCGGGGCAGGAATACCTGACCATTCCCGGGGGTGGCCGTGAGCCCCCTCGGAGCGCCAGCCACGGTGGCAGTCACGTCGATGGAGGAGGTCGGGGCCGAGACGAACCCGGCGGCCGAGGCACTCAGGGAATAGCCACTCCCCGCCTCGTTGATCGAGCAGGTGAGGCAGGTAAGGGTGGCAAGGCAGATAAGGGTGGCAACGCCCGAGACGGCATCGACCGGACCGCCACACGAGGCCGTGGCCCCGGCCGTACCTGTCGCCGCAGGGACAGGGACAGGGACAGGGACAGGGACAGGGACAGGGACAGGGACAGAGCCAGAGACAGAGGAGTCAGCCATCACCGCTCCCGAACCACTGTCGACCGACACCTTGACAGTGGAGCTCGCACCAGCGG
>JAKADK010000119.1 GCA_021820665.1 Actinomycetes bacterium | reverse complement strand
CCGACCGCATCCTGGCCCGTTTCGGGCTGGACGGTCCAGGCATCGCCCGCTCGGCCCGAGAGGCGGCGGTGGCTGCGCTCGGATCGCCGCTCGTCCGGCCCGAGGCCGACAGTCCCGTCTGAGCCGGGTCCGAGGGCGACCGTGCCGCCCGGGGCGGTCCCGGAGCCTGCGCCGGTCGACGCCGTCGTCGTCACGTACCAGAACGAGGCCGACATCGCCGCGTGCCTGGGCGCCCTGGCGCGCCTGCCCCGCCCCGGGCGGATCGTGGTGGTGGACCACGGCTCCGACCGGAGCGGCATCATCGCCGGCGACCTCGGAGCGGTCGTCGTGGAGGATCCCGCGAACCCCGGCTTCGGAGCCGGGCAGAACCGGGGCGTGGGCCTCACGAGCTCTCGCTACGTGCTGCTCGTGAACCCCGACGCCGTCGTCGAACCAGCGGGGATCGCCGCCGGCGTGGCGGTGCTCGACGCCTCGCCCGACGTCGCCGCCGTGCAGGGGATCGTCACCGACCGCCGGAGCGGGCAGCCCGAACGCTCGGCGGGAACACCGCTCGGGCCGGTCCACCTCTTCGGACGGGCCCTGCACGCGCGCCACCTCCTTCGCCTGCCGCTCGTCCGGCGGGCCGTGACGCACGTGCCCGGCTTCGCGGCCCTCGCCGACCACGTGGTGCGCGTGCCGCCGGGAGCCACCGACGTCGAGGCGCTCGGAGCCACCGCGCTCCTCGTCCGCCGAGGAGCATTCGACGCCGTCGGCGGGTTCGACCAGGGCTACTTTCTCTACGGAGAGGACCTGGATCTCTGCCGGCGGCTCCGCCGCGACCGGTGGCGGCTCGTCACGCTGCCGATCCCCTGGGCCACGCACGCCGCCGGGTCGTCGTCATCCGGCTGGTGGGACCACGAGCTGGTGTGGTGGGAAGGGGCCCTCCACTACGCGGCACGCTGGTGGTCATCCGGCCAGTGGGCGCTCGCCCGGGCCGCCGCTGCCATCCAGATCGTGCCGATGGTTGCCCGCCACCCGGAGCGGACGGGAGAGGTGGTCGAGCGCCTGGTCACCAGGCCCAGACGGCTCCGTGCCGGGGCGGGCCGGTCGCAGTAACCGACATGGGCACGTTGCCGGGCAGGGCGGTCAAGACGGCGTCGGAGAAGCCGACATCGCCGTCTTCAGGTTCCAACGACGACTTGTACGACAAGTGCCGAGGCGTTCATCGATCAGTGACGAAGCTGGAGCGGTTCACCGATCGAGGAGTGCCGGGCCGGGTCCACTACGTGCCACTACTCGACCCCGAGGTCGGACCCGGGCTCACCGCCGTGTGCTCCACATCCAAGCCAACTCGTTCCGCCGCTGCACAGAGCTCCCCGTCGCCGGCCACGAACACGAACGCCCCGTCGTCCCGGAACAGCTCGGCCGCGGCCAGGTGGATCGAGTCGTAGCCGCGCAACAAGTGCTCCTCGGCCAGCGCGCCGGCACGTCGCACCAACCGGTCCGAGATTTCGACAAGGTGGAGCTCCTCGTAATGGTCGATCAGTCGGTCGATGGCAGCGCGCAGGCGGTCGGCTGGCAGCCGACCGAGGCGAGCCGCCGCCGCCAACGCCGCGTGACCCTCGGCGTAGACGACCCTCGCACTCGCAACGCGCTCCGCGTCGTGCCACAAACGTCTGGCCGCATCCGATCCCGCCTCCTCGACGATCAAGGGAACGATCGCCGACGTATCGAAATAGGCGGTCCTCACCGGCGCTGCTCAGACACGAGCGGGCTCACGGCCTCGGAGACGGGGATGCCACGAGCCGGCTGAGGGCGCTTCACCTTCAGGGGTGGCGTCACGGCACCTTCCGCGATCAACCGATCGAGCGTACTGGGCTTTCGCCCACAGCTCGGCAGTGGCACGAGCCTCGCAATCTCGTGGCCGTAGTCGGTCACCACTACCTCGTCGCCAGAACGGACCCGTTCCAGGTAACGGCTCAGGTTGTTCCGCAACTCACGCACCCCGACCCTCACGGCTGCCTCCTTGGGCGCCACCATTTCCTCAATTGTAGCCATATGGCGCGCCGTCATGGTCGGTTCTTCCGCGCTAGCCGACCCTGATGGGCTTGGCCACACGGCATCCAATGACGCTCCCGCCGTTGTTCGGCCACGCACCGCCTCCTGACACCGTCGTTCATCGAGGACGGTGGGCGAGCGTCTCGTCGAGGCGACGGCGAACCTCACCCACCCAGTGCTCGGTCGAGTAGCAGACCCGGGCGTGCTCCCAGGCTGCTGACGCGAGGGAGGCAGCGTCGGACGGATCATCGAGCAGACGGACGATCTCTTCGGCGAACGACGGCCCTACCGGCGCCACCCGCATCGGGAGCTCCGGATCGAACCCCGATGCGACGACCGGCGTCACCACCTGGGGGCGTCGGGTCCGAACCGCATCGAGGACCTTGATCTGGAACCCGGTGGCGTGGACCAGCGGTGCGACGGCGACGCGGGCGCTCACGGCCAGCTCGCGATAGTCGTCGAACCCCTCGACCAGGTCCGCACCGATGGAGTCCACGAGATGGCGGACCTCGGGAGTCGGGCGGCGCCCGGCCACGCACAAGGTGGCACCCGGACGAGCCTCCCGCACAACCGGCATGATCTCCTGCGCGAGTGCCCGCACGGCAGCCACGTTCGGCGGGTAGTCCAACGTGCCGGTGAACAGCACGTCCCACCGCATACCCGATCGATCGTCACCGTCGTGCTCGTCGTGCTCGTCGTCGAAGCACGCATCTCCGATGGTCATCGGCAACCACGCCGCGCCGAGGAGCGCGGCGTCGGCACGACCGGCGGCCACCGTCGGCCAGCGCCGCTCGCCACGGACCCACGATTCCGTGCGGGCATGGCTGTAGCCCAGGAGCTTCCATCCGGCACGACGAACAAGGCGGCGATCGACCGCGGCCCGCTGCCGGTAGCTCTCGCTCAGCCGGTCGACGAGGTCCACCAGGATCGGCATGTCGGCCGGGAGGTGGCGGGCGTCGAAGGAGCGGAGCGTCACCACCACCACGGCGTCGACGCCGGCATCGGAGACGAGCGCGGCCACACGCCTCCCAGACCACGCCAACGTCTCGGGCACGGCGGCGCCACGGATCACCGCGCCGAGATGATCTCCGCCCCGGGCGCGTACCGACCGGCCCGGAGCCAGAGCGGGAAGGTCCCGCGTCTCGTAGCCGGCCATCGAGAGGACCGCGTGCCACCACGCCACCCGGACGCTGGTACCACCTTCGCGGGCGACGGCATGGACGATCCCGATGCGGCTCACCGCTGCAGTCTGGTCGCACGCAGGCGTCGGCACCAGGAACCCACCGGTTCGGCGCCAGAAGAAGGCGTCCCCGAGCCCGCCGAGCGCCGAGGTTAGGGTGTGGCGGTGACGAGGACGGCCTTCCCGTGGCAGGCGCTGGCTAGTCGTGCCTTGAGCTGGTGGACCGGCGTGGAGGGGATGCAGCCGTCGGCCGTGTACCCCGCGGGGCCCGTCGGCTCGCTCGACTCCGATGGCACACTGGCCCGTCTCGTCATCGACGCATCCATTGACGCCTTCGAGCTCGCGTCGAGCGAGCTCGAAGGCCGCTGCCGCACCGATCAGCAGCGGGGGTGGGCGGCAACATGGCCGGGCGAGCACTACCGGCTGCTCCCTGCGCTTGCCCGTCAGCTCGGGGGTGGCGTCGTCGTCGAGGTAGGAACGTTCACCGGGATGGGCACGCTGGCGCTGCTGGAAGGAGCGGACGACGTCGTCACCTACGACGTCGTCCCCTGGGACACAGTTCCCGACGCCGTCATCCGGCACGACGACATCTCCGGAGGGCACGTGGAACAACGCATCGGCGACCTGAGCACTGAGCTGTTCTTTCGGAGCCAAGTCGACACTCTCGATAGCGCCGCGCTGATCTTCATCGACGGTCCCAAGGACCGAACCTTCGAACGAAGCTTCACCGAGCTCCTCTGCCACACATTTCGGGGAACCGGAAAGGTGCTCGTCTACGACGACATCCGGGTGGCCAACATGGTGACGTTCTGGGGACGGCTCGAGCTCGACAAATTCGATGCCACCTCCTTCGGACACTGGTCGGGCACGGGGCTTGCTCGGCTCTGAGCGCGGGCGGCGCGGCGCCTTGGCCGGAGACCTCCTCGTCCACTACGGGCACCACCCGGGCACCACCGGCAGCCACCTTGCCGAGGCGGCCAGGCGGCTCGCCATCGGCAACGCGCTCGAATCGCCCCACCGCTCCCACCTCCATCTCGGCGGCCGTGACGAGCGCGCCTACCTCTGGGTGGAGTCGAGCGTCACCTCGCTGCCGATCGACGCCCATCGCGCCCCGATGGTCACCGCCGGCTTCCTCATCGACGTCCACCTCCACCTCGACCAGTCGATCCGTCAGGCGGCGCTGTTCGACGTCGTCTTCGTCGCCCAACGCGACTTCGTCGATCCGCTGTCGCGCGTCCACCCGAACGTCCAGTGGCTGCCCCTCGCGGCACCGGCCCGGTTCCTCGAAGTACCCCGGCGGGCGGTCTATCAGGCCGCTTTCGTCGGCAACCTCTGGCCGGGGACGCCCCGGCGCGCGCTCATGGAAGCGGTGTCCCACCGGGTCACGACCAACGACTGGCGTCGAAGGTGGGATGTCGAAGCGATGGCGCGGATCTACGCGGGAAGCGCCGTGGTCGTCAATCCGACGATTCGGGGCGATCTCAACATGCGGTTCTTCGAGGCCCTGGCCTGCGGGGCGATCGTCGTGATGCCCGCGATCGGGAATGGCCAATCGGAGATCGGCACCGCCGGCACGGACTACGTCACCTACGATCCCGCAGACGACGTCGAGACCATCGCCCGGGTGGTCGAGCGTGTCGCCACGTCGCATCCCGACGGAGGGCCGGGCCGGCAAGTCATTGCCGACGGGCATACGTACGACCACCGGCTTCGCCAGGTGGCCGAGGTTCTCGCCTCCCCACCCGAGCGGTGTGCGCCGATCCGCTCGATGACGGCACCGCAACGGGCAGCACTTCTGGCCGCGTTGGCAGCCGACTACGGGGACGGGGTACTCCTGCGTGCCGCTGTCCAGACCTCGCCCCGCTGCCTCCTCGATCGTTTCCAGCCGTTCGAGGTGATCGTGGCCAGGACCGTCTGGCGGTGGACAAAGGCCCAGGTGCGGCACCTCACCCCCACCCTGGCCACCCGCCTTCGCTCCCAGTTTCCCACCGGAGCGGCGCGACGGTGACAGCCCTGCAGCCAGGACGCGGTGGCGCCCACCAGATACGGCGCTCCCAGCGGCTATCGGGTAAGGGCCGGTTCGTTGCTCCCGCCTGAACTCCCCTCCCCTCCGGAACAGCCGGAACAACGGCGTGGGCGGTCCCGGCACCGCAGCCTGCCCCGCCAGTTCACTGCCCTCGCCACCGGACGCGGGGCTGCCGGCATCCTGTCTGCAGCTTGGCTCGTCGTCGCGGCCCGCGCCCTCGCACCGGCTACGTTCGGGAACCTCGCCATTCTCCTGGCTGTCGGTTCGATGGGCGGAGTCCTCTCCGACCTTGGCCAACAGACCGCCCTCGCCCACGCCACGGCCGAGGCCTCCGTGCTGGCCCGCCCGCTCCTGCTCTCCGTCATCCGACGCCGCCTGATCCAAAGCATGGCAGCGATCGCCGCCATCGTCGTGCTCTACGGCGTTGCATCGTCACACAGCACGCTGCTGGTCCCGCTGCTCTTCACCGGCTCCATCGTCGGCACCGTGATCTACAGCACGGAGATCGCCGCACTCACGGCGATCGGTCGAGCACACGTCGACGGGGCGAACGAGGCGATGTCGCGCTTGGGTGTGCTCGTGGTCGGGTGGTGGTGGCTCCACCACGGCGGTGGTCTCTTCGCCGCCGTCAGCGTCTACGTCGCCGCCGATCTGGCCTCGGCGGTTGTCGTCTCGCTCGTCGTTCGTCGACACTGGTCCACGTCCACGTCCACGTCCACGGCCAACCCGATCGGCAACGATCGACGGTTTCGCATCCGGAACACAGCCCCCCTGGCGTTCGCCTTGACGGCGGCCGTGGTGTACGCACGGGTCGACACGTGGCTTCTCGGCCAGATGCAGGGTTCGGTGCTTGCCGGGCACTACGCCGCCGCCGACAAGATCCTCGACGCGGTCCTGCTCGCCCCGGCCGCCCTCGGTGCGCTGTCGATCGCCCAGGTCAGCCCTCTTCCCTCCGGACGACGATGGAAGCGCATCGAGCTCCTGGCCGGGCTCGCCGTCGGCCTCGCCGTGCTCCCGGCCCTCGCGATCGGGCTCTTCGCCAACCGGGTGATCGGAGGGCTCTTCGGGGCGGGCTTCCGATCGACCGGGCCGGTCCTCGTCGTTCTCCTCATCTCGGTAGTGCCCGGGGCCGTCGTCGCCGCGTGTTCACCCATCACCGCCGTGCTGGCGCGTTGGAGCTTCGCCGCGGCCATGGCCGGGGGGCTGGTGGTGAACGTCGCTCTCAACGTCGCGCTCATCCCCCACTTCCGCGCCGAGGGAGCAGCCTGGGTCAACCTGGCCTCCGAGGCACTGCTGGCCGCGTGGATGCTCGTCCTCCTCGCCCGTGAGACCCGGACCCGCCCGACCGGGTGAACGCCCATGGCGACGGGACTCACCGGTCACGTTCCCCGGACCCTGTGCTCTCGACCGGCGCGCCGGCCACCCCGCCACCCCGCCACCCCGCCAGCGCGGCCCTCCGGTAGCGTCGAGAGGGCAGGACGACACCCGAAGGGTCCCGGGCTGCGCCGAGATGACGTGGACGGAGCCCCCAACACG
>JAKADK010000118.1 GCA_021820665.1 Actinomycetes bacterium | reverse complement strand
GCGATGACGACTCCCAGGGTGGCCAGTTCGCCGTGTGCGCAATGCGGCGGTAGCCCCACTGGGGATTCTCTTCCGCCAAGCGAAGCACCACGGCCGTGGCGCCGTTCGGGATAGCCGGTCGACCGGGTCGGCCCAGCGGGTGGGTCCCCAGCGCTTGGCGACGAGGTTCCCGGTGCCAGCGCAGCAGGGTCGCCGGTTGGACGAAGAAGCGTCCGAGATGTCGGCGGGTGAGCAGTCGTGCGAGTCCCGCCAACACCGCCCGGTCCGCCGGCTCCAGCGCTGGTCGGCGCACCTGGCGTCGCAGGACCGTCACCTCGTGGGACAGCACGACGACCTCGACGGCGAGATCGGCGTCACGGCGGAAGATGCGTCAGATGAGCTGGAGGACCGGGTAGAACGCCCGGTAGAGGAACGAGAGGGTCGCGGCCGGATGCTCGCCGCCCCCGAGTCCAGCCGTCAAGGTTCTGGTCGCAGGCTACGGATGGCATTCTCGGCACGGACGGGCACTCCGCTTGGCTGCGTGACGGAGTCGAGCTGGCCAGCCACCGCTGGTCGCAGGCCACGGATGGTGTTCTCGGCACCGACAGCTTGCTCGCTACCGACAGCTTGCTCGCTTCGCCACGAAGACTATGATTCTGGTCGATGACCGTACTGCCGCTGTCCGAAGTCAAGGCCCGGCTGTCCGAGATTGCCGAAGAAGTGGCGACCACGCACGAGCGGGTCCAGATCACGAAGAACGGGCGCGAGTACGTGGTTCTCCTCGCCGCCGAGGACCTCGAATCGATCGAGGCCACCCTTGAGCTCCTCGCCGATCCCGATGCCCAGGACCGCCTGCGGAAAGCAGAAGTGGATATCGCCACGGGCGAGGTGCTCGATGAGCGAGCAGTCCGAGATCTCCTCTCCCGCCACCATCACCAGCAGTCACGGTGAGCCACCGGGTCATCGTGGCCCGTAGCGCGGCGCGACGCCTGGCTGAGGACCTGCCCGAAGCAGTCGCTGCGGCATGCATCGAGTTCGTCCTCGGCCCGCTCGCGGAGGACCCCCGCCGAGTGGGGGCACCGCTGCGGAAACCCTTCGAAGGGCAATGGCGGGCACGCCGCGGCGAGTACCGGGTTCGCTACCGCATCGACGATGAGACACGGACCGTCTACGTGCTCGACATCGACCACCGTCGCGACGCGTACCGCAGCTGAGGGCGGCGACGGTGCGACTCCCACCGAAGTCGAGAGGGTGGGCACCCAAAACGCGTCCTCTCATGTTCTTCTGGGATCGCTCGGCGGCTCGGCCGTCTCGGGTGGACGGCGACGAGGCAGTCGACCGGCCAACGCCAGGCCGCTCCAGGCAGCGGATCTTCGGGCCACGATCCCGAAGGTTCGTCCTCGTCACGGAGTTTCTCGGGACCTCGGCTCGTCCGGGCGAACGTTGATTTGGGCAGGCTGACCGTGCACTCTGGCACTGGCAAATACCGACGAGTTGTTCGAGCGGGAACGGCAACGCCGTCGCCGTGACGAGGCAGATCTGGCGTGGCTCGATCGGAAGCAGGCCGCTGTTGCCGGGCGTCGAGCAGGCTCGGTTTTTGCGCCCTTCAGTGCCAGGAGCGCGGATCAGACGATATCGAGGACGTCACGACGACTATTGTTCCGGCGTACACTAGAAGATCGACTGTGGGAAGGGGCCAGCTGGTGGACGACGAGTTGCAGCGTGAGGCGCGGGCGCTCGGCGACCCGACCCGTCACCGCCTGTTCCGCTATATCGCCGATGCTCCTGGCCCGGTCGGGGTGGCAGAGCTGACCGATTTCGTCGCGCTGAACCACAATGCGGTTCGTCAGCACCTTGCGGTGTTGAAGGACGCCGGACTGGTTGTAGAAGAGGTCGAGGAGCGCTCCCGACCGGGGAGGCCGCGTCTGCTCTATCGGCTCGCGCCCGAGACGGCGGGGCGTTGGGGCACCCCGGGCGCCTATGCCTGGTTGGCCGGTCTGCTCTCCGACGCGGTGCGCCGGCACCTCGAGCCGCGCCAGGTCGGGCGCCAGGAGGGGCATCGCCGGGGCGCGGAGCTGGCCGGAAGCGGCGACAGCGTTGAGCTCCTCGAAGACGAGATGGGACGGCGGGGGTTTAGGCCCACGCGGGTGGACCGCGGTCGTAAGGTCGAGTTCGTGCTGGGGCGGTGCCCGTTTGCCGATGTGGCGGGGTCGGATCCCGACACGGTGTGCCAACTGCACCTCGGCCTGGTCGACGGGTTGACCGAGGGACTCGGCGGCCTCGACGTCGAGGGGCTGGTGGCAAAGGACCCGCATCGGGCCGGATGCCGCCTTACCGTCCGGCACCGGGGCGCGGCGGCCGGCGCCCGAACGTGAGCTTCTGCGGCTCACACCGACCGGTTCGGGTGATGGCGCCCGGCGGCCGCCTGCTTCGATCCGGGTCGGTACGCCTGCGACCTGGCACGATTGAAAGATGAGATTGCGCACGGCACTGACGGAGCGTCTCGGCGTGGCATTGCCGATCCTCGGTGCGCCGATGGCAGGCGTCGCCCACGGAGCCCTGGCGCGGGCGGTCACCGAGGGTGGCGGGCTCGGAATGGTCGGTGTCGGGAGCGCGGACCCTGCGGAGCTCATCGCCCGTGAGGCGGCCGCCGCGAGCGCTGGCGGTCACCTTCCCTTCGGGATCGGCCTCATGGCGTGGGCTCTCGGCGACCGTCCCGAGCTGCTCGACGAGACAGTGGCCGCCCGACCGACGCTCGTGTCGGTCTCCTTCGGCTCCCCTGGCCCCTACGTCGAGGTGCTGCACGACGCCGGCATCCTGGTGGCCTCCCAGGTCCAGGACAGAGCAGGGGCGATCGCTGCCGCAGAGGCGGGCGTCGACATCGTCGTGGCGCAGGGGACCGACGCCGGCGGCCACACGGGGACAGTGGGCACGCTGCCGCTCCTCCAGATCGTGCTCGACGCGGTCGACCCCCCGGTCGTGGCCGCCGGGGGGATAGCGACGGCACGCGGTCTCGCCGCGGTGCTCGCCGCGGGGGCGGCGGGCGCCTGGGTGGGGACCTGCCTGCTTGCCTGCCCGGAAGCCCGCACCAATCCTGCGGCGCGGGCAAAGGTGCTGGCGGCAGGTGAGACCGACACGATCCTCACCCGGGTGTTCGACGTCGCCCAAGGCATCGGCTGGCCTGAGGGTTTCGCCGGCCGAGCCCTACGCAACCGCTTCACCGACGCCTGGTACGGGCGCGAGACGGAGCTGGTCGGCGACGCTGACGCACGGCAGCGCCTCGCCGAAGCCCGAGGGGCCGACGACTTCGACACCGCCTACATCTATGCCGGCCAAGCGGTGGGTCTCGTTCGTCGGTCCCTCCCGGCGGCGCAGGTGGTCCGGGATCTCGGTGAGGCCGCCGCGTCCCTGTTGGCCGAACGGCTCGATGTGCTGCTCGGTGAGGGGCCTCGGTCGTGATGAACAGCTGCGGCTGAAACCGCGAGCGCCCGGCCGTGGGCGGCGGCCTGGCGCCGATGCCGCTACTTGTCGGGCTGTGGGGTGAGGTGCAGGTAGGTCTTCGAGGATCGGGAGCCTTGCGGACCGTGGCCGTCACGATCTCACTGGGGTGGTCGACCCTCGAGAAGTTCGCGACGGTGTGGTCTCGGCTGCCGACGAGTAGATAGTTGACCGGGTGCCCTGGGTCTCGGCGATGTCGTCAAACCGGTGCCGGTGGGAGTCCATAGGGTCGACGCTCGCTCCGATGAGCTCGGCATCACACTTGCCGGAGTCGTCCTTGCGTCGGGCGGGCACGCCGGGAGCGGTGGTACCTACTGGCGTGAAGTCGGCGGATTGAGAGCGGACAGCCCGAACTCTCGCCAGGCCTCGGCTGTCGCCGAGGTACTCGTGCGGGCCGAGGCTTCCACTCGGTCGTCTCGTCCGTGCAAGCGGGGCAGCGTCGCCCAGCTGGATCGCCATGCGTCCTTCGCGAGTTGATTTTCTAGCTTTGACTAGCATGGGCTGCTGACGGGCCTCAATGCCGACCCGCTGGGTCGCGTGTCCGGCCCTCCGTGGTCTCGATCCTGTTCGTGGCGAACAGCAGTTGGCTGGAGAGAGGGCTCCGATGGAACCTGAGGCAACCGAACGAGTGGACGGCGGGGATCCAGCGTGCTGGGCGCACCTCATCTGCCCCGATTGCGGTGCGGTCGAGACCGATGGGTATCGTGCAGGTTGCCGCTTCGAGCGTCCCGGCAGCCCGGATGGAGCTCCGATCGAGCGCGTGGGGGGCCACCTCGTCGGGACCGTCCAGCTGGGCGAGATGCTTGCCTCCGATCAGGCTGCTTTCCCGGCCGGCGTTTCGCCCCCCGACGCTCGGCCCGGTTCGGTCCACGAGACCTGAACACGTACGCGGCCAGCAGTGACCCGGTGCCGACGATCGCGTAGCGGAGGCTGACGGCACGGGCGATGGCGACCTGGGCCACGGAGGAAGGCGACCTGGGTAGCGCTCGCTAGCACCTGCGGGGCCCGTGAGATCACGGCCAGGCAGACGTGGGTACGGATCCGTTGCGGATCCGTACCCACACCGAGAGGATCTCCAGCGCCACTACTGGAGTGCAGCGCTCGTCGCCGTCGTCGCCTTTTCAGCACCCTCTCTTCCCCTTGTCTTTTCAGTGCCCAAGTGCCGGGGCTTGTTCTTCTAGTAGAAAATGGAGATACACTCGCGAGAGAGCCATTCGAGCGAAGAGGAGTGCACCATGACGACGACCGGCACCGGCACCAACACCAACACCAACACCGGCGCACTGGAGGCGATGCTGGCCCACCACGCCGCGCTCGCCGACGGCGTGGCGCGGCGTGGTGGTGCTCTCCGTGTCGCCATCGGGCGCCAAGACCACCACGGAGCGGTAGCGGCTGAGCTCGTGGCGTACTTGGCGAAGGAGGTCCTGCCCCACGCCGTGGCCGAGGAGCACACCCTCTACCAGGCTGCCGGGGCCAAAGGCGACCTCGCCGAGACCGTCTCCGGGATGGTCGACGAGCACCGCAAGCTCGCTTCACTGGCCGAGCGGTTGGCGACGGCCGGCGACGCGAGCACGGCCGAAGCCGAAGCCGAGGCGATCGAAGCGCTCTTCGCCAGCCATGTTGACAAGGAGAACGAGCTGATCCTTCCTCTCCTGGCGGCTGACGAGGGAGTCGACCTGGCCGGGCTGCTCGTCCAGATGCATCGGTTGACCGAGGCCGCCCAGGACGAGACCTCGGTGGCCGAGGACCTGGCGACCTCCGACCCCGAGGCAACCTTGCTCCGCCTCGTGCTCGGCGCGGCCAACCGGCTCGCCGAGGTCGGGCAGGGCGACGACGCCTGCAGGCTGGCGGCCGAGGCCTGGGCGGCGGTTCGGGTCGCCCGGCCGGAGCTCGCCGTGCGGGTCACCGCCGCGCTCCACCGTCTGGTGCGCTGGTTGACCGCCGAGCCGGTGACGCTATCGGCAGGGCCGGGGTCGACCGGGGCATCGGTGGCGGATGGCGGCGAGGCGATGCTCGATGTGCGGGCGCTCGCCCCTGCGCAACGCCACGAGAAGATCTTCGCCACCTACGGTGCTCTCGGTCCGGGGACGGCGTTCGTCTTGGTGAACGACCACGACCCCAAGCCGCTTCGCTACCAGTTCGAAGCAGAGCACGACGGTCGGTTCACCTGGGAGGTGCTCGAGTCGGGACCGACGGTGTGGCGGGTGCGGATCGGCCGTCCCGCGGGCGCTGTGACCGGCCACGAAGAGACCGCCACACCAGTAGGAGCCGAGCCCGAGCTCGACGTGCGGCGCTTCCCGCACGGCCAGCGCCATGACGTGATCTTCACCACCTTCGATGCCTTGGCCGAGGGGGCCGGGTTCGTCCTCGTGAACGATCACGATCCCAAGCCCCTTCGCTACCAGTTCGAGGCGCAACACGCCGGCCACTACAGCTGGGACTACCTGGAGGCGGGCCCCGAGACCTGGCGGGTCCGGATCGGCCGTTCTGGCAGGACCGCCGCATGAGCGGCGCCCGAGCCGATCTGGTCGAGCTGGCCGGACGCGAGTACCCCGCTGGTCCTCTGCTCTCCTGAGTGACCCGTGGGCCGATCATGTAGCCTCCTTGCGACCCGGTGGTAGCGGGGCGGTAGCGGCCCCGGTCGAGCAGGCAGCGCGAGATCGGGTTGTCGGTGGACCGGAACCCGTCGTCAATGCGGATGAGAAGGCGGAGCTCGGTGTTCGTGCTCTCGAACGGCGCATTGGGCAGGTCGGCGTGTCATTGGACAGGGTGGTGACGACGGCTCCCCGAAGCTCGACCATCCGGGCATGGAGGTCGATGAAAGTGGGGATCGGGCATCGCCTCGCGCGCAACCTCGACGACGTGGCCTTCAGCCGCGGATCAGCCGCGGACAGCCCGATCCCGACGCCCTCTTCTGCTTCTCCTTACGGGGAGTCCCCGAGCGCGGCGCGGTCCTCGTCTCCGGCTTCCTCCCGAGATCCCTGTCAACGTGGTCAACCTCTACTCCCGGGTGATGAGCGACCCGGCTGGATCCGAAGGTTGCGCCTACGGCGCCCGTCGCCAACCACGCGGCGTGCTCCACGGCCCGGTGAGCCGGGCTCGGCCCGCACCGGACAGCATTACCTCACGTCAGTCGCTCGGCGGGCTCGCGCCGCTCGCTGGTCTCGATCGCTCGACGGGCTCGGGCCGTTGGATGGTCTCGGCAGCGGGAAGATCGCTACCCGTCCGGACGGCGGCAAGCAGGCGTAGTGGCCGGGCCGAGAGGTTCGCCGCGGCGATCACACCCGTCGCCGCCAAGAGCACCCCGCCCGCTGCGATCGCCGGCGTCCACGATGCGCCGAGCCCGGCGCAG
>JAKADK010000117.1 GCA_021820665.1 Actinomycetes bacterium | reverse complement strand
CCCACAACGGCCGCGGTGTGAAGGTCGCCGATGATCGCATAGTCCTCGATGGGCAGGGTCACGCCACCATGTCTAGCCCGTCGTCCCGGGGATGGTGGCTCAGGCACCACGGCGGCGGGCGGGCGGGAACCACGGCGGCGGGCGGCGGGCTGGCCGCGCCCTTCCCCGGCCGCGTGGCAGAATCTCGGCGGGGACGGCGCCGGGCACGTCGGTCGGGGCCGCGGCCAGCGGCAGGTCGCCGTTGCCGACCCGCGAGCGCCCGCGGTTCAAGCCGCGGGCCGAGGAGGCAGGCGGAACGACCATGAGCGACGAACTCCCCCCGTACCCGGAGAGCGACCCACCCCCGTCTCCCCCGCTCCCCCCTCCCTACGGCTCGGGTCCCTACGGCTCGGGTCCCTACGGCTCGGGTCCCTACGGCTCGGGTCCCTACGGGATGCCCCCACCGGGGAGCACCCCCTACGGCCCTGGCCGGCCCACCCCCGTCGACGTGCTGGGTCGCCCGCTGGCGTCGTGGTGGCAGCGATTGGCGGCAATCCTGATCGACAGCGTGATCCTGGCCATCGTGGCGACGTTGCTCGGCTACCTCTTCGTCGGGACGTCCACCGCGGCCCTGGGTGGCGGCGCCAGCAGCGGGGCCGTCGTGGTCGTCGGCGTGCTCGCGCTCGTCATCGACCTCGCGTACTTCGGCTTCCTGAACGGGAGCGAGAAGGGCCAGACGGTGGGCATGATGGCGCTCGGGATCGCGGTGCGCGACGTCGCGAGCGGTGGCCGTATCGACCCCCGACGCGCCGCCATCCGGATCGTCGTGCTCGACCCGGGGATCCTCCTGTCGTCGATCCCGGTCATCGGGGTGATCGCCTCCCTCTATACCATCGCCGCCGGGTTGTCGCCGCTGTGGGACGCGCACCGACAGGGCTGGCACGACAAGGTGGCCAGGACGGACGTGATCCGGGTCCGATGACCTCGGGCTCCCGGCACGGCCCCTCCCTCATCCTGTGGAGGAAGGCGACGGAGGCGTGAGCGTCTGGCGTCAGGCCGGCTGGCCCTGAGGCGCCGGGGTCGTCCGCACCGGCGGTAAGCCCCGGTACGTGATCACCGCCATGAAGAGCTGGGTGGTCACGTCGACCAGCTGGCCGACCGACGGCCGGTGCTCCGGCGCCGTCAGGATCCAGTCGGCGATGAGCTCGTTGACGCCGCCCACCAACGCCCGGCTGGTCAGCGTGGCGTCGCCGGTCCGGGCAATCCCCTCGGAGACCAATCGGCCGGCCTCCCGTTCCAGGATGGTGGCGAAGCCGCGGAGGACCTCCCGGCGTCGGGCCTCCATCGCCGGGCTCACGCCCACCGATTCGATGCACACGACCCGGGCCCGCCGTGGGTCCCCGAGGAACGTTCGGAGCAGGGCGTCGAGCCCGGAGTGGACCCGTTCCTCGAGCTCGGCGGGATCGAGGGACGAAGCGTCCAGCGTGGTGTCTATCTCCGCCACGGTGGCGGCGACCGTCTCGTCGAACACTCCGGCGAGCAGGTCCTCCCGCGATCCGAACTCCTCGTAGAAGTGCCGCGCCGTCACCCCGGCCGCCACGCAGATCGCCTCGATGGTGGTGCCGGCGTAGCCCCGGGTGGCGATGTGCTCCAGGCCGGCATCGAGGAGCCGCTGCCGGCGCGCCGACCGGCGCTCCGAAACGGTCATGCCTCCGTAGAGGCGCTCCTTCACCGGCGCTCGCTCGCCCTCGGCATCGCGCCCGACAGATCCGGCAGGAACGGCGGCATCGCCCCCGATGACGGCGGAGGCGGGCTCCTCTCCCGGCATCCACTCGTCGGCAGCATCCACACTCCCACGCTACAACGCTCCCCCCTGCCCGGAGGCGCCCGGATGACGCGGCACCGGGTCCGGATCGGTGGTGGGCGGTCCTGATCGGTGGTGGGCGCTGCCCCCTTGCGACGGCAGGCGCCGGCCCCCGCCTCCCGAGCCTCCGGCGCCGGGAACCAGACGGGTCAGCCGGCTCCCGGGTAGAGCGGTGACGACGCCTTCATCCAGCGCAGCTGCATGCGCATCGTCACCGTCACCTGGCCGTGCTCGTCGATGGCCCGGCTGTCGTACCACACGTACTCGGTCTTGGGGCTGGCGCCGACGGCCACCACCTCGCCGCTGGTCGAGTAGGTGGTGTCGCAACGGAGGGGGCCGGCGACGTAGCGGAGCTCGATGGCCCCGAACAGACCGACGGCGTGGGCGACGTGCGGACCGAAGTCACCGGGTCCGTTTCGGATGAGCTGGACGACCGCAGCCGGGTTCACGATGGGTGGGCCCCACGGCGACGGGCCCGTGTACCACGCCAACGGCTCCGTGATCGGATTGGCCTCCAGCTGCTCCCGCTGGGCGGTCGCGTCGACGACGAAGGTCCGCGACGAGAGCGGTCGACCCGGGCTCACCCCCTTCAGCAGGCGCAGTGTGGCCGGGTCGACGGGGCGGAGGTCGAGGGCCGTCAGGTAGGTCGGCCCGGCGCCACGTCCCACCGACGCCGTGCCCTCGGCCACGAGGAGGCCGTCCTGCCGGACCATGCGGGCGTCGACCTGGTCGGTTCCAGGATACGGCTTGGCCACCATGGCCGTCACCGGCTCGGCGTCGACGGTGGCGTTGCGGAACTGGAGGGAGAGCGACCCGTTCTCGAACCACTCGCCCGAGAACGCCGCCAGGAGGACCGGCGGGAACTGGTCGAGGTGCACGGACCCGGCGACGGTGCCGCCCCGGAAGCCGAGTGCCTGGGCGGTGGCGTCGTCGTGGATGTTGTGGGGCCGCGGCTCCTTGCCGATCCGAGCCATCGCCTCGGCGCTGGCTCGGTTGTGGGGCACCCGCACCGGCCCGACGAGCCAGCCGTCCTGCTCGGTGAGGGAGCCCGTCGCCGAACCGGTCACCACGCCGCTTCTCTCATCGCGCCTCTCCCTCCCCGCGTGCGCGCCTGACCGTGCCGACCTGAAGCTCCCGGAACGGCACGTCCCGATCGACCTGGGGCTCCCGGGGCAGACCGAGCACCCGCTCACCGATGATGTTGTGCTGGATCTCGTCGGTGCCCCCGGCGATCGACGTCGACGGTGCCTGCAGGGTTCCGTGGGCGACGTGCCCGCCCACGGGCGCCTCGGGCCCGGCCAGCATGCCCGACGCCCCCAGGATCGCCGGGCCGAGGTCCCGGTTGATCCGGGTGACGACCGAGCGAGCCAGCTTGGTGACCGAGCTGGTGGGCCCGGCGTCCCGACCCGAGGCGGTCGTGGCCCGAGCCCGCTCCTGGGTCAGGGCATTGACCCGGAACGTGACGTAGTAGCGGGCCACTTGCTGCCGGACCGGATCGGTCCGGACGGCGCCCGGCTCCCCGAGCAGGCGGAGCGGGCTCTGCCGCCCGGTCAACCCAGGGTTCCGGGTGTCGACCGTCATGGTGCGCTCGGCAGCCTCCGGGTCGATCGCGTCGGCGACGCGCCATTCCCGGAGCTCGCGGCGTCGCCGCGACTGGGCGCTGGGCCGCAGGGCCGCCCCGACCGTGCCGGCCCGGCCGCTGCGCTCGAAGGCCAAGGTCGTGACGGCGGCCGCCCACCCGTCACCCGGGCGGCCGACGAGGTCGGTGTGTGACACCCGGGCGTCGGTGAAGAACACCTCGTTGAAGTGCGACTCACCGGTCATCTGCTTCAACGGCCGGACCTCGACCCCGGGCTGGTCCACCTCGATGATGAAGTACCCGAGGCCGCGGTGCTTGGGCACCTCGGCGTCCACCCGGGCGAGCAGCATGCCCCGGTCGGCGGTCTTCGCCCCCGAGGTCCACACCTTCTGGCCGTTCACCACCCACTCGTCGCCGTCACGTACCGCCCGGGTCTGGGCGCTCGCCAGATCGGAGCCGGATCCCGGCTCGCTGAAGAACTGGCACCACGCCTCCGCCCCGGACGCCAACGGCCACAGGTGGCGGCGGCACTGGTCCTCGTCACCGTGGCGCATGAGCACCGGGCCACCCATCAGCTGGCCCAGGCCCCCGGGCGCCCCGAGGACGCCTCGTGCCCGGAAGACCGCCGACACCTCGACCAGCACCTCGGGAGGGAGGCCGCGCCCGTGCCACCGGCGCGGCCAGGTAGGGAAGGCCCACCCGGAACGGGCCAACCGGTCCCACCACTCACCGACGGTGAGGTCCGGGTCCCACTGCTCGTCGAGGAAGCGCCCGACCTCGGCACCGACCGGGGTACCGTCGCCGGCGGCGCCGTCTTCTCGGGCCACCTCGCTGATCGGCATCGGCGTCAGGCCGTCGCGGTGCCGCCGGCACCCGGGCTGGCCGAGGCGGCTACGTCGGGCACGATGCCCCGGGCACGCAGGGCGGCCTCCACCTCCTCCTCGTGACGGCGCAGGTCGCGGGCCGCGCTGCGGGGGCTCCACGGGCCGTACATGAACAGGGTGGACGGGATGAACACGACTAGGCCGCCGATGCACACGAAGAACCAGGTGTGCCAGCCACTAGCGGTGCCGAGCGGGGAGCCGATGACGTGCGGGATGACCAAGCCCTGGATGGCACCGACCGCCCGGACCCCGAAGCCGTAGATGGCCAACCCGGTCGCCACCAGGGCGGGGTTGATGGACTCGACGGTCTCGGTGAAGCTGGCGAACCACGGCGCGAAGGCGCACCCGAGGAAACCGGCCATGAAGGCGAGGGTGATGGCGAGCGCGCCGAAGCTCGGGTGGTGGGTCTCGGTCATGAGGAGCGCGGTGGAGGCAATGGCACCCAGGCTGCCGAGGACCATGAACGGCTTCCGAACCCGGGATAGGTCGGAGAGGAAGCCGAAGAGGAGCAGCGTGCCGCAGTTGACCCCCCAGTACACGGTCTCGAGGTCGTTCGCCCTCGGTACTGAGAACTTCAGGATCTCCGTGAAGTACAGGGTGAAGTAGCCGACGGCGGTGATGTAGACGATGAGGAACAGGCCGACGGCGATGGCGCTGCCGAGGATGCTGAGGCGGAACACCTGCCGCCACCGCCCGCGGGTCGCCGCCTCCGTATCAATCGTCTCGGCCCTGATCTCGGCGAGCCTCTCCTCCTGGAAGGTCACCACCTTCTGGTCCCGGAGCTCTTGGGTCAGCTCTCTCAGGAAGAAGAAGTCGACCAGCGAGATGCCGATGCCGGCGAGGCCGGCGACGATGAACAGCGCCTGCCAGTCGTGGAAGGCGCTGACGACCCGGACGGCGGCGAAGCTGGTCACCAGGCTGCCGGCCACCGCCCCGAGGGTGATGGCCCCCATGGCCGTGGCCCTCCCGACCTGGGGGGTGAAGTCCCGGACCAGGGCGGGTGCCGCCACGAAGATGATCCCGTCGCCGAGCCCGAGGACGCAGTACCAGATGGAGAACGCCCAGGCGCTGTGCGCGGTAGGGATCCCGAAGGCGGTGACCAGGCCCAGGAGGATGCCCACGAAGACGACGATGTTGGCCCGGCCGAACCGGTCGGCAAAG
Source organism: Actinomycetes bacterium (assembly GCA_021820665.1). Classification (GTDB taxonomy): domain Bacteria; phylum Actinomycetota; class Acidimicrobiia; order Acidimicrobiales; family RAAP-2; genus JAKADK01. The sequence continues at coordinate 1,482 of JAKADK010000117.1, read as the reverse complement.
CTGCCGAAGTACGAGGCCGCTCCGCCGATCACGCCGAAGACGACGATCAGGTAGGAGTAGAAGTCAATCGACATGTGCAGCGACGGGAGCAGGATCGGCGACACCCCCCCGGCTGCGTAGGCCTCAAAGTAGACCATGATCCCCGAGAGGATCACGATCACCAGGTAGAAGTACTTCAACGCCGGCCGGGGGTACTTCGAGAGCTCCCGGCGGTAGGTCCATCCCAGCGCCCCGCCCGCCCTCGCCGGCGCCGCTGCCGTGTCGGTCATGGTCCCCCCTTTTTCAAGGTGCTGCTGGTGCTGCTGTTTCGCTGTTGTTGTTTCCGCTGCTGCTGTTTCTGCGCTTGTTGCTGTTGCTGCTCTTGTTGCTGTTCCTTCTTCTTCCTCCGGCTACCGGCCCGGGCCGGCGCCTACCCCCGCTCCGTACCCTTCCCCCTTGGTGTCAGCGGATCCCTCCCATGCACCCCTCCACCGACGACCCTCATCGGTACGCCACGAAGGACCGGTAGACGATCGGCGTGCCCTGCCGCACGGCACCGCTCTCCACCAGCTCGGCGATCTCGGCTGCCCCCAGACCAGCCTCGGCAAGGACCTCGGAGGTGTGCTCGCCCACGCCGGGAGGGGTGAGCACGGCCCGCTGCTCGGTGCGCGAGAACCGCGCGTAGCGCCCGGGGGCGAGCACGGGCGGGCTCTCCCCCCGCTCGAGGACGTTGAACACCTCCCACTTCTCGTAGTCAGGGTCCTCGGTCAGTTCGAGGAGCTGGCGGGCCGGCACGGCCGGGACCCCCACGTCGGCCAGCGCTCGAAGGGCCTCGTCCCTGGTGATGGCCCCGAAGGCCGCCGACAGCGCCGCCGTCCACTCGGCGTCCGTGGCCGGGTCCGGGTCCTCCCCGGCCAGCAGGTGCGCCTGCCGCAGCCGGTCGGCCGCACCGGCCACGGGGATCCGCACCCGGACCCACCCGTCGCTCGTGGCATAGGAACGATCGAGCGGAGTCGGGCCGGGATAGTCACGGCCACCTCGCGGCGCCGGCGACCGGCCGTCAGCCTCGATGAGCTCCTCGGCCTGGGCCAGGGCGGCCGTTCCGGCCAGCGTCATCGACACGCGCTGCCCCTCCCCGGTCTCCCGACGATGGAACAGCGCGGTCACGGCACCGAGGACGGCGAGGACGGCGGTGGTGACGTCGTTCACCGGGACGGTGAGGAGCACCGGCTCGCTGTCACCACCCTGGGCCGTCATCATCCCGCTGCGCGCCTGGAGCAACGGGTCGAACGCCGGCTCCGCGGCGAAGGGGCTGTCCTCCCCGAACGCAGTGATCGAGAGCGTGACGATGTCGGGCTTCACCCCGCGGAGCCGCTCGTAGTCGATACCGAGGCGCCGGAGCACCCCGGCCCGGTAGTTGTCGAGCACCAGGTCGGACGAGGCGACCAGCTGGTAGAAGGCGCGGCGACCACCGTCGGAGCGGAGGTCGATGGCCGCGCCGCG
>JAKADK010000116.1 GCA_021820665.1 Actinomycetes bacterium | reverse complement strand
GAGCGGAGGGCCCAGCGTTCATGGTCCCGCCAGTCGCCGTCGACCACGAGCTACCGAGGAGAGAGTCCCCCTCGCTGAAAGCCCAGCTTCCGGACGAGCCCGATCGACCTGGCATGGGCAGGCTGGATGTTGGCTTCCACACGGTGCAGGTCGAGCTCACCGAACGCGATGTCGACAACGGCTCGCAGGCCGGCGGCATCAGGCCGGGAGCTCAGAGCGGAGACGAGCCAGGGCCTGCGCCGGGGTGAGTACGGGCGGTTCGAGGTCGTCCAGGCTCACCAGGTCCTTGTCGCCCGAGATGACGCAATCAGCTGTCGAGGCCCGTGCCAGCGCGATCAGGTAGTCGTCGGCTGGGTCGCGGCTGACCGCCTCGGCAGCGGGGTCCTCCACGAGTGGCGCCTCGGCTAGTACCCGGCGCAGCCGGTCGAGCGCTACGGCGTCCAGACGGGCCCTGATGCGCTGCCGGCCAAGCACGTCCTCGAGCTCGGCGACGACAAGCGCTGAGACCACCAAGGCCAGCTGACCGGTCCGAGCCGCTTCGATCAGCTTGGCCGGGGTCCCCGACGGGCTCAGCGCGGCGGAGACCAGCACACCAGGATCGACGACCGCCCTCACCCTCGCCGGGAACGGCGGCGAGGCTCGTAGACCTCGGCGTCCACCAGTTCCTCGGCCGACGCCTCATCAAGACCCGGGCTCGCCTCCCACAGCTCCCGGTAGGCATCACCGAGCTGACGTCCCCAGCGCGCCGTGAGCGCTTCCTCGACGACCTCGTCGGGACTGCGCTGCTCCGCCTCGGCCTGTTCGAGCACCCAGCGCGCCGCCCGGCCGGTCAGGGTCAGGTTCGCCCCCGCCCTCTCGGTACCGGTCGTGCTCATAGCCAACAGGTTAGCTGAGCCGCCGTGATCCACCGCTGGCCACGCGGGCAGTCACGGCCATCTCGCCCGGAGCGGCTGGTCGACCTGAGTGGGGCGGCGGGTGAGCCCGATGACATCGACGTGTCGTGTCTGCCGGCCGGGTTCCTGCGCTGTGGCATCGCCGCTGACGAGCTGCTCGGCGACGGCTGCTGCCCTGGCCGCGGCCGCCCTGGCCGGACTGGTGGGTGAGCCGAGCGGCACGTCGGGGCCGAGCGGGTCGGAGCCTGAGAAGCGGGCTCGCTCCAGCACCGAGACCAGCCCGCCAGCCTCTTGGCTGGTGGCCTCGGACACCACCGCTCCGGCATCCATGCCGGCCGCTTCGACTGCCTCGGCGGCGCCGCGCGAGCACCCGCCACCCTCCGGCCCGACCAAGATGTTCTGCGCCTTCCCCTCCCCCCAATGGGCAGCCAGCGCCCGACCGAGACGGGCACGGTGCTCCTCTATCTGGGAGCAGGTGAGTGCGGGCAACGCCTGCTCACCCAAGCGAAGGAGCAGCAACCGAGCCCGGACGACCGCGACGTTCTTCGAGATCGAGGACCGTGTCGTTGCCCGGTCCTGGCAGCGGGTTGCACCGGTGATCGTGGTGGCTGCAGGAGCCTGAGCCCCCGGGGGACCGACCCGGCGGTGACGGCCGTTGGTACGGTGGCGGAGCCGACATCCGGGGGGAGGGGACATGGCCCAGCCGACACCAGCCGATGAGCGCTTCGGGCACCAGCTGCCCGAGCTGGCCGGGACTGTCAGCTCGACGTCCTCACACTGGCGGGAGAGCTGCTTCTTCGAGGTGCACGACCCGAGCGGCGAGGGCGACTGCCTCTTTTTCACCTTGGCCTGGTACCCGCTGGCGGACACCATGGACTCCTTGCAGATGGGACGGGTGGATGGTCGGGCCTTCCTCGGCCGCCAGGAACGCTCCGTCCCGGGGGACCACGAGCGGCTCGAGGTTCCCGGCGTCGTCCTGGAGGTCGTCCGGCCCCTGGAGGAGCTCCGGCTGGTCGTGGACCCCGAGCACTGCCCGGTCGGCGCGGACCTCCGCTTCTCCGCCCGGACCCAGCCCTACGCCTTGCACCGGGGCACGCTGCTGACCGACCGGGGCGAGGTCGTGTGGGACCAACGCCACCTGTTGCAGTCGGGGACCTGGACCGGTACCTACGAGGTCGATGGCACGGTCCACCGGGTCGAGGGCTGGCTGGGCCAGCGCGACCGGTCCTGGGGGGTGCGGGACCACGGCCGCTGCCCTCTCTGGCTCTGGCTACAGGTGCAGTTCGAGGACGGCTTCCTCGGCGTGTGGCACTGGGAGCGGGCCAACGGTGCGCCGGTCTTCACCGACGGCTGCTTCGCCGGGACCGACCGCGCAGAGCCGGTCCCGGTGACCCACCTGGACCACGACCTGGCGTGGCTGGACGCCGAAGGCCAGCCCACGGCCTACGGCAGCCACGGGGAGAGCGTCGCCGGCATCGCCGGCACCTGCCGGTTCCACCTGGCCGACGGCCGGTGCTTGACGCTACAGGCCACGGGGAGCTTCGCCCGCCCCTATGAGCCCTTCCACCGAGGCGGACTCAACGTGGTCCGGGTGGAGAGCGAGGACGGCCGGCGCGGCACGGGGATCTACGAGCTGACCGGGGCCCGGCACCGGCGCTACTTCCCAGAGACCGAGCTGCCCCCAGGGGGCCTGCCGTGAACCGACCCACCCCGACGCCCCGGTTCCCGACGGTCGCCTCGGGCCTCTCCCCTGCGTGGCTCACCGCCGTCCTGGGCGGGGAGGGTCGAGAGGCCCGCTCGGTCCACTGGGAGCCGGTCGGCACGGGCCAGATGTGCGACACCCTCCGGGCCAGCATCGTCTGGGAACCGCCAGGTGCGGGCCCGCCCACGGTGGTGGTCAAGCTCCCGGCCACCGACCCCACCAGCCGGGAGGCGGCCCGGGCCGTCCGGGCCTACGAGAAAGAGGTCCGCTTCTACCAGCAACTGGCCCCGACCCTGCCGGTCCGGACCCCCCGGTGCTGGCTGGCCGACCTCGACGAGATGGACACCACCCGGTTCGTCCTCTGCCTGGAGGACCTGGCCCCGGCCCGGGCCGGGGACCAGCTGGCCGGCTGCCGCCCAGACCAGGCGCAGGTCGCCGTGGACGAACTGGTCCGACTGCATGCGCCCCGATGGGCCGACCCATCCCTCCAGGACCTCCCCTGGCTTCACCAGGACCCTGCCGAACAGGCAGCCTTCCTCGGCGAGCTCCTCCCAGTTCTGTGGACGGGATTCCAGGACCGCTACGCCTCGGTGCTCGCACCCGTGATCCTCGAAACCGGGCACCGGCTCTTCGACCGCCTCGATCGCTACCTGGCGCCCACGGCGACACCCCTGACCGTGGTCCACGGCGACTACCGGCTCGACAACCTGCTCTCCGACGAGGACGGTCAGGCCCCGTCGCGCTGCGCTGTCTGCGACTGGCAGACCTGCCGCACCGGCGCCGGTCCCGAGGACCTCGGCTACTTCCTGGGCGCCAGCCTGCTCCCCGAAGACCGCCGGGCCCACGAGGAACGCCTCGTCGCCCGGTACCACGCCGGTCTGCTCGACAACGGCGTCCGGGACTACCCGCTGGAGCGATGCTGGGTCGATTACCGGCATGGAGCCTGGGGTGGGCTGGTCATGGCCGTCGCCGCCTCGATGCTGGTCCAGCGCACACCCAGGGGGGACCAGATGTTCCTGTGCATGGCCGAGCGCCACGCCCACCAGGCCCTGGAGATCGACCCCGCGGGCCCTGCCTGAGGTGTGGCTGCCGTCTTCCCGGACGCTCGGGCACGGGCCGGAGGCCCCGGGCACTCCTCGGCCGACCGCTCCCCCGGGGCTGACCCGCCGAATGCGGTTCCTGCCATGCGGCGTCCGCTCCCCCTGCGGTGCGGCGTCCGCCTGGCGAACCTCCTCGGTCGCGCTGCTCTGCTGGGCGGTCAGGTCGGGGCGTCGTTTGATGACGGACTCAGGAAGGCCGTCGTCGAGCGGAGCCTGGAGACCGTGGCGCCCTGACGTTCGTCGGGACCACCACGACGGTCACCCATGCCCGCGCCCTTGACGTTCTCGCTGGTCTGCCAACCGAAAGCACCGGAGGAGCACATGGTCCTGGTGGTGGATACCTATGTCCGGGTCACCGGCCTCGCACCGCCCCACGCCTCAACGCGAAGAGCCGGTTCTAGGCGATGCGGCGGGACTTCGCACACCAGGAGAAGAACACCCGGAGCGGCACCAGGGACTTGAACTGGGTGGACCTCGAGAGCGGCGTCCCGTCGGACTTCCGGCGGAGGCTCACGTGGCGCTGGTAGGCCTCGAGGATGGGCAGGGTCGCGTCCCGGGGCCGGGAGATCCCCCGCAGTTCCGCCCAGGTGACGGACTTGGCCAGGTAGAAGGACCGGTCGATCAAGGTGGTGTGCGCGTAGTTGTGGGTGGCCAGCCACTCGACCCAGTCGGCACCGGTAGCGGCGAAGCCCTCGGGATCGGTGGGGTCGCCGGGGATGGCGAAGGTGTTCCGGCCGCCGCGCTTGGGCGCTGAGCGTCTCGGGCTCATGCCTCTGCGGCAACAGCAGAACCCGTCGCTTATCTGTCGTAGTTCGCGGCTCTTTCCCGACCCTGAACTGCGGCAACGGTGGCGCTCGGCCCGACGAGTTGGCTGTTCGGCCGGGCGATGGCCGCGACGGGTGTTTGGAGGTGGAGAAGCGGTGCGGCCGACGCCGGCGGGGCGAAGAAGCCGAGGAGCGCGACGAGGAAGCCAGCAAGGAGCGTGAAGAGCGCGGGGCGTCTAGCGGAGTCGGTGGGTCGACCCGGTCGTTCGGTCGCTGTCGCGAGTCTCGCAGCGATGAGGGTGCCGTAGATGGCTCTCGTCGGCCGTGAGAGCGGCTGAGGTAGCTAGCAGCTAAAGGAAGAGCAGGTGCGGTGGATCATGTGGTTGGTCGGCGCAACCGGGCGAGGAGGCGGCGCAGCGAAGGCAGCTGGCGGAGGTCCTTCGCCCGGCCAGCGGCCTCTTTGGAGGCGATGACGTCGGCGAGGTCTGCGACGGGCACGCCGGCGTGATGGCCGACTGTGAGCCGGCTGGCCCTGCTGGCGAGTTCCTCGTAGCCGGCGGTGCCCTCAGGGACGAAGCTCAAGTCGAGCGGGCCGTGGTCGGTGACCAACGTGAGCACCGACCGTGAGGCGAGTGTCTCAGCGTCGAGCGGTGCGGCAACGCCTTCGGGGACGCCGTCCACGCGCAGGCGTGCGCGGAGCTCACCGAGAGCGGCGGCGAGGCGGTGAAGGTTCTCTTCGTCTTTGGCGGGAGTTATGTCGGCGTCGGTCGTGCGCGGCAGGTCTGAGCCCCACATGGCCGCCGCCATCCCGCCGATGACGACGTAGGCGACCTCGTGGCGGTCCAAGGTGGCAAAGATGGCCGCCGCGTCCTCGTCGGCGAGCGGCGGCGGCTCGGCCGGCAGCGGGCGCCGATGCGAGGTGGCATGCGCCGCTGCGGCCTTGGCGAGCACCTCGACCCGGCGGTGCACTCCACAGCGCTGCCCGGGGGCATCGACCGGGACGGCGCAGGCCGCGCCGTCATCGAGTGGCCACCCGCAGGAATGCCCGCTCACGAGACTGCTCTCAACGGACGGACCAGGTTGCGGCGTTGGAACGCTGGGCGGCCAGCTTGGCACGCCAACGCTCCCGCTCGGCCTGAGGGAGTGATGCCTCCCAGGCACGAAGGGTGTCGTCGTGGGGGTCGGCCATCTGAAGACGGGCGCGCAGGTCGAAGCCAGCCGCCGCCAGGATCCGGTAGAGGGTGGGGAGGGTCGGCTGGCGCTGGCCGCCCTCATAGGCGGCGATAGCTGACTGGGCCGTGCCGGCGCGAGCCGCCAGCTCGGCCTGGGTCAGCCCGGCTCTGAGGCGGGCGTCGGCGATCAAGGCCCCGGCCGCCTCGGACCACTCCTGCCGTCTCTCCATGCGAAAGAGCATATCTCGCATCATAGATAAGCCGCCCGCTGCTTTCGCTGCTAGCCGCTCAGCGATGGCGCCGCCGCCGATCACGCCTTGCCGCCCGGCGTGCTGCGCGGTTGAGCCCTGCCGGACTGGCCGTGGGGGTCGTGTCCTCAGCCAGCTGGCGGCGATCTGGAGGCCGTCGTCCCGCGGTCAGCCGGTCGTCCAGCTGCTGGTTGAGCCGGTCACGGTGCCGCGGTGCCGGTGACCGGCTGGCCCTCGGAGACGGCAATGTGGTCGGTCTGGACGTTCTCCTGCAGCGCAGCGACGATGGCAGCCCGGAGCCTGCCGGTGCCGAGCGAGATGCCGAGGACGTCGATGACGACCCTAAAGCGCACCCGTGCCGGCGAACACTCGTCTCCGCTGACGTGGATGCCAGGGGAAGGGTCGTAGCCGATCTTCGTGAGCACGGCGATCTCGTCGTCGGAGAGCGCGTGAAGGTCGCCGGTCAGCTCCCGGTAGGCGACAGAGACGGCGTCGAACAGCTCGCCCGCCCACCCGCGCGCCTTCCCGATCGGGATGACAAGCGCTGCCAGCGCGGCCAGTCCGGCGATCTCGACGGCGAGGTTCTCTGGGTCGGGGCGGGCGTCCGGATAGCAAAGGGGCGCCTCGTCGGCGTCGATGCAAGAGCGCAGCTCGGCCTGCTCGATGTGGGCGGTCATGACGGTCATGACGGGTCCTTCGGGATCGCTTCTGGCGTGTCGGGGACGTCCTCGTAGGTCGCCGACAGGCCGAAATCGCCGGCACGGTTCTCTTGGTCTTGTTCAAGCTCCGAGAACAAGAACACCTGCTCGGCGGCATCGTCGTCACCAGCACCCCGAGCAGGAAGAGACGGGTGGCGGGCCGAGCGGTGGCAGGTGTTGGCGGGTGTTGGTAGCGCCTGGATATAGCGGATGTCGGCCCCGCCTTCGAGCATCAAGGTCGCCCCGGCTCGCAGGGCCACCGGGCGGCGAAAGCCAAGCTCGTGGACTTTCGCACTTTCTTGACCGGTGATGCATCGCTGGTCGCGGATCCTGAGGGCTTCAGCGGGTGCGCCAGCGATCGTCGGAGTCGAGCACTTCGAGGGTGAGGTCAAACAGCTGGCTAACGAG
>JAKADK010000034.1 GCA_021820665.1 Actinomycetes bacterium | reverse complement strand
GGAGGCGACCGGCGGGGCGGCGCGTTCATCGACACGTCTTCGGTCTAGCCGATGGCGGCACCGTGGAGATAATCGCACCGCCGCTCATCTCCGTCGAGGGCCTGGATGTCTTGGACGCCACGCTCGGGGTCAGCGCCACGCTCGGGGTCAGCGCTGGTCGGGTCGTTGGGGAGGAGCGCTGCACATCTTTGCTATTGCTCTCCCGGGTTGCTCGTGCCCTCCCGGGACGTGGAACAAACGCAGCGCAGTAACCGAGATCCTCTCGTCGAGAGAAGGACCAGTGACACCGTGAGTGAGGTCGTCCCCCGAGCGGGGCTCCGCCCCGTCGCCCTGGCCCGACGCGCCCGAGCACCCCGCCACTACAGGGTTTTTCCGCATCAGCCGCTTGTAATGAGACACTGCGACTGTTAAAGTCTCAGTGTCTCAGAAGTGCACGGGCGGTTGTGGCGTGCATGGAGTCCGAGAGGTCACGGAGGTCCGTTGCACTCGATCGAGGTGGGAACCGACGACACGCGTGAAGCCAGGCGGGGCGCGGAGGACGCGTATCGAGCCAGGTGGAGCTGGGAGAAGGTCGGCTGGGGGACGCACTGTGTCGACTGCTACCCGGGGAACTGCCCCTACCGGGTCTACGTGAATGGCGACAACGTCGTGCGTGAGGAGCCGGCGGGGACCTTCGGGGTGGTGGAGGAGGGGGTGCCTGACTTCAACCCGATGGGATGCAACAAGGGTGCGGCGTGGAGCCAGCAGCTCCACGACGGTGACCGCCTCGTCCACCCGATACGCCGGGTCGGCGAGCGCGGCGGGGGGCAGTGGGAGCGGATCTCGTGGGACGAGGCGCTGACCCAGATCGCCGACGGCATGCTCGACGCCATCGCGGCCGATGGCCCGGAGTCGATCGTGCACGAGGGGACGCCCGAGGTGGCCACGGTGTTCCCCACCGACCGGTTCTTCAACACATTTGGCGGCCGGTCGCTCGACCTGCATCCGTCGTTCAACGACTTCTCGATCGGTCTGCACGAGACGTTCGGCAAGTGGAACCCGGCCTCGTCGGCCGACGACTGGTTCCACTCCGAGCTCATCCTCATCTGGCACATGAACCCGGCGTTCACCCGGATCCCTCTCTACCACTTCATGCTCGAGGCCCGGTACCACGGGGCAGAGGTCGTCTCGATCTCCCCCGACCTCAACGCCTCACACATGCACGCCGACCTTCATGTGCCGATCAGCCCCGGCGACGACGCGGCACTGGCGCTCGCCATGGTCCAGGTGATCCTGGAGGAGGGACTGGCCGACGAGACGTTCGTCCGTGAGCAGACCGACCTGCCCTGCTTGGTGCGCCGTGACACCGGGCGCTACCTGCGGGCCACTGACGTGGTGGGTCCCGAATGCCGGGACGACCAGCTCTACCACTGGGACCCCGACGCGGGCCTGACCGAGGCCGATCGTGGCAACCTGCTCCTCAACGGGAAGAAGGTGGCGCTGGAGGGGACGTTCGTGGTGACCCTTGGCGACGGGAGCACGGTCGAGGTGGAGCCGGTGCTCGCCATGCTCACCCGGCACCTCCGCGAGCACTACACCCCCGAGCTCGCGCAGGAGCTCACCAGTGTCCACCCCGACGTCGTCCGCATGCTCGCCCGCAAGGTCGCGACCAAGCGGACCGACATCATGCTGGGGTGGAACTCGTGCAAGTACTACCACGGTGACCTGATCGAGCGGGCCATGTGCCTGTTGCTCGCCGTCACCGGCAACTGGGGCAAGCAGGGCACCGGCATCCGCTCGTGGATGATCGGCATGGCCGACGGGATGTTCACCATCATGGTCAAGACGGTGCCGGGCGTGGAGGGCGCCGAACAACTGCTCTCCGCCCAGGAGGTCGCCACCAGAGCGTTGCGGGAACAGGACCCGAGCATCACCACCGACGAGTTGGCGGTGCGGGAACTGGGGCGGGCGCTCTCCCACCTGCGGGGCTTGCAGGGGTCGGAGGGCTCCCGGCTCACCGGGTCGCCCCCCGCGTTCTGGTGGTACTGGCAGGCGAACTTCCGGGAGCGCTGGAACAAGCGGGAGTGGGGCGACGCATCGCTGCCCCGGACCTTCGACGAGTATTTCGAGGAGGCGATGGCGAAGGGCTGGTGGGACGGGCTCGACGGGCCCCGCCCCGACGAACCGCCGCACATGCTGATCGAGTGCGGCGGCAACATGCTCCGGCGCACGCGGGGCGGCGTCACCCAGCTGGGCGAGAACCTGTGGGACCGCCTCGACCTCATCGTGTCGATCGACTTCCGCCTCAACTTCACCGGGCTCCACTCGGACATCGTGCTCCCCGCCGCCCAGCACTACGAGAAGGTCAACTTCCACATCCCCACGTCGCACACGATGCGGCTGACCCTCGCCGATCGGAACGTGCCTCCGGCAGGGGAGGCGAAACCGGAGTGGGAGATCTACCAGCTGATCCTGAAGAAGTTGGCTGCACGGGCCGAAGCGCGGGGCGTGACCGAGTACACCAACCGCTCTGGTGCCACGTTCCGCCCGTCGGACCTATGGGACTCCTACACCCTCAACGGGTACCTGGCCACCGAGGACCAGCTCGCCGACGAGATCGTGCGCGACTCGGTGTATGCGGGGACTCTGCCCGAGCACACCGACCTCGCCCACCTGCGCACGGTCGGCTTCGAGCAGTTCATCGGCTGGGGCACCAGCCCGTTCGCGCTGGCACAGGCCTCGCCGATCATCCCGGGCAAGACCCACAGCCCGTTCCGTGACCACGTCGAGCGGGGGGCGCCGTTCCCCACCTACTCGCGCCGGGCCCAGTTCCTCATCGACCACCCCTGGTGGATCGAGGCGGGGGAGGCGTTGCCCGTCCACAAGCCCAACCCGCCCTCGGGCGGCAACCAGCCCCTGCGGATGACCTCGGGGCACAACCGCTGGAGCATCCACTCGATGAACCAGGCGAACCCGGTCATCCTCCAGACCCACCGGGGCGAGCCGCTGGTCGAGGTGTCGGTGGAGGACGCCCGCGTCCGGGGGGTCACCGACGACGACCGCATCCGGGTGTGGAACGACATCACCTCGTTCCGGGCTCGGGCGAAGGTCTCGCCGGGGGTCCGGCCCGGACAGATCATCTCGTACAACGGGTGGGACGGGCACCAGTACGTCGACTGGAAGGGCGCCAACGAGATCGAGGCAGGCATGGTCAAGTGGATCGCCTTCGCCGGCGGCTACGGGCACATCAACTACTCGACGGCCGAGTGGCAGCCGATCCCGGTGGACCGGGGCGTGCCGTGCGATTTCGAGCGGGACAGCGTGCCCGCCGGCGAGCGGAGGTGAGCGTGGGGAGCCTGACCGCACCAGAGGTCGGTGAGGAAGCGCTGGATCCAGACGCCGGCGCCTGGGACTCGATCCCCTCGGAGGGGGTACCGCTGGTGCCCGTCCCGATCGAGGCGCAGCTGAACGCCTACGTGCGGGCGGCCTGGACCGGCCGGGACTACGGTCGGTCCGGCCCGGTGGAGCTGGCACTGGCCCGGTGTGGTGGCCGGTTGCTCGCTCGCCTGTCGTGGGACGGTTCCGCCGTGCCGCCCGGTGAGTTCACCGACGCCGCCGGACTGCTGCTCCCGAGGGAACCGGGCACAGCGTCACCGGTGACCATGGGCACGCACGCCGAGCCGGTCAGCCTGTGGCAGTGGCGCGACCGGCTCGCGTCCCAACAGGGCCTGCCATCCGCCAAGTACCTCGTGTCGACGGGACCTGGCGTGTTCCGGCCCGTCCCCGCCGGCGGCGAGGTGAGCGCGCGGTCGTCGCGGGCTGGAGCCCGTTGGTCGGTCGTGCTGGCCGGCCCGGCGGAGGCGCTGGCGACAGGGAGCGTCGGCGTGGCGGTGTGGGACGGCGCCAACGCAGAACGAGCAGGGATCGGTGCGGTGTGCGCTACGTGGGTCGAGGTCACACCATGAGCCCCGTGCGCCAGGTGCGCGCCGGGAGTCGTGAACGGGAAGAGCGGGAGACGTGCGAGGGACGGGACGGCCGGTGATCGAGCGAACGAGGATGGGCGCGTACGGCGCCAACGGGGACACGGGCGAGGGTGCCGGAGCTCCCGGGCAGGTCGCGATGGTCTTCGACCTGAACAAGTGCATGGGTTGCCAGACGTGCTCCGTCGCCTGCAAGGTCCTCTGGACCCGCGAAGAGGGTGAGGACCACCAGTGGTGGATGAGCGTCAACACCCAGCCGGGTCTGGGCACACCCAAGGGATGGGAAGAGATGGGGGGCGGCTGGCTCGACGGCCAGCCGGTTCCCGGGCATCAGCCGGGTCGCGCCGAGTTCGGTGGGGGTTGGGACTTCAACTACCAGGAGGTCTTCTACGGAGGCACGGGTAGCTCCACCCACTTGCGACCGATCGACCACGGCGACGGCAACACCGGCTGGGGCATGAACTGGGACGAGGACCAGGGCGGCGGGGAGTACCCGAACTCCTACTACTTCTACCTTCCCCGCCTGTGCAACCACTGCACCCACCCGGTCTGCGTCACCGCCTGTCCGTCCGGGGCGATGTACAAGCGCCACGAGGACGGCGTGGTGCTCCGGGACGAGTCGGCCTGCCAGGGCGCCCGCTTCTGCATGGAGGCGTGCCCCTACAAGAAGATCTACTTCAACTACGCCCGAAACGTGGCCCAGCACTGCATCATGTGCTTTCCCAGGCTCGAGGTGGAGGTCGCCCCTGCGTGCGCCCGCCAATGCCCGGGTCGTCTCGTCTTCGTCGGCTCGGCGGACGACGACGAGAGCCCGATCCACAAGCTCGTCCACCAGTGGGAGGTGGCGCTCCCCCTGCACCCCGAGTTCGGCACGGGGCCCAACATCTTCTACGTGCCGCCCCTCTCGCCCAGCCGGCTGCACGAGGACCTGTCCATCGACGAGGAGACGCCCCGGATCCCTCCCGAGTACCTCGAGTCCCTCTTCGGGCCGAAGGTCCACGCCGCGCTCGACACCATGAGGCGCGAGCTCGCTCGGGTGCGGGCCGGCGGGCAGTCGGAGCTCCTCGACACGCTGATCGTCTACCACTGGAGCGACCTGTTCGGCAGGTACACAACCGATCCGGCGACGCTCGACCGGTCCCCGGGCCGAGTTCCGGTCCGGTTCGGCCGGTCACCGGGTACCCCGACCACCGGCTGACCATCCGCCGCTCTCCGACCTGCTGTCGGCTGGACGCCGACCGGGCACCGACCGAACGAAGGAGCGCCACCGCCGAACGAAGGAGCGCCACCGCCGGTGGTGCGGAAGGGAGTGATGCGATGTTCACCTATTCGCTGCAAGGTCTGGAGCTGACGGCCGAGCCCACCGGCGTCCTCGAGGTCGAGGAGAACGAGACGACGGCACGCAGCGCCGTCTATCAACTATTGGGCGCGTTCTTCGCCTCCGGCGGGACCACCTCCTTCGAGAAGGCGCGTGACGGCCTGTGGGCCAAGGAGCTCTTCGAAGCGGCAACCCTGCTGCCGTTCGCCCTACACGTCGGCGACGTGGCGCTTCCCGCGGGTATGGACGAGGCGGCGTTCGCAGCGGAGTTCGGACGGCTCTTCGGCAGCACCGAGCTGTTGGGTGGCGCTCGGACGGATCGCGCCGCAGAGATCGCGACGGTGCACCGGGAGTATGAGTACTTCGGCCTGGCTGCCGGCGGAAGCGCCCCCCGCCCGCCGGACCACCTGGCGACGGAGCTGGACTTCCTCCAGTACCTGTGCTTCAAGGAGGCGGCGAGCCCTTCGCCCCGGCTGGCGGGCTCGTTCAGGCGAGCCCAACGTGACTTCCTCGCTGGCCACGTGCTCTGTTGGGTTCCCGGCATGGTGGCCGCGGCCCAGGCCGCGGGTGCCGCCGAGCCATTTGCCGCCATGCTCGACCTCGTTGGTGTTTTCGTCGCCGACGACCACGGGTACGTGGCCGCACTCATCGGTGGTTGAGCTGGCGCCTCCCGGTGGGCTACCCGGCACCACCGCCGGGGTGACCGAAGACGCCTACCGGGGCCGGTGGAGCTGGGATCGGGTCACCTGGGGCACACACTGCCTGAACTGCCTGGCGGGCTGCCCGTACCGGGTGTTCACTCGCGGCGGTGAGGTCGCCTTCGAGGAGCAGGGTGGGACGATCGACCCGGTAGCCGGCGGCGTGCCCGATCTCAACCCGGCCGGGTGCCAGAAGGGCAGCGCGTGGAGCGTGCAGCTCCAGAGCGAGGACCGGGTGCTCCACCCGCTCCGCCGCGTGGGCGAGCGGGGTGGCGGGCGCTGGGAGGCGATCTCGTGGGACGACGCCCTGGCTGAGATCGCCGACTCGGTTCTCGACGCCATTGACGAGGTTGGCCCCGAGTCCGTCGTGTTCGAGGAGAGCGTCGAAGGCGGGCTCCTGTCGCAGGCGCCGTTCCTCCGCCTCGCCGCGCTGCTGGGTGCCGTCACTCTCGACGCCAACGGCCTGGTCAACGACCTCCCTGTCGGCCAGCACCTGACGTTTGGAAAATTCTCCTGCGCCAGCACGGTGGACGACACGTTCCTCGCCGACGTGCTCCTCCTCTGGCACGCCAATCCCGCCTACACGTCGATCCCGTATTTCCATTACATCGCCGAGGCCCGATATCGGGGGGCGAAGGTAGTCGCCATCGCCCCCGACTACAACGCGTCGGCGGTGGGGTCCGACCTGTTCGTGCCGGTACGGCCCGGCACCGACGCCGCCCTGGCGCTCGCCGTGTGCCGGGTCCTCGTCGACGAGGACTTGTGGGACCGCGAGTTCGTCGCCACCCAGACCGACCTGCCCCTGCTGGTGCGCGCCGACAATGGTCGATACCTGCGCCAGCGCGACCTGCAGCGAGGGGGTGACGAGGAGACCTTCTACCTGTGGGACGAGGTCGACGGCCTGCGCGCCGCGCCACGAGCCACCCTCGACCTGGGCACCCTCCGACCCGCCCTGTCGGGGACGTGGTCGGTGGAGCTGGCCGACGGCACCCCGGTCGAGGTGACGCCGGTGGCCGACCTGATGCGGCGGATGCTCAGCGCCTACGCGCCGGAGGAGGCCGCTGCAGTCTGCGGTGTCCCTGCCTCGACCATCGAGACCCTGGCTCGCATGGTGGCGGGCAAGCGCTGCAAGATCCTCGAGGGGTTCAACGCTCCGAAGTACTTCCACGGCGACCTGATGGAACGCTCAATGTGCCTCCTGCTGGCACTGACCGGCAACTGGGGGAGGCCTGGGACGGGGATCCAGGGACTCGCGCTCGGTGGCCTCGACGGGTACCTGCTGTTCTCGATGAAGACGAAGAAGGGTGTGGAGGAGGCGGCCCGGGTCCTCGATGGGATCGAGCGGGCCATGCGGACCATGCGCGAGCGTGACCCGGAAGCCACGGACGAGATGCTCGGGACCCAGCTCCTGTCGTTGGCGACGAGCTCGGGGACGACGGCGCCCCCGGTCTTCTTCAACTACCACCATGCCGGGTACCGCGAGACGTGGAACCGCCGGGAGTGGTCGGACCCGACCATGACCCGGAGCTTCGACGACTACCTGGGTGACGCCGTGCGCCGCGGCTGGTGGGGGGGCGTGGCCCGTCCGGGCGCGTCGACCCCGCCGCGGGTCTTCTTCTCCGTGGGCACCAACCCGCTGCGCCGGGCCCGCGGCGGGCGGGCCAAGCTCCTCGACAACCTGTGGCCCCAGCTGGACAAGATCGTGGTGGTCGACTTCCGTATGTCGGCGACAGCGCTGCATGCCGACATCGTGCTGCCGGCCGCCATGCAGTACGAGCGGGTGAACGTCCAGTACCCGATCACGCACATGCTGCGCCTGTCCTTCTCTGACGCGGCGACACCACCACGGGGCGAGTCGCGCACGGAGTGGGACACCTTCGCTGCCCTGGCCCGGGTGATCGCGGAGCGGGCGGCCGCCAGGGGGATGCACGAGTACGTGGATGCCCGCCGCCAGACCCGCCACGTCGACCGGTTAGGCGACGACTTCGTGGTCGGCGGGGACTTTGCCGACGAGGAGGTCGTGCTGGACGAGTGGGTGAGGGACTCGGCAGATGCCGGCACGCTTCCCCAGGGGAGCACCATCGAGACGCTCCGGCGCGACGGGAGCATCCGGTTCACCGGGCTCGGGACGTTCGCGCCCGGCCTGTCGGTGGCGACGAGCGTGCGCCCCGACGAGGTGATGACGGCCTTCCGGTGGCACGTGGAGGACAAGCTTCCCTTCCCTACGCTTACCCGCCGGGCCCAGTTCTACATCGACCACCCGTGGTTTCTCGAGGCGGGCGAGCAGCTGCCGGTACACAAGGAGCCCCCCAGGATGGGAGGCGACTGGCCGCTCGCCCTCACCAGCGGGCACTCGCGGTGGACCGTCCACTCCATCGGCATGGGGAATCGTCATCTGCTCGGTACCCATCGTGGCCGGCCGCTGGTGATCCTGAGCGAGGCGGACGCTTCGGCCCGCGGTGTGGTGGACGGCGACCAGGTCCGGGTGGCCAACGACCATGGCTTCTTCGAGGCCATGGTGAGGGTGACCCCACGGGTCCGGCCGGGCCAGGTGATCGTCTACAACGGGTTCGAGCCCTACATGTTCCCGCGTTGGGAGGGGGCCAACGAGGTCGAGCCGGGGATGGTCAAGTGGCTGCACCTGGTGGGCAAGTACGGCCACCTCCGGTACCTCCCCTTCGGGTGGCAGCCGGTGCCGGCAGACCGGGCAGTGTTCGTCGAGGTGACCCGGGTGGAAGACGAGGGAGAGGGAACCGAGGTGCCGTCAGGTGCGGTGGCAGGTACGGCGGGCGAGGAGCGAGGGTGAAGATCCCGAGGCTACGGGCCGATCCCGGCCCGCCATCGGCGCCCGGGAACGACGCAGGCGCACGGCGCGCACCGGGCGGACCGGCCACCGGCGAGGAGCTGGCGCTGGTCTCCAACGCGTTCGAGGGACAACGTTCCCTGTTCTCGCTGTTGTCCACGGTCCGCACCCGCCGCATGGGGCTCGGGTACCGCGCCGAGACGGGCGAGGAGGAGCTGTTCGCGTGGTCGAGCGGCCGCGCGGTCCTCCAGCCCGAGGGGCCGCTCCACTACGCGTCGCGAGCCGAGCCGGTGCCGCTCTCGGAGGTGGAGGAGGCCCTCGTGTGCTGGGCTGCCCTGGGCCCGAACGGTCTCGCCCTGGCCGACGTCCCCGTGCAGGGGGCGCTGGCCGGCCTGCTCCACCGCCGTGGGCGCACGGCCCCGTCGTCGTCGGGCGATCTGGGGGTCGACCTGTTCGTCGTCGGCGACCACGGCGTGTTCCTCTACCGGCCTCCTGTCGAGCCGGCGGCCCCGGTCGAGATCCGCGGGCCGGAGGACTACGGGAAGATCCTGTCGTGGTACCGGGACGGGCGGGTGCAGGTGCTCGATCGGCGGCCCGACATCGCCTGGCCCGGCGGTCCCGAGGGGACCCACAACGTCCGGCCCATGGGCCCGGGCCAGTACAACCTGAACCGGCCCGGGAGCACCTGGTTCCTCCCCGTGGGCGACGTCGGGCTCGAGTGGTTCAACCAGCTCCTCGTCTCCTACGAGTGGTCGGGCTTCTACCTGCAGGACCCGGATTCCGGTGACCCGGCAGGGTGCAAGGAGTGGATCCGACCCGGCTTCCTCGAGGTGGGTTTCCCCATCCCCGCCTTCGACGAGCTCGCGCTCATGCTCCATGCCGGCCAGGCCGGGTGCGTGGTGCAGAACATCCGGTTGGCTTGTGAAGCGCTGGGGCTAGGGGCGTGGACGATGGGCTCGTACGCCGACGACTTCGTGCTGGGTGCCTACCCGGAGATCGCCACCGGGCTCGGGTTCAGCTTCCTCGAGCGGGACCCCGCGACCAACCCGTCGGCCACCGCCACCTGCCTGGGGTTGCCGGGGGTGAAGGAAGCGGTGGTGGTACCGTCGCCACGCTTTCCCGACGCGGCCAGCGCGGTGCGTTACGTGAAAGAGCTGCGAAGCGGGCCCGGTGGGGTGCTCGATCGGTCTGCCGCCGGCAACGCCAGCGGTGGCGGGCCGGGCAATGACGGGGGCGGCGGTGGGTCGCCGTGGACGCCCGAGGTGGATGGCGCCGTGCGGGCCGACCCCCGTGCCTACCTCTCCGACTGGGCCGAGGAGGCAGCCATCGCCACCGTCGAGTACATCGTGGCCAAGCACGGCTGCTGCCCGGCCTATGTCAGCCCGGTCCGGGCCAAGCTGTCGGTGCAGGCCCACCACGTCGACACCGCCTTCTACCGGCACGTCGCCGCCGATGGCGGGATAGGCGCACTGACCCCCGACATCGAGCACCACTTCGCCAACTGGCACCCGGGCGAGCCCGATCCCACCGGCGGGCCGGCAACCGGTCCGAACGGCAGCGCGGACGGGTGGCCGTCGTGACGGCGACGTGGATCAGGGTGCTCGCCTCGTATCTGCACCTGCTGGCCGTCGCCGTGTACCTGGGCGGTTCGGTAGCCATGGAGTTCGTCCTCGGCCCCGCTCAGCGCTTCGTGCCTCCGGCCCAGGCCCAGGTGCTCGGCCAGAAGTCCGCCGACCGGTTCCTGGTGCTGGTGTGGGCGGCGCTGGCGCTCTTCCCGGTGAGCGGGATGCTGCTCTTCTTTTCCCTGTCGGACCAGCACCTGGTGACCCACGGCGGGATGTTCTCCACGAGCGCCGGGCTGACCCTCGTGGCCATGATGGCGTTGTGGGCGGTGCTGGTCGTCAACGGCGCCCTCATCACCTTCGTCTTCCGGCCCCGGCTGGCCGGCAAGGTCGCGGCCCGAGGCGGCGCCGTTGCCGGTGCCGTTGCCGGCCGGATCGAGGCGATGCAGGAGGCGGCCACCTGGGTGTCGCGCCTCACCCGCATCGACCTGGCCATCGCCCTGGTGGTGGTGCTCCTCGGCGCCTCACTCGCGTACGGGAACGGGATCCTGTGACCCGCACGACCCTCGGGTTCCTCTTCACGGTGGAGTGGGCGACCTACGTCGGTGGCGCGCTGTTCATGGAGCTGATCTGGCGCCCGTTGCAGCGTGACGTGCCTCCGGCCCAGACGGGTGCCCTCTGCAACGCCATGGGGCGCCGCTACCGGTGGGTGGCGCTCGGGTGCCTAGGCCTGATCGCCGCGACCGCTGTCGGCTGGTCGCTGGCTGGCTCGTCGACGATGGGGTCTGGTTCGGCGGCGGCTGTCGGCGGGCCGGGATCGCCGGGTGCGATCGGGGGGTGGCGATCGGTGGCGTTGCTCGTCGTGTGGCTGGTCCTGGTGACGCTGGTGATCCTCATGGGGATGCTCGTCCATCCGGCCTCGCACGCACGGGTGAGCCCGGGCCAGGACAGCGCCGAGCTTTCCCGGCAGCGGCTGCGTTCGATCCGGTTGATGGACGTGCTGCTTCGCGTGGAGCTGGGCGTCGCACTGGTGGGCGCGCTGGTGGCTGCATGGCCCCATACCTCCGGACCGGGACCGGCGATGTAGATGCCGAAGACGATTGCCACCACCCCGTCGTGGTACTGGCCCGACGGGGTGCCGCGGGTGCTCGGGATCCCACCGGTGTCGATCACGGAGGCGACGGTGATCCGGCCCGCCGTGCTCGGTCCCGACCGCCCGGCACTGCTCCGCGAGACCGGCTCGGTCGGCGCCGCCGAGCTGGTGGGGATGGTCGGGACGGTGGCAGCGGGATTGGCCCCCGAGGGACCCGGTTCCGAGCCCGGCGACGGGCGTGAGGACGGTCCAGACGCGGTCGTCGCATGCGCGGGGTCGAGCAGCGGCGGTGTGCTGGCCGTGCTCGGCGCGCTGGCCTCCGGGCGACCGGTCGTCCTCGTCCCACCCGGTGACGTCGGCAGCGCCATGGCCGGCAGTGCCGACGGGAAAGGCGGCGGTCCCGGTCCCGGTCCTGGTCGTCCTCTGGCACTGGGGGATGCCGAGGGAGTGGTGGCGCTGGCTGGCGTCGGCATCCCTGCGCTGGACGTCGAGTCCCTGCTCGCCGGCCCCCCTCCCGCCGGTGCGCCGATCACCGATCGGGGGACGGCGGCAGGCGGTCTACGGGCACCGTCGGTGCGGTTGGCCGGCAGGTCGGGGCCGGTCCGGCACTCGCCGCGGTCGCTCCTGGCCGGCGCCCTGGCGATGGCCACCTTCGTGGCGCCGGGCCCGGGCGAGACCTGGTTGACGACATCGTCACCCTGCACGTGGGACGGGCTGTGCAGCGCGCTGGGCGCGCTGTGGGCGGGGGCCACGCTGGCGGTCACCCGGCCGGGTGACGCGATGGTCGAGGCGTTCGAACGGCACCAACCCACCTGGACATGGACGAGCCTGGCGCTGGCCGCAGACGGCTGGGCAGGGGGTGGCAGGAAGCGGCGCCGGGGCGCCGGGACCGGACGCTTCGTGCTGGCCACCGTGGACGGCCCTTTCGACCCCGACGAGTGCCGGGGCGTGGGGAGCGGTGCCGGGGCGGAGGTCCTGACCGTGTTCGGCATGGCCGAGACAGGCCCCATGCTCGCCGCCCATCCGAGCTGGCACATCGACGAGTCGGTCGGGATCCCTGTCCCCAACATGCACGTCGTTCCCGCCGACCCCGATACCGGCGAGCCGGTCGACGCCATGTGGGAGCTACTGGACCGGGCCATGCTGTCGGTGTGGTCGCCATCGCTGGCCGTCGACGGGTTCGATCCCGGTCCCGGGCGACCCGCCGGGCGCCGGTTCGTCACCGGTGTGCTGGCCGCCTCCGATCCGAACGGGATGCTCTACCTGGTCGACGAGTGATGAGCCCGGGACCGGTCTCGGGCTCAGAGGACCACCTTCTCGACGCGGCGACGGCGTTGTCCGTCGCCAGCCGGGTGGCGGCCTTCGACCGGTTCTTCCGGGCGCATCCCGGTGACGGCCGGGACGGCGTGGGGTTGGGCCGGGCGGTCGTCGAGTTCCTGGCCTGGGAGGTGGCCAGTGGTCGCGTGAGCGACGAGGGCGGTTCGGGGTGGTGGTCGGCGGTGAACGGCCTGCTCGTGCTCGACGTGGACGGCGCCGGCAGCGGGGTGAAGGTCGACACCGACGGCTGCCGGGCCTGGCAGGCGTACGTGGCGGCCAGTCCCGAGCGGCAGCAGGCGGCCCTGTGGCGGGCCCACGAGCTGTCGATGACGGCCGCCGTCGCCCGTTGCGCACCGCTCCTCGACCGGGAGCCGGCAGCGGAGCGGCGGTTCACCGCGATCGTGCTCGCCGTCCTCGACGGCGCCACCCGCCGGTGCACGCCGACCGACAGCCCGCGGTTGGGAGCGTCGGTGCGGTCCGGCTACCCGTCGACGTACCCGATCGGAGAGGACCGGCTGGCGGCGCTGGTTGCTTCGATGGAGGAACGGCAACGGCGTCAGCGGCGTTAAGGCACGACCACCATCCGGCCCTCGAGCTCACCGTTGGCCAGGCGGCGGTAGGCGTCGGCTGCGCCGTCCAGCCCGACCTGGCTGATCTTCGGGCGGAGGAGCCCCCGGGCCCCCAGGTCGAGGACCTCGACGAGCTCCGGCCGGCTCCCCCAGTAGGTGGTCTGGATCGACACCTCGTAGGGGATGGTGAAGAAGGACACCGGGAGCGTCCCCCCGGCGATCCCGACGACGGTCAGGTCGCCGACCATCCGGGCCGCGCCGGCGCCGAGTGCCATGGTGGTATCCGTACCGACGAAATCGAACGCCGCATCGACGCCGCGGCCACCCGTCCTGCGCCGGATCTCCTCGAGGGCGCCGGGACCGGGTTCGACCACGTGGTCGGCGCCGCACTCGAGTGCGAGCTGCCGGGCATCGTGGCGGGTGTCGACCGCCACGATCTGTGCGTCGGTGGTGGCCTTCAGGATCTGGACGGCCAGGTGGCCGAGCCCTCCGACGCCGATGACGACCGCAGTCGATCCGGGGACCAGCTTCGGCCAGGATCTCCGGATGGCGTGGTAGGGGGTGAGCCCCGCGTCGGTCAACGGCGCGGCGTGCACCGGGTCGAGCCCGTCTGGCAATGGGACGAGGTGCCGGGCGGCGGGGACGAGCAGGTACGGTGCCATCCCGCCGTCGAGCCCGAGGCCACCCCCGCCGGCCATGACCGGCGCGCCGGCCGGGTTCTCGCAGTAGGAGTCCATTCCCACCCGGCAGTTGGCGCAGGTCCCGCATCCCCACGCCCCGTAGACGGCGACGGCCTGCCCTACCTCGAGGCCGCGCACGCCCGCGCCCAGCTCGTGGACCCGTCCGGCGCTCTCGTGGCCGAGGGTGAAGGGCGGTTCCCAGGGCAGCAGACCGGGTTCGAATTCGTGCATCAGGTGGAGGTCGGAGTGGCAGGCGCCGGCGCCCTCGATCCGGACGACGACCTGGCCGGGGCCCGGATGAGGTTCAGGGACCTCGACCAGCTCCGGATCGGACTTCCATGCGGTCAGGCGTAGTGCGAGCATCGCTGCCTCCTCTGGCTGCGGGTGAGCGAGCGCACCCGACCGGGAACTTCCTCGAGCCGCATCCCTGCGGCAGACTGGCCCAGGCGCTTGCAAGAGCCGTCTTCGCGCGATCGTAGGTGCGCTCGGCACCGAGCGCGGGGACCGTGGTGGAGGCACTGATCCCACGTGATGCCCGACGTGCCAGTGCCGGCGCTACTGCGGTTCGCCACGCCTCGTGACTGGGTCAGCACGCTGAACTGGGAGGCGGTGGGCGCCGAGCCATCCCGGCCGCCTGCGTCCGACGCGGCTACAGCGTCGCCGGGCTGGCGGCCACCGGCTCCGGGCTGGCGGCCACCGGCTCCGGGCTGGCGGCGCGCACGAACAGGGCTACGAGGAGCGCCCAGAGCGCCGAGGCGCAGGCCAGGTGGAGATCCTGCCAGAGGGGTCGGGCTCTGGTGAGCGCGCTCGCTGCCCCCATGGCGGCGACGGCGCACAAGAGCACGAGCAAGCCAGCCGCTGCGCCGCGCCACAGCCGGCGCCCGGCCATGCGCGGCCACGAGGTCACGACGAACCCGACCATGGCAATGCTGGCGACAGTGACGAACGAGCGGTGCAGGAGTTGGAGGGCGATGAGATGGAGCGGGCCGGGGTGAGTGCACAAAGGCCAGGACGGGCACGAGCGTGCCGCCCCGCCGTCGACCACGACCGAGCCGGACATCAAGACCAGCAACGTGGCGGCGAGCGCGAACGAAGCCCACCGCCCGGCCACTCGGGGGTCGAGGTGGAGGTGATTGCCGCCGTGCAGAGCCGTGATCGCGGTCACCGTGACCACGCCGAGGAACACGAGGCCGGTGATGAGGTGGACAGCCACCGTCCACGGTGCATTGTGGGCGAACACGGTCAGCGCGCCGAGCCCGGCCTGGAAGAGCACGAGCCCAGCCGCTACCAGAGCGGGTGCGAGCGCCGCCCGATGACCGGTGCTTCGCCACGCAGCCCACGCGGTCGCGAACGCGGAGACCGTCACCAGCGCGGCGAGATACCGGTGGCTCTGCTCGAGCAGCGCGTGGAAGCCGCCGACCAACCCGATGTGCCCGTTGCAGAGGGGCCAGCTCGCGCAACCCATACCGGACTCGGTCACCCGCACGGTGCTTCCGAGCACCACCAGGCCATAGGTGAGAACGAGCGTGACGAGCGAGAACACGACCACCCACTCGAAGTGGCCGGTCGGCGTACCCGGTGGCCCGCCACGACGCCGGGGGCGACCGCGCTCGCTCGCTCGCCCCTCACTCCCCTCGGGCTCGGTGTTGGGCACAAGCGAAGCATCGGGCGCCATGACCGCGATTCTCGCATCCGCGGTCGGAGCCGTGTTCGTCGAGACGGTGACCAGGGCAAGGCGGTTCGGCCGCCACCTGGCCGCAGGGCCAGCCGGAACGCGGGTGGTGAACGGGGGAGGTTCACGAGCGGCGCCCGGCGCTTGCTACGGTGGCACCGACAACGCTACGAGGTGCTCCCCGGCGGTAGGAGGTCGCCCAGGGGGGAGAATCGGGAAGCCGGTGAGAGTCCGGCGCGGGCCCGCCACTGTGACCGGGGAGCCTGCACCCACGATGCCACTGGGCTCGAGCCCGGGAAGGCGGGTGCACGGCAGCGATCCGGGAGCCAGGAGACCGGCCTCGTGGCGCGAGTGGGACCGCCCCTGGACCGGGCGGACGAGCGACCGGAGGTATTCGCCATGTCCCCTCACCCGGACGGGTCCACCGCGAGCCGGTGCGGCCCCACGCCGTCCGGTTTCCCCGTCGCCGACCGCCCCTGGTCGGTCGAGACGCACGGGATCGACGTCGTGCCCGATGGTGACCGCCACGGCAAGCCCACCGACCTGCTGTGGCTCTGGTCCGCGGCCAATCTCGGCGTCATCGGCATCGTCTACGGAGCCGTGGTCGCCACCCTCGGCCTCGACCTTCTGCAGGCCGTGGCCGTCACCGTCGTGGGCACGGCCGGCTCGTTCCTTTTGGTGGGGGTGCTCGGCATCGCCGGCCAGCGGGGCGGGGAGCCGATGCTCGCCCTGTCGCGCCGCCTGTTCGGAGCGAGCGGCAACGTCGGCCCTTCCCTGGTCAGCTGGGTGAGCCTCGTTGGCTGGGAGACCGTCACGGCGATCGTGGCCGCCGACGCGCTGCTGGCGATCGTTCCCTCGCTCACCCACGGGCCGGCCGGTCGGTGGTCGGCCGTCGTGGCCCTCGCCGTCACGACGGGCCTCTCGCTGGCGGTGGGGAGGCTCGGCCACGCCACGATCATCGTCGTGCAACGAGCGGTGGCGTGGATCTTCGGCATCGCCACGCTCGCATTGGTGGGCGACCTCGCCTTCCGGGCGGACTGGGCTCGAGCGGCAGCGCGGCACCCCGCTCCCTTCGGCGCCGTCGTGGCTGCCGCGTCGGTCGTGATCGCCAGCGCCGGCCTCAGCTGGGTGAACGTGAGCGCCGACTACACGCGATACCTCCCGAGGGGTACGAGGGGCCGGGCGATCGTTGGATGGACGACACTCGGGGCAAGCACCCCGCTGGTCGTCCTCGTCGTGCTGGGCTATGTCCTCTCGAGCCCAACGAGCACCCTGGCGTCGTCCCCGAACCCGGTCGAGGCCCTCCGGTCGGGCTTCCCCGGCTGGGCGGTCGTCCCGTACCTCTCCGTCGCGGTGGTCGGACTGCTGGCGCAGATGGTGATGGGTCTCTACTCGTCCGGTCTCAACCTCCTCGTGCTCGGGATCCGGGTCCGCCGGTCGCGTACGGTCCTCATCGACGCGCTGGTCGTCCTCTCGGTGGGCGGGTGGTTCATGGTGGCCCCCCACGACTTCCTCGGCTCCTTCGTGAGCTTCGTCGAGCTCCTGGCCTGTCCCCTCGCCACCTGGGCGGCCGTCTTCCTCGTCGACATGCTCTTCGGGGGCTCGCGGGATGAGCCCAGGACCGCCTGGCCGGCAGGAGGGTCGTGGGCGGTGGGCACGGCTGTCGGGCTCCTCTTCACGGCCTCGCCGCTGTTCACCGGGCCGCTCGCCCGGGGGATCTTCGTCGGGAGCAGCCTCGGTTACTTCGCCGGCTTTCTCGTGAGCGCCGCGCTGTTCGCTGCCGTCCGGGCCGGAACGGTCGTCCGGCGCGGCCGCGAGGCCACGACAACACGGCGGAGCGTGTCCGGAGAGCTGCCGCCGAGGTGAGCGAGCGGGAGCGTCCCACGGGGGTGCCGAGCTCGTTCCACAGGTCAGCCCCGGCAGGCGTCGGTGGCGCCAGGCAGGAGGTGTCGCCAGCGGACGACCAGCCGGTACACGCCCGCTCCCAGCCAGGACAACGGAGGCCGGGTGGCCAACGCTCCCAGGCACCCGAACGGTCCAGGACAGGTCCGCAGCGCCTGGGCCACGGCGAGGTGGCCCCGCCAGGCGCGACCGCCCGCATCGATCCACCATGCCGCCCGAGCGGCGTCCTCGACGGTGAGCCCCAGGTCGGCGAGGCCGGCTCGACCGAGGCCCTGGGCCGAGGCGATCCGGCCGGCGTGGCCGGTCCTCCGCTCCAGCCACCGGGCGCTCGCCGTGCAGAACCCGCAGTCCCCGTCGTAGACGAGCACCGGAAGAGGGCCTCGGCCCGGTGGCACGGAGCCGGTGCCTGCTCTGTCGGTGCGGGCCGAACCCACCGGTCCTGCCGCTGCCGGCTCAGCGCAGGTGGACGCCACCGTCCACGAGCACCACGTCGCCGGTCACGTAGGTGGAGCGCACCAGGCCCATGACCACCTCGGCCACGTCGACGGGCGTGGCCACCCGCCGGAGTGGGGAGGTGCTCTCGACGCGCGCCCGCACGGCGTCCCAGTCGGTGGTCCAGGGGGTGTCGACCAGCCCCGGCGCGACGGCATTGACCCGGATCTCCGGTCCGAGCGTGTTGGCCAGGAGCAGTGTGAGGTGGTTCAGCGCCGCTTTCGAGCAGGCATAGGGGATCGAGCTCCCGGTGGGTCGCACTCCGGCCAGGGAGGTCACGTTGACGACCTGGCCCCGCCCGCTCGCCCGGAGGTGAGGGACGGCAGCCGTGGTGAGCTGGGCGGTGCCGAACACGTTGACCTCGAAGATGCGGCGCCAGATCTCCGGGGTGGCCGCCTCGAGGTCGTGGTGGGGGATGACGGCGGTGGTGCCGGCGTTGTTGACGAGGATGTCGAGCCCTCCCACCAGGTCGACGGTTCCCGCCACGAGGGCCGCTGCCTGGTCGGGATCGGCGATGTCGGCCTGCAGGTAGTGGGCGCCAGGGAGGGAGTCGGCAAGGGCCTGCCCTGCCTCACGGGAGGATGACGAGTTCACCACCACCGTGGCGCCCTCTGCGGCCAGGCGGGTCGCGATGGCTGCCCCGATCCCCGAC
Source organism: Actinomycetes bacterium (assembly GCA_021820665.1). Classification (GTDB taxonomy): domain Bacteria; phylum Actinomycetota; class Acidimicrobiia; order Acidimicrobiales; family RAAP-2; genus JAKADK01. The sequence continues at coordinate 11,902 of JAKADK010000034.1, read as the reverse complement.
GACGAGCCGGTGACGAGGGCGACCTGCCCCGAGAGCGATCGCGGCTCCCCCGGCGGCGGTGCCCCCGGCGGCGGCTCCCCCGGCGGCACGCGTAGGGGGGTCGTCGAAGGGTCTCCGGCGGTGCCGCCGGGGCGAGGTTCGGGCATGGTCCGACTATAGGTGCCGGTGGTGGCGTACGGTCAGGGCATGCGATTGGTGACGTTCTGGGACGACGGGATGGTCCGTACGGGAGTGGTGGTGGGCGAGGAGATCGTCGACCTGACCGCTCCGGAGGTCGGCCTGCCCGGCGACATGGTCCAGCTTCTCGCCCTCGGCCCCGAGGGCTCGGCCCGGGTCGCCGGCGCCGTGCGGACCCGGGCGGCGCGCGTGCCACTGGTCGGCGCACGGGTGCTTGCCCCGGTGCCGAAGCCTCCGTCGTTCCTGGCGATCGCCAAGAACTACGACGCCCATGTCCAAGAGCTCGGTCACGAGCGACCACAGCACCAGATGTGGTTCGCCAAGCAGCCCACCTGCGTGATCGGCCCGGGCGCCGCCATCGAGGTGCCGCGGGTCTCGGATGACGTGGACTACGAGGGGGAGCTCGGGATCGTGATCGGCACCCGCGCCCGGCACGTCGCCGCCGCCGACTGGATGGGGGTGGTCGCCGGGTTCGTCGTGGTGAACGACGTCTCCGTGCGGGACTGGCAGTGGCGTTCCCCGACGATGATGTTGGGGAAGGGGTTCGACACCCACGGCCCGATCGGACCGTGGATCGTGACCCCGGACGAGATCGGTGGCGTGGAGCACCTGTCGGTGCGGACGTGGGTGAACGACGAGCTGCGCCAGGACGGGAACACGGCGGAGATGATCTTCTCGTGCGCCGAGATGGTCGAGCATCTCTCCACGGCCTTCACGCTGGAACCGGGCATGATCCTGTCGACCGGGACACCGGCAGGGGTCGCCGCCGGCCAGGAGCACCCCCGATGGCTCCGGGACGGAGACGTCGTCCGGATCGAGGTCGAGGGTGTGGGCGTCCTGTCCAACCCGGTGGTGGACGAGCCCGCCGCGCCGAGCCGGTGAGGTCGGATCCATGGCGGACGACCCGCGGCCAGGCGCCCCGGCGGACCGACCGGCCATCCCCGTGCCCGAGGACGGGCGTGTCCTACGGGTCACGGCTTCACTCCGGATCCCGCTCTCCGAGCTCCACTTCCGGTTCACGCCGAGTGGCGGACCCGGTGGCCAGCACGCCAACAAGGTGGCCACACGGGTCGAGCTCCGTTTCGACATCGCCGGCTCGCCGTCACTGGGTCCCCACCAGCGCGCCCGGCTGACCGAGCGGTTCGGGGACGAGGTAAGGCTGGTCGTCGACGACGAGCGGTCCCAGGCCCGGAACCGGCAGATCGCGACGGACCGGTTCGCCGAGCGGATGACCGACGCGCTGCGCCGTCAGGCGCCGCGGCGCCCCACCCGGCCGTCCCGGTCGGCTCGCGAGCGCCGTCTGGCCGACAAGAAGCGCCGGTCCGACCAGAAACGCCAACGGCGGGACGGAAGCAACGGCTGGTAGCGGTGGTGACGGCACCTGCCCCGGGAAGACGCTCGAACCCGCGTGCAGGAAGGACGGCTGTGGCGGCCGGTGAGGTGCGGCGGCCGGTGAGGTGCGGCGGGGCTCAGGATCCGACCTGGCGTCGGGCCGTCGGCGGCGACCAGGCCCGGTCCAGGAAGGTGGCGATCTCCGTGGTGATCCGCTCGGGGCGCATGCGAAGCTCCAGCATCGACGAGGCCGCGACGAGTTGGGCGCGGGGAAGCCGTCGGCTGAGCTGTTCGGCGTCGTGGAAGGGGTGGATGCGATCGGACCGGTGGCCGATCACGAGGGTGGGCGCGGTGATCGCCTCGCGTTCGACGACGGTCGGTGCCACCGGGCCGGCCAGGATCCCGTGCAGCACGGCGGCGATCTCGACGGGGTCGCTCGACAGAGCGTTCAGCATGCTGTCCAGCGGCCCGACGCCGCTTCTCGGTGCCCGCCGGAAGGCGGTAGCCAGCACCCTCGCCGGCCGCCGGGCGAAGTGCACGGCCAGCAGCAGCGGGACGAAGGTCATCGCCGCTGCCGGGATGGCCCACTCCAAGACCGGCATCTCGACGACGAGTGCCTGGACGCGCTCCGGTGCGCGCACGGCCGAGAAGAGTGCGACGTTGGCGCCGAGGGAGACGCCTCCCACGGCGGCGCGCTCCACGCCGAGATGGTCGAGGAGCGCCTCGACGTGGAGCGCATAGGCATCCATGCGGTGGAACGACGCTCGCCGTGGGCGCTCCGAGCGCCCGTGGCCCGGAAGGTCGAGGAGCACGACCCGGTAGCCCAGACCGGCCAGGTCGGATGCCAGCCGGCGGTTCACGTGGGCGTCCAACAGGATGCCGTGCATGAGCACGACCGTGCGCTGTCCGTGACCGTGGACCTCGTAGGAGAGGTCGAGGCCGCCGCTCTCGAACCGTCCGATCTCGTAGGGCAGGACGGTATTCGGCGCGGGCGTCATCGCCCCACGGTAGGTCCGCCGCGGGTCCTAAGGGGGCCACAGGGTCCCGGTAGGGCCACGGGGTTCCGCTGTTGGGTCCGGCCCATGCGGGTCTGTCCGCTCAGAAGCCCAACCGGACCGAGCACACCGGCCACTGGTCCCACCCGCGCAGGGTCTGGAGCCGGACAGCGGCCTGGTCCTGGACCGACGGGGGCGCCAGGCTGGGGAGACCGGTGTAGCCGAGCTCCTTCCATGTGCTCAGGGTGAACTGGTACGCCCCGTAGAACCCGTTCCCGGTGTTCTCGGCGTAGTTCCCGCCCGACTCGCACTGCCGGAGCGCCGCCCACATGGCCGGGCTGGGTGGACCAGGCGGCGGCGGCGGTGCGGGAGTGGGGGTGGGGGTGGGGGCTGGGGTACGGGGCACGGCCTCATGCGCCCCGGCTGGTGCTGGTGCTGGTGCTGGTGCTGGTGCTGGTGCTGGTGCTGGTGGCAGGGCGGTCACCGGTGGCGGCAGGGGGATGGCGAGCGAGGCGTGAGCCAGGGCGATCCCGACCGTGACCTGCGCCAGGAGCACGGGGCTGCCGGGGGTTGCCACGGGGTCGACGATGTCGACCGTGGTCATCCCGGCCGACCGATGCCAGACACCCGTTGCTGCCGGGTGGAGCGACGGGCGGGCCGGTGCGGCATGGGAGACCACCGCTCCCATGACAGCCAGGCCGGCGGTGCAGCAAAGGTAAAAGCGGTGCGTACGCATTTCGCGCCTCCTCAACGAGGGTGGCAGGGGAATGCGGGCGACCGTCTCTGGCGCATTCGTCTCGCGGGCCGGCCCCGGGGAGGGAGACCGGTCCTGGGCCGCGTGGACCCGAACGAGGTGCAGACGGCTGGACCCTGGTCGGATCAGCGAGAGGCCGCTCCTGACCAGGTAGGTGTTCGCGATGGCGTGGGTGTCATAGCCGTCGGCGAGCCTCTACGGGGAGATGTCCGCGGCCCGGGCCTCCGGACCGCAGTGGCCACAGCTGTTGCGACTGTGGGACCCGTCGCCTGCTGCGCTCGATGCGCAGCGTGACAACCTCCGCGTTGTCGACGACCCATCTGCCCTCGGCGAGCCGAGTGCGGTCACCCTAGGACGGACGGATACCGGCCCGCAACCGCAGATGTCGGGGAAGCCACGGTCGGGACGTGCCGGGCGGTCGCCACGCGGTGACTGGCCGGACACTGGCAGCCCGGCGACTGGCCGGCCGGACGCCGGCGGCCCGACGGCGTAGTGCCGGCTCCGCCTGCTGCTAGTCCGGCGTGGTGGCGTCCCGGTCGAGGATGGCGAGGGCGCTGTCGACGAGTTGACCGGCTTCGGCAGAGTGGTCCTCCCGCACACCCACGAGCGCCGTGAGGGAGGCCCATCCGGCGTCGAGTAGGCCCGCGTCGCTGGCGGGGTCGAGCTCCCGGCGCTCCGAAGAGCGGTCCGAGCCCCGAGCCCCCCGCAAGATGAGCCGCACCGCGTGGTCTCCTCCGGTGTCGGAGGGGGAGGGGGCGGGAGCGGCGCTTCGGGCCGACCGGATCAGGCCACTGCGGGCCAGGCCGCCCCGTCGCACGCCGCGCAGCTCACCAAGACCGACGGCCGGGACGTTGAGGTTCAGCACCGTCCCCGGTTCGGACATGGAGAGGGTGGGGACGAGGCGGGCCGCCAGGGAGACCGGCGTTTCCCACGGGACCGGGTCGGCGCTCCAGGCGATGGAGACCGCCAGTCCCCGCAGGCCGAACTGGGATGCGGTGAGGGCGGCGCCCACCGTGCCCGAATGGAGCGCGGACCGTCCCGTGTTCGCGCCATGGTTGACCCCCGAGACGACCACGTCGGGCCGTTCGCCGAACCCCTCGATGCAGGCCACCATCACGGCCAGGGCCGGGGGTCCGTCGATGCCGAACGCGGGGACCCCGGTGAGGCCGGGGATGTCCACCGGTTCGAAGGGGATCGACTCTCGCTCGTAGACCGGACCGACGGCCGCGCCGGCCCCGCTGTGGTCGACGAGGGGTGCCACCACGACGAGCTCGTGGTCCGGTGACAACGCCCGGTGCAGTCCCTGGGCCAGAGCGTGGATCCCCGGAGCGAAGATCCCGTCGTCATTGGTCACCAGGATGCGCACGGCGTTCACTCCGATCATGGGGTCTTCTGCGCTGCCCGGCCCAGCCCGGCCCTGCCTCTGACCGGCCCGGCCCCGTCCGAACGGCAGAGCGGTTGCGGCTCGGCGACGGCTGGGCGGTACGGGCACGGCCGACGGGCGTCGCGTGACCTACCATACCGGGCAGTCCATCTTCGCCCAGCCGGACGTCGTCGGCGCCGCCCCGTCCGGCCGCCCACGGTCGCCGGTCCGAACCAACACGGAACTGACGGAACCCACCATGCATGCACGACAGATCACCGGAGACGACCGCCCGGCCGGCCGCAGCGCTGCCACTGGCGACCAGTGGGTCCTCGGACACGGACATCAGCGGGTCGTGGTGACCGAGGTGGGAGCGACGCTCCGCTCGTTCACGGTGTCGGATCGACCGGTCATCGACGGCTTCGCCGCCGACGAGTGGTGCCACGGGAGCCGGGGTCAGGTCCTGGCGCCATGGCCGAACCGCCTCGGCGACGGCCGGTACCGATTCGAAGGGGTCGACGCGCAGGTGCCCTTGGACGAACCGGAGCGCCGGAACGCCATCCACGGCCTGGTGCGCTGGCTGCCCTGGCGGATGGTGGGGCGGGCGCAGAACCGGGTGGCCCTCGGCTGCGTCGTCCATCCCACCCCGGGCTATCCGTTCACCCTCGGGCTCCAGGTCGAGTACCGGCTGGGACGCGACGGGCTGACCGTCGCCACCGAAGCCGAGAACCAGGGAGACGGGCCGCTGCCCTTCGGCCTCGGGTTCCACCCCTACCTCTCGGTCGACGGTGCCTCCGTCGACATGGCGCGGTTGACGGTGCCGGGCGAGCAACGTCTCGTGACCGACGACCGGGGCCTTCCCACCGGCCTGGCGGCGGTGTCCGGCACGGAGTTCGACTTCACCGGCGGCCGGATCATCGGCACGTCTCGCCTCGACACCGGGTACACCGAGCTGCGCCGGGGCGTCGACGGGACCGTGCGGGTAACGCTGGAGACGTCGGGTCCTGCAGGCCGCACCATCACGTTGTGGGCGGACGAGAGGTTTCCCTACCTCATGGTCTACACGGGCGATACTCTTCCCGACCCCGTGCATCGCCGGAAGGCGGTGGCGGTGGAGCCGATGACGTGCCCGCCCGACGCGCTCCGGACGGGCACCGACCTGATCGTGCTCGCACCGGGGGAGACGTGGAGCGGTCTATGGGGTATCACGGTCGGCTGACGCCAGGGCGTCCCGCCCGCCGCCGGCCTCGCCGGCGAGCAGGAGCCCGGCCTGCCGGGCGTCGAGCGGAGCGGAGAACAAGAACCCCTGTGCGAACGTGCAACCGAGGGTGAGCAGCTGATCGCGTTGCTCGGGTGACTCGACGCCCTCGGCGACGACGTCGAGCCCGAAGGCACGAGCGAGCGTTACCACCGCAGAGACGACCGCGCCGTAGCGGGTGCCGAGACCGTCGACGAAGACCTTGTCGATCTTGACGACGTCGACGGGGAGGGTGGACAGCGCGGACAGGGAGGAGAACCCCGTCCCGAAGTCGTCGACGGCCAGGCGGACGCCGAGACGGTGCAGCGCATGGAGGCGGCGGAGCGTGGCGCCGAAGTCGCGGATGAAGCAGCTCTCGGTGATCTCGAGCACGACGGCAGCGGGGTCGACCCCGGTCGCGTCCAGCACGGCTGCGACCTCCTCCACGAAATGGTCGTGCTCCAGCTGCCGGTTCGAGACGTTGACGCTCATCCGGCATGCAAGGCCCGGAACCTCCCTGCTCCACGTCGCCAGTTGCGTGCACGCCCGTTCCAGCACCCATCGGCCGATCGGGACGATGAGGCCGGTCTCCTCGGCCACGGTGATGAACCGGTCGGGAGAGACGATGCCGACGCTGGGGCGCTTCCACCGGAGCAGGGCTTCAACGCCGACGACGGTCCCCGAGCCGAGCGCGACGACAGGCTGGTACGCGACGAGGAGCTCGTCACGGGCAAGGGCCCGGTGGAGCGCGGACTCCAGCGCCAGGCGCTCGGCGGCGGCCTCGGTCAACGCCTGGTCGAAGAACTCGAACCGATCGCGGCCGTTCACCTTCGCCAGATGCACGGCGGACTCGGCATTACGGAGGATCTCATCGGCCTGAGCACCGACGATCCCGGTGCTGATCCCGATGCTGGCGGTGACGTGGTGCTCGACGCCCCCGACGCGGAAGGGGGAGTCGAAGGCGTCCCTGATCCGTTGCGCCACGCCGCGTACGGAGGCGTCGGCGGACAGGCCGCCCACCAGCAGCCCGAACTCGTCACCACCGAGCCTGGCGACAAAGGCTCCACCGAGCCGTTCGGTCAGGCGACGGGCGACGTTCACGATGAGCTCGTCACCGACCAGCGGCCCCCTGCTGTCGTTGAGGTACTTGACGTGGTCGAGATCGACGAAGAACACCTGGACCGGCACACCGTCGGCCGGGGGATGCCGGAGAGCGCCGGCCAGTTGCTCCATGAAGAGCTCTCGGTTCGGCAACCCGGTGAGCTGATCGTGCGTCGCCTGGTGCGCCAGGCGGGCTTCGAACTCGCGCCGCTCGGTGACGTCCCGCAACGCCAGGGTGACGACTCTCCCGTCGGGCGTGTCGACGGTGCTGAACGTGACTTCGACCGGGGCTTCGGTGCCGTCTTTGCGCAGGACGCGCACGTCCTCTTCCGCGGTTGCCCCGATCACCGAGGTGCCTCGGCCCAGGTACCACTCATAGGCCATGGTCATCTGGGCCGCCCGGCTGTGCGGTGGCATGAAGTCGGTTGCGGGCCGCCCGACCATCTCGTCGATCCTGTACCCGAAGAGCGCTTCGGCCTGCCGGCTGGCCTGGATGACCCGTCCGTCGGGGCTGGCCACGATCATGGCGTCGGGCGAGGCGTCGAGCAGGGTGCGAAACCGTTCGGCGTCGTCGCTGCGCCGTTCGAGGAGCCGGGCGTTCTCCAGCGCGTGCCCGGCCTGCGCCGCCAGCATCTCGAACGCGGCGATCTCCTCGGCCCGTAGGTGGCGGCGGCGCCTGGAGCCGGCCTCCAGGACGCCAGCCAGCACGCCGTCAACCCATAACGGCCGGGCGATGACCGTCTGGAAGCCAGCGGCTCGCAGGACGGGATCGGCGGTGGGCGACTCGGCGTAGTCATGGACGACCACCGTGTCGCGCGTCTCGAACACCTGGGAGATCACTCCTGCCGCGACCGGGTGCGGAGCGCTCGCGTAGGTCTCCGGGAGACCGCGCCAGTGGTCGATCCGGTACTCCGTACCGTCGCGGGTGCAGACGTCGGCGGCTTCGAACCCGAGCTTCGTGATGCCGTCCAGCACCGCCGCCACCACGCCGTCGATCTCCGGGACGTCGATCCGGCGGGTGAGGGTGGCCATGGTCGTCCACAACGACGCGCTGCGGTCCGCCCGGCGCCGTTCCCGATCGAGCCGCCGGAGCGCGGCGGTGAGCTCTCCGTAGACGGCGGCGACCGTGATCGACACCCCGACGAGGAGTCCGACGCGGAAGAAGAGGGACGCCGGGGAGAGATGCCATCCCGTGACCGCCACGGCGACGAGGTAGCCGGCCACGACGGCCCCGTCCATGAGCGCCTGGGTCCGCAACGGATAGGCGGGACCACCGATGAACAGCAGCACGACGAGGAGGAGGGCGAAGAGCTTGGAGTGCGCTCCACCGGTGAACGCGATCGCCGTGCAGAGCGACCCCACCATGACGAAAAGCCATCCATCGACCACGAGGAGTCCGGATCGCCGGGACAGGATCGCCGACCACGGGAGGAGGAAGGCTCCAGCGGTGACGACGGCCGTCCCGCTCAGGACCACGGCGCATCCCGCCGCGTTGGTGTCGATCGCACCGGGCAGCACGAGGTAGGTGGCAACGACCGCCACGACGACGCCCGACGCGACGGCGCCAGCGCGGAGCCCTCGTCCGATGAACCCCGCGAGGGGGTCGGCGTGCCCACCGGCCCGTGGGTCTGCCCTGTCTTCGTCCGCGTAGTCCATGCCGGCCATCGATCACACCCCCCGTGATCACTATCGCCATCGCGGCCCCATGCCCTGAGGGTGGCCGCCCCGGGAGCTCGGCTCCTCCTTCCTATCTTGTCGGAGATCAGATATTCGAATATGTTCCATGTTGTTTGATCGCATCATGGTCAGCCTCTGCGGGCCGCGTTCTGCCGTCGTGACCCGCCCGCAGCCCACGATGTGTGGCCGCCCGGATCCCGGGTATGAGCCCATCCCAGAGTCCGGTCGACTGCCGACCCCGTGGACCGCCCCGGGTGCGTAGGCCTCGCTTCGGTGTGCTGTGCTGGGTCGGTCGCGAGGGTCGGCTCCGGCCATGGCGCCGTGCAGGGTGTGACGATGGGCCGGCGAGGGAAGATGGAGGCGAGGCAGACGGATCGGACGGCCGAGGATCATCACGGCAGTGCGGACGGAGGCGCTGGACCGGAGCGGCAGCCCGCCGCGGTCCATGGCGGCCGGCCGTCCTTGTGGCGGCGGCTCGCGTCCCCGCACCCGCTCCGCCGAGCGGTGCTCTTCGGGCTGGTGGGCCTGGTGGTGGAGTTCCTCGTCGTGCCCCAGATCACCGGCGTCGAGCGGTCCCTCCGCCTTCTGGGTCGGGTCAACGTCGGCTTCGTTGCCCTGGGCATCGTCCTCGAAGTCGCCAGCCTTGCCAGCTACGCCAAGCTGACGTCGACGGTGCTGCCTCCCGGATCGGTGAGCTTTTCCCGGTTGTGGCGCATCGACCTGGCGACGTTGGCGGTCAGCCATGTCCTGCCCGGCGGCACGGCCGGCGGTGACGCGCTCGGCTACCGGCTCCTGACCGCAGAGGAGGTGAGCGGTCCGGAAGCAGGATTCGCCCTCGGGAGCCAGGGCATCGGCTCGGCCCTGGTGCTCAACGTGATCCTGTGGGTGGCCCTGCTGGTCTCCATCCCGGTGACGGGGTTCAACCCGCTTTACGGCACCGCCGCTGCCGTCGGCGTCGTGCTCTTCGCCATCGCCACGGCGCTCGTGCTCCTCTTGACCAGGGGAAAGCAGCAGTCGGCCGCCTTCCTTGAGCGGTTGGCCGGCCACCTCCCCTTCCTCAAGGAGGCCACCGTCGACCGGGTGGTCAAGGACGTGTCGGAACGGATCCTGACCATGCTCCGCAATCCGGGCCTGCTCCGCCGGTCTGTCCTCTGGGCGGCGGCAAACTGGCTGCTCGACGCCCTCTCTCTCCTCGTGTTCCTCGTCGCGTTCGGACATCTCGAGAACCCGGACGGGTTGCTCGTCGCCTACGGGCTCGCCTACGTGCTCGCCGCCATCCCCATCACGCCGGGTGGCCTCGGCATCGTCGAGGCGGTGTTGGTGCCCACGTTGGTGGGGTTCGGATCACCGGCGGGCATTGCCCTCCTCGGCGTCGTGTCGTACCGGTTGGTCAACTTCTGGCTGCCCATCCCGGTCGGGGCATTCGCCTCGCTCTCGCTCAAGAAGCCCAGCGCGTCCACAGCCGGCCGCCGGCGCCGGGAGGAGCTGGCGGCGCTGTTGGAGGAGTCCCGCCAGGCGAGCCGTACGGGCAGTTAGCCCGGGTCGACGTCGTACCTCGCCAACGGTCTGGTTTTCGTGGCGGCGGCGAGCAGTCCGGTCGTCGGTGTCGTTGACGTCGGTGTCGCCGTACTCGGTGTCGCCGTACTCGGTGTCGCCGTACTCGGTGTCGTCCCGGCGCTCCTCTGCAACGCGCTGTGCGCAGCTCCGCACGCAGAGAGGCCCATGCACGTGGCCAGAACAACGGTTGCCGCGAGCCTTGGTCGTCCTCTGATGGTGCTCATGGATAGCATGACGGGTTCCCCGCTCCGCGGTACTTGTCCAGTCCAATGTTCGCGTAGCCCGAGATCGTTCTGTAGGGAGGGCTACCTGTACTCGGCCAGGACCTCCGCCTTGTCCTCGGCCCAGCCCCGCCGCCGCCGTGGTCGGGTGGCCAGGTCGATCTCGGACACGTTCCCATTGCGAGCGCGACCGTCCAGGACTGCCGTAGGAAGTACCATCGATCGGGTGCTCCGTTCTCGCCCTACGAGGGAAAACCCGCGGTAGCGGGCGTCTCAGGTCAGTTCGGCACGGAGGGGCAATGTAGTCGATGGGGACGTTGGTGGGATGAGACAAGTCGTTCGGTCAGTATCCAGGGAAAGGCTTGCCGTCTCGGCTGTCGTCCTCCTCGCTTTCGGTGTCCTGGCAACGGTAGGTGTCTTGGTGGTCGGGCGTGGCCAGGCCACCCCCGCCAGGTTGAGCAGCCAGGTGACCCCGTCACCGAGCAGCCACGTGACCCCTGCATCGTCGAGCAGCCCGGTCACACCGGCAGTGCTGAACGGCGTGAACCAGGCACAGCTACAGCACTGCATGGCCACCACTCACGGGAACTGCGCGGTGACGGTTCCAGGGCTGAGCCAGTGCATGGCAAAAGGGCTCCGGTGCGACGCCAGCACGAATGTCGGCCAGGCGACCCCGGCGCCGAAGGTGACCCAACCCGCTGACCAGCCCTCCAGCGGTACGGTCATCTCCCAGTCAAAGGCCGTTGCAGACGCACTCCTCTACGGAGCGAACATGGGAGGTCACGCGACGGCTGCGACGAAGACGGTAGCAAAGGAGATGGATATCCAGGCCGCGAACCGGCTTCTTGGACAACAAGCCGATCCCTCGCTCCCCAACGACTACCCCGTCTGGGTGGTGTCGGTGGTGGAGGTTGTTGGCAACTTGTATCAGCTGCCGGGTGGCCCAGCGAAGACGAACACCCAGCCGTGCTACACGGTCTTGCTCAACGGCTACACCGGGCAGGTGATCGAGGTCGGCATGGGGGCGGACAGTCTCAACGCCGTCGCCAAGTAGGGTCGGCAAGGCAAGGCAAGGCAAGGCAAGGCAAGGCAAGGCAAGGCAAGGCAAGGCAAGGCAAGGCAAGGCAAGGCAAGGCAAGGCGCTACCGCCCCGCTCCGGCCTCGAGGGCCGGAACGCGCTGTGTGATCCGCCTCCCTCTGTATCGTCAGGAGCCTGACGGAGCACGGCCAGGCCGGGGGTGCTCGATCATCGCCTGGGGTCCGTGTAGATGCCACACGGCGACGACGGCGAGGGGTGTGATCCCGGGTCCCTTCCAGACCACCGGAGCGGTCCCGCCCAGGTCGCGTTCCGTTCTCGCCTCCGAGGGATGATCCGCGGTAGCGGGCGTCTCAGGTCAGTTCGGCACGGAGGGGTTCGATAGCGGGCCGCCAGCCGGGGAACGATCCGGGCACGGTCTATGGTGCTGCGCGTGGATCGCCTCGGTGCTA
>JAKADK010000033.1 GCA_021820665.1 Actinomycetes bacterium | reverse complement strand
CCATCCCTCGATGGCGGCGGACTCCGACACGATGAACGGCCGGGGGCCGACCAGAGACATGTCGCCCCGCCACACGTTGATGAGCTGGGGGAGCTCGTCGAGGCTGGTCCGGCGCAGGAACCGCCCAATGGAGGTCACCCGCGGGTCGGTGCGGACCTTGAAGAGAGGGCCGTCGACCTCGTTCAGATGGGTGAGGGCGTCGCGTGCCGACTCCGCCCCGTCGAACATGGTGCGGAACTTCAGCATCCAAAAGGGCCGCGCCCCGAGACCCGTCCGCTCCTGGCGGAAGAACACCGGGCCCGGGCTCGTGAGCTTGACCACGACGGCGCACACCGCGAACAACGGCGAGGTGACGAGCAGGGCGGCCGAGGCGACCACCACGTCGAAGGACCGCTTGGCGAACCGGGCGCCGGCGCTGAGGGACGCCGGGGCGATGTCGACCATGGGGAGGCCCGACAGGTCCTCCACGTGGGACCGGATGGTGATGAGCTCGTAGTAGCGGGGCACGATGGACACGGCCACCTGGCCGGCCAGGCTCTTCAGCATCTCGATGGTGCGCTCGGGGTGCGTGCGCGAGAAGCACACCACCACCCGGGCCACCCGGTAGTGCCGGCACAGATCGGGGAGGTCGTCGAGCGACCCCAGGACGTGGTCGCCGTCGAGCGGGTGGTCGTCCACGTACCCGACGAACCGGACGTTGGCGTGGGCCCGGAGGTGGGTGGCGATGGTCTTCGCCATGATCCCGGTGCCGACCACAATGATGGGCACGGTGGCGTCGGCGGAGCGGGCGGCGATCTGCCGGCCGGCGGCCCGTGCGGCGGGAACGGTGAGCGCGGCCACCAGGCACATCGCCGTGATCTTCCCCACGCTCAGCTCGTCGAAGCCGAACGCCCGGTCGGCCACGTAGCCGACGATGGCGTAGAGGAAGCCGCTGATCATCAAGGCGTGGACGATGTCCTTCAGGTCGGAGAACAGCGCCGGGGAGATCCGCCGCGTGGTGCCGCGGTACAGGCCGTAGAGCGAGAAGACGGCCAGGAACACGGGCACGATCGCCACGTTGAAGGCGAACGACGGGCCGAGGTGCCCGACCCCGCTCTGGGGGTTCGACGACAGGGCTGACAACAGGAGCAGGCCGGCGAACCCGGCCACCACCAGGGCGATCACGTCAGCGGCCACCATCCGGAGGATCGACCGCCTCCGGCGGGAGGAGGCCGGGGCGAACGCGCCCTCCCCCTCTCGTGTCGCCTCCACCGCTGGAGGAAGCGGGATGGCCCGCCCGAGCTCAGGATCGAATATCGTCATCGCACACTCAGGGCCCCTTCCCGAGCTCTCCCCGCACGCCCCGCGACGCCCCCGGTCCCGTCCCGACACCTCCCGACAGGGCGGCGCCGTCGACATCACCGGGTTCGCACACGAAACGAGGTAGCATCCTGCCTCCCTTGGGGGTGCCAGCGCAAGTGCGACTCGGGCACCGGGAGCGACGGGGAGTGATCCGGGTCAGCGACGGGGAGTGATCCGGGTCAGCGACGCCGGTAGCCGACCGTCACCGCTTCGGCCACCGCCCGGTGCAGCGCCACCAACGCGCCATGGTCGGCGACGGCGCCGTTGACGGTAAAGAGATAGGTGTCGGTTCCCTGGCGCCGCCAGTCCAACGCGTCGCCCGGCCGGTGGTGGAGCGCCACGGCCGTCACTCCGGGCAGGGCGGCCACCCGGTCGAGGCCCTCGATCGACTCCACACCGGTGGCGCACCGAGGCGGCTGGTACAGGAGCCGGAAACCGATGCGATCGCAGGGAAGGAGTCCATGGCCCGGCAGGTCGAGGCCGACAGCCAGCCGGAGGACGAGCTCGTGGAACGAAGGACCGCCGGCCAGCAGCATGGCGTCGGCCACGGCCCCGCCCAGCCGGCCGTTGACCTCGATGACCCGAGGCCCGTCCGGAGTGAGCTTCACCTCGGTACGGAAGATCCCGGCCGCCGCCCCGAGGGCGCTCGCCGCCTTCTCGACGGTGGCCAGCACCGCCGCCTGCGTGCCTGCGTCCACGGCGGCCGGGATGAAGAACCCGGTCTCGCGGAAATCAGGGGCGAGCGGCAGGCGGCCGGTCACGGCCAGGTGGCGGTAGCCCGCTGCCGTCACCGCTGTCTCGACCGAGAGGTACCCGGCGATCCCGGGGTGGTTCGCCGGCTCAGCGTCAGGGAGGTACTGCTCGACCACCATCTCCCTGCCCGACGCCCACCGGGCGCAGTCGACCAGTGTCGCCTCGTCGGGAGCGAGCACGGTGTCCCAGCTCGTCGAACCCGCCCGGGGCTTCACGACCAGCGGGTAGCCGAGGCGCCGCCCGGCAGCCCGCCACTGCCCGGGTGCCGCATCCGACGGGATCGCCACCAGCTTGGGCCCTTCCATCCCGGCGCCGGCCAGGATCGTCCGCTGGACCTCCTTGTCGGTGAGGGCGACCGCCACCTCGGGTGGGTGGAACCGGAGACCCAGCCGTTCAGCGATCAGCGCCGCCGCCACCAGTTCGTCGTCGGAGAAGACGACGATCCCGGCCGGTTCGAGCGGGCCGAGCGAGTCAGCGACGGGTCCGGGCGCCAGGCCGGGGACGTCGACCACCCTGCCCAGCCGGCGCAGCAGGCGAAGATCGGTGGAGAGCCCCTCGCGGCTGCCGTCCACTACCCAGACGAGATCGCACAGCTCCGACGCGGCGGCATAGACCGTCAGGGGCGGACCCGACCGGTCACCGTGGACGACGGCAACGAGCGGGCGCGAGGACGACTGGTGTGGCACCGTCCGGCTCACCTCGTCACGCCGGGCCACAAGCGCTCCTGGACGGACGCCGGCCACTCGCTGCAGTCGATCCCATAGCGCCACAGGAGTGCGAGGCCGATCCGCTCGACCCCGAACCCGATGCAGGCGCTGTGGGCGGGAGCCCCCGCGGCGGTCACGATCGAGAAAGCGGTGGCAAAGTGGTCCCGGTGGCGATTGACCGACGCCAGCGCGGTCGTGGGCGAGCTCGGACCGGTCGGGCCGTGCACTTCGACCTTGGCGCCGGCGTCGAGCTGCACGGAAGCCAGCACGCGACCGGTCCGGCCGAAGAACGGGTCGGTGGCCGGCAGGGCGGACACCGACAGCCCCAGCCCGCCGAGCAGCTCGAGAGCCAGCGCGAGCTGCATCTCTGCGTGCCGGTCCGCCCCCTCCGGCTCACCGACGTAGACCAGCTCGTACTGGTGGAACGCCACCATGCGAGCCGGGTCGTCGGACGGTTCGTTCCGGAACACCTGGCCGCGCACGTCGAACCACCGGCCGCCTTTAGGCAGACGGCCACGCAGCGTCGGGTAGAGGGGATGGCACGCCGACGAGCACAGCGCCATCGGCGAGAGCCGGAACGCACCGTCGTAGTCGGCTCCTCGCTCCAGCGCATCGAGCAGGTCCCGGTGGGCGCGCTCGTCCCCCGAGAACGTGGAGACGACCCCGGTCAGGTGAGGGAAGGACCGGAGGTAGCCGCTCCGGTGCAGCACGGTCACCTCCTGCACCGGCGGAAACCGGCGGACCTCGACCTCGGACGTACGCAGCACTGAGGCGAGGAGGTCCTCCACGCCGCGAAGCACCCGAGCGAAGACCTCTCCATGTGCCCAGACCCCGGCGACTCCGGTCGGGATGAGCGTGCCCGATCCGACCAGGACGTCGACCCACTCGGTGGCGGCCATGGCACCGCGCGACGAGGGCATCGACGGAACGGGCGTGCTAGGTCCCGGCGCCGGAAGCCGCCGCGCCGTCCCGGGGCACGCCGCTCTCGTAGAGTGCGCCGCGGATGGCGGCGATCGAGGCGAACGTCTCGGCCTTCAGGAGGTGGTCCAGGAACTCCACGTCGAAGTGCTCCTCCAGCGCCAGCATGACGTTCACACATCCGTGCGACGTCAACCCGAGCACGTAGAGATCGTCGGTGGCACTGACGCCGCCAGCGTCGGTGAGCAGCTTCCCGTGGTCGACCAGAACCTGCCGGATCGTACCGTCCAGGGCTTCCTCTCCGGGCAACGGTGTCACTCCCCTCGTGCGATCCTCGACCAGGCGGACATTAGCCGAGTGCCGGGCCGCCACACGGGGTGGGCGCACGCGGCACGCCCGGGACTGGGTGGGGACTGGGTGGGGACCGATCGCAGGCCGGACGGAACCCCCGCACGCCCTCTGCTACGGTCCCGACCGTGCCCGTCCGTGCTCGCCTCCACGCCGGGCTGCCGGCCGGCCGGGGACCGGCATGACCAGGGTCGTGCTCCTCCCGAGCGCCTACCTGCCCGCCCTCGGAGGCGTGGAGGAGCTGACCCGCCACCTGGCGCTGGCGCTGGTGGCGGCGGGCGACGACGTCGAGGTGTGGACGGGGCATGCGTCGGACACCGGGCCTGCCGAGGTCGAGACGCGAGACGGCATCGTCGTACGCCGCTTCCCGCTGCCCCTCCCCGCTGCCACCACCGGCGCCGTCACCCGCTTCGCGCTCGGCGCACCGAGGACGTTCCGGATGCTGCGTCGGGCCGTCGACGAGTTCCGACCCGACGTCCTCCACGTCCAGTGCTTCGGCCCGAACGGGGTCTACGCCATGGCGCTGGCCGGGATGCTGCACATCCCGCTCGTCGTCACCCTCCAGGGCGAGACGGTCATGGACGACGCCGACATTTTCGACACGTCCCGGATCATGCAGCTCAGTCTTCGGTGGGCGCTCCGGCACGCCGCGGCGGTGACGGGCTGCTCCCGCTTCACGCTGGCCGACGCCGAGACCCGCTTCGGCCTGCGCCCGGGGCAGGGTCGGGTGGTGTGGAACGGCGTCGACCTGGCGGCCACCGGCGACGGTGGAGGGGACCCGGACGCCGGCTGGACGCCACCTTCCGATCGGCCCTACATCCTGGCGCTCGGCCGGGTGGTCGAGAAGAAAGGGTTCGACCTCCTCCTGGCCGCCTACGCCGCCATGCCCGAGGAGCAACGCCAGGCCGACCTGGTGATCGGCGGGTCGGGAGGAGCGCTTGGGCCGCTCAGGCAGCGAGCCGGCCAGCTCGGCGTCGCCGGACAGGTGCACTTCCCCGGCCGCCTATCCCGGGACCAGGTAGCGGCCGCCATGGCCGGTGCGGCGCTCTTCGTCATGCCGAGCCGTGTGGAGCCCTTCGGCATCGTCGTCCTGGAAGCGTGGCGGGCGGGCGTCGCCGTGGTGGCCACGACCCATGGGGGCCCGCCCGAGCTCATCAGGTCCGGTGAGGACGGCGTGCTGGTCGACCCCTTCGACACCGGCGCCTTCGCCTCCGCACTGGGCACGCTCCTCGCCGACACCGCCCGCCGGTCGGCCATCGCCGCCGCCGGACAACGGAGGGTCGCCGAGCTCGCCTGGCCCCGGATCGCCGAGCAGTACCGGCAGGTCCATGCCGACGCCGTGGCCGCCGCCGGGCGGGCTCCCCGTCCCGGTCTTCGCCGGAGCGGCTCCGGACCGCCCGGTCCACGCGGCACAAGGTCGTGATCGCCGTGACGCCGGATTGACGCGATGACTCCGTCGCTGCGCACCGGGGTCGATCTGGTGAGGGTCGCCGACGTCGTCGAGTCGGCCGGCAGGTTCGGCGACCGCTACCTCACCCGCATCTTCACCGACCACGAGCTGGCCTCGTGCTTCGGTGACCCGCCGCCGGCCGGGCAGACCTGGTCGTCCGGCGCGCCGCTGCCGTGGCCGGTGGCTGAGTCGCTGGCCGCCCGGTTCGCGGCGAAGGAGGCCACGCTGAAGGTCCTCCGGCCGCCCGGTTGCCGCCCGCCGTGGCGCACCATCGAGGTCCGCCGGGCTCCCGGCGGCGGGTGCGACCTCGCCCTCTCCGGGGAGGCGGCACGCCTGGCCGCCACGTCCGGGCTGTGCGACCTGGCCGTCAGCCTGTCCCATGAGGCCGGCCTGGCGTGCGCCGTGGTGGTGGCCATCGCCCAGGGGGATGGAGCGGCTTCCGGCGAAGCGCCTGCGGCCGGGCCCCCGGCGACGGCGGAGGCCCCCGATGCACCGGAGTGGTCACACCTCGACGCGGGTTCGGAAGGGGAGCCGGGGGAGCCGGGTCCTAGACTGGCGCCCGTGCGCTGGTGGGGACAGCATCGTTGACCAAGCTGGTGATCGTCGGTCTGGGGCCGTGGGGGCTGTGCGCGCTCGAGCGGGTCATCTCCGGCGCGCGCCGGCGCGCCGGAGATGACCCGGCCATCCGGTGGCGTGCCCGCGTCCACGTCGTCGAGCCGGCTGCTCCCGGGTGCGGCGTCTACCGGATGGACGAGCCCGACTACCTGATCCTGAACAATGCCTGTGGTCAGATGTCGCTCTACGCAACCCCCACCGACGGGCCGCCCCCCCGCTACGGCGTGGGCTTCTACGACTGGGCGGTGGCCCGGGGCTACCGTTGGGTCGGCGACGAGTGCCGGATCGACCCGTCCGGCCGGCCGCTCACTCCCGACGACTACCTCCCACGGCGCATCATGGGCGAGTACCTCTCGTGGTTCTTCGACACGCTCGTCTCGGAGGCCCCTGCCGGCATCGAGATCGTGGTGCATCGGACCGAGGCGGTGGACGTCACCGCCGCACCCGCCGGGAAGGAGCAGGTCCGCCTGGCGGACGGCTCGTCGGTCATCGCCGACCACGTCATCGTCACCACCGGGCACACGGCCAACGCATCGAGGGACGATGTTCCGGGCATCCTCCCGGTCCCGTGGCTGGCACCGTACCCGGTGACGGGCACCCTGGCGGCGATCCCTGCCGGCTCCACCGTGGGGGTGTCGGGCATGGGCCTGGTGGCGATCGACGTGGTCACCGCTCTCACGGTCGGACGGGGAGGGTCCTTCGACGCCACCGGAGGCCACCTCACCTACCGGAAGAGCGGCCACGAGCCGACGATCTCCCTCTTCTCGCGGACCGGCGAGCCCTACACCGCCAAGGCGGTGGGCGCCACCGACGTGACCGGGGTCTACCAGCCGGTCATCTGCACACCGGACGCCCTCGACGCCCTGACAGGCCGGCCCGGAGCCCGGCGCCTGGTGGATGCCAGGGGCGAGCTCTTCCCGCTCGTGTTCGCCGAGATGCAGGTCGGCTACTACACCCAGGCGTCGCTCCTGGCGAAGGGCGCCGCCGAGGCTGCCGCCGTGCGCCGGCAGCTGGAGCGTGCCTGGTCGGCGTCGACGTTCGGGCCTGCCGTTGAGGACCTTGCCACCCGCTACGGACCCTACGACCCGGGCTCGGACTTCTTCGCCGACGACACCGCGACGTTCGCCACGTCCAAGGACTACGCCGAGCACTTCCGGGCCGCCGTCGAGGACGACCTTGCAGAGGCCCTCCGCGACGGAGGCTCCAGCCCGCTGAAGGTGGCCCACGGGGTCCTTCGCTCGCTCCGGGACGCCGTCCGGGGGGTGGTCGAGTTCGGCGGGCTGACCGTCGAGTCCTACCTCGACTTCCAGGCCCATATCCGGGGCCGGGTGAAGCGGCTGGAGGCCGGCCCACCGGCGCTCCGGTCCCGCCAGCTCCTCGCACTCCTCGACGCCGGCGTGGTACGCACGCCGTTCGGGCCCTCTCCGAGCCTGCACCCCGGCGAAGGCCCCGGTGTCCTCCTGGAGTCCGAACGCCTGGACCGTCGGGTGAGCGAGCCGGTGGACTGGCTGGTGCGCGGCCACCTCGACGATCCGACGGTGGACCGGTCCGCTTCGCCGCTCATGGCCCGCCTCTACGCCGCCGGGCGGCTCACCCAGCTCCACTACGACGGGGTCCCCGTCGGCAGCGTCGCCCTCACCCGTGACTCCCACCCGATCGATGCGCGAGGAAGGGCGCAGGCGCGCCTGTGGGTGTTCGGGGCGGTGACCGAGGGCACCCGGTACTTCACCCACTACATCCCTTCGCCCAAGAGCCGGATCCGGGCGGTGGAGGACATCGGCGCCTGCGTCGAGGCCATCCTGGCTTAGACGGGCTGCCTCCGGGGCGGGCCGTCGCCAGGACGGCAGGCGGCGTCCAGGGCCTGGTCGAGGTCCTCGATCAGGTCGTCCACGTGCTCGATCCCGATCGAGAGCCGGATCATCTCCGGCGTGACGCCGACCAGGCGGAGCGCCTCGGGCGAGAGCTGCCGGTGCGTGGCCGAGGCCGGATGGTTCACCAGGGACTTGGCGTCGCCCATGTTCACGAGACGCTTGAAGAGACGCACGGCATTGAAGAACCGGATCCCGGCGTCGTAGCCACCGACGACACCGAAGGTGATGATCGACGTGGAGCGGCCGCGCAGGTAGCGCCGGGCGAGCTCGTGGGAGGGGTGGTCGGGAAAGTCGGCGAACTGGACCCAGGCCACCCGGGGATCGTCGGCCAGGTAGCGGGCGATGGCCCGGGCGTTCGCCTGGTGCCGCTCGAGCCGCACGGCCAGCGTCTCCAGGCCCTGGAGGAGGAGGAAGGCGTTGAAGGGGGCGAGCGCCGCCCCGGTGTTGCGGAGCCCCACGGTCCGGCACCGCACGATGTAGGCCTGCTCGCCGAACTGCTCGGTGTAGACGACCCCGTGGAACGCCGGCTCCGGGGTGGTGAGCATGGGGAACCGCTCGGCGTGGTCCGCCCACGGGAACCGTCCGCTGTCGATGATGATCCCACCCAACGTGGTCCCGTGCCCGCCCACGAACTTCGTCATCGAGTGGACCACGACGTCGGCCCCGTGCTCGATCGGCTTCAAGAGGAGTGGAGTGGCGACGGTGTTGTCCACCACGAGGGGGACGCCGTGCCGGTGGGCCATCTCCGCCACCGCTTCCAGGTCGACGACGTTGCCCGCCGGGTTCCCGATGGCCTCGCAGAAGACCGCCGTCGTGTGCTCGTCGACAAGCGGCTCCATCGAGGCGGCCGTGTCGTCCGGGGCGAACCGGGCCTCGATCCCGTGCCGGGGGAGCACGGCGGCGAAGTAGGTGTAGGTCGCCCCGTAGAGCTGCGGGGCGCACACGATGTTGTCGCCGGCGTCGGTGATGTTGAGGATCGAGGCGGCCACGGCGGCGGACCCCGAGCTCAACGTGAGCGCACCCACCCCGCCTTCCAGCTCGGTCATGCGCCGCTCGAGCACGTCGTTGGTGGGATTGTTCAGGCGGTTGTAGTGGAACCCGGGCACCTCGAGGTCGAACAGCGCGGCGGCATGGTCGGCGTCGATGAACTCGTGGGCCACCGTCTGGTAGATGGGCACCGCCACGGCCCGGGTGGAACCGGGCACGTAGCCGCCGTGGATGGCGATCGTCTCGTCACGCACCGGACGCCTCTCCTCCCCGGCGCAGCTCGGACAGCCAGTTCGCCAACAGTCGCACCCCGGCAGCCTGCCACGTGTTCGTGATTCCCCGTGCCATCCGCTCGTAGGGGAAGCCGGGTAGCAGCCCCGACCGTGAACGGCCCGTCGGCGAGCCAGCCGCAGCCAGCGCCGGGCCGACGCTCCCGGCGGCCATGCCGGTAGACGACGCCACCACGCCCGGTGCCCGGGCGGTGGCGGTGGCGGTAGCGGTAGCGGTAGCGGTAGCGGCGAACGCTGCCGCCGCCTGCGTGCCCCGCTGATCGAGGTAACCCGTTGGAACCGCCGGGTAGTCCGGTCGGTCGCCCCGGAGGTACCGCCGGACGTCCCGGCGGTACTCCCGCAACAGGCTGGTGGTCGAGTACTCGGGATGACCCTGGACGAGCACGAAGGCGCCCGCCCCCACGACCTTCGTCGCCAGGGTCCATCCGACGTCAGGTGAGGTCATCGGCAGCTCGTAGCCCCGGGAGCGCAGCGCGTCGTCGGGGACCGTGTT
Organism: Actinomycetes bacterium; assembly: GCA_021820665.1. GTDB lineage: Bacteria > Actinomycetota > Acidimicrobiia > Acidimicrobiales > RAAP-2 > JAKADK01. The sequence continues at coordinate 21,693 of JAKADK010000033.1, read as the reverse complement.
CAGGCGGGAGTGCGGGACCATGACCGGCGCGGCCGGGCCGGTCCCCTTTCCTCGGTCTCCACCGAGGCCGCGGGTCAACGGGTGGGACGTGTCAACGGCGTGGGCGAACACGCCGCTGAACTTGGCAGGGAGCGGCACCCGCTCGATCCCGTCGTACGCCAGGAGGGCGGCGTGGGCGGCGAGACAGGACAACCACATCGCCACTCCGTGGTCGGCACCCCATTCCAGGACCGCCACGAGGTCGCTCCAGTAGGGCTCGTCGGCAAGCTGCTCTGCTCTCGGCTCGGTTCCGGTCACGATGCACCCGGCGGGCGCCGTGGCAAACAGCCGCTCCAGGGGCCGGTAGCTCGCCCGGACCCGCCGGCGGACCGCGTTCCCCCGCGCGATCCCGGGCATCCAGTAGCGGTGGACCACCACGGCCTGGCCCCCGGAAGCCGCTGCCAGCAGGCGGAGGAACTGCCGTTCGGTCTCGGCGAACGCCGGGTCCGGCATGTTGTTGACGAACGCCAGCTCCACCGCCCCGTCCAGACGATCGTCGTCGGGACCGGTGGCGCCGGGATGCGGGAATGCCGGGGTGCCGATGACGAACGCGATGTCACTCCTCCGTCCGGATCGATGGTCCGAGCGCCATCCGGGTCGCCCGACGCGTGCCGGACGGGCCGGGCACCTGCCTGCGACCCAAGGGGACGCATGGGAGAGCGTAGCTGGAGGCATCCGAGCGCTGGCGATCACTGGGAGATGCCCACATCATCGTCGGAGGCGGGATGCACTGGGCGCCCGCCGTCGCGGCCATGGCGGTCCGTGACGAGGCGGAGACCACCGGGGTGACATCGAACACGGGGACGGCTCGTTCCACCAGTCGGTGCACGGTCCCGGCCATGATGACCGCTGCCAAACCCGGCACGGCGGCTATCCGATCTGTGGGCGAACCCTGCGCTCAGCCGGCCCTGTTGGTCCTCACCACCGTGTGCTCACGGCACGGTCGGGTTGAGCCACGGTTCGACCGCCGCGAGCGTGGCTCCCGTCGGCATCGGAGCGATCGTGCTCCAATTCCCCACCCCTGGTGACCAGTAGTTGGAGAAGGCGGCTGCGTACCAGCCCGACAGGAACCCCTGTTCGGCACAGTCGCAGTTCGGAGCCCAACTGGCGGGGTGGATGCCCAAGATGTTCTCGATCTGGGCATGACCGCCCTCGGGATCAACGGCGGCGGCGTCGACCTCGTGGCCGATCTCGAACGCGGTGATCCCCGCCAGCTCGGCGACGGTCTCCCCCGGGTAAACGTAGAGGGTGGAGGTGCCCCCGGCCTGTCCCCACGTGAAGGTGGTGTTGCCGTAGAAACCGGGGGACGGCGCATCGGCGATGGGGAGGAACTGGATCGAGTACCCCGGGATCCGCTGCCACGGATAACGGACCAGGGCCAGCGCCTGGGCTCCGAGCTGGGTGGGAGTGGGGCTGGCCACCGCCGCCGGGACCGGTGTCGGCGTCGGGGCGGGTGCGGGCCGAGTTGCGACGACCGGGGCTGCGACCGGCGAGGACGCGACCGGCGAGGGAGGCGTGGTGGTCGGGGTCGTCGACGGAGAGGGAGTGGCGGCAGCGCGAGGCACAGCCGGATGAGCCGGCGCAGCCGGGGACGTGGCGTGGGGCGCCAGGATGGAAACGGAGGGGAGACGTCCGGTGCGGGCCAGGGTCACGCCCGTCTGGTGCAGCCGGGTCGTGGCGGTCGGTTGGATCCCCGACCCCCTTCCGCCGCCGGCCATCGCCACCGTGACGACCACGACGAGCGCAGCGACCGTCACCTCAACGACGCGCAGCGTCACCCCGCGATGGGACACGGCCCGGCGGGCACGTCCGAGTGCATCCGTACGCCTGCGCTCGGGACCGACGTACCCCGGCGTGAGCACCAGGCGATCGGCATGCAAATCGGCCAACTCTTCGGGCGGCACGCTCACGCCGACCGGTTCGGAGACGAGCCGGCCGTCAGCCGGTTCGGTCAACCGGCGGCTGGCCGGTGGTTGGGTAGGGGTGAGCGCTGTCATCGTCGACCTGAACGGCCGGGGATGGGCTCCCTCGGCGACGTTCAGTAAGGTCTTCGGCACGATCCGTGCTTTTCTGAACCCCGCCCCACCAGCTCCGAGGCAGTGCTGTGAGTGGCTGCGGGCCACTGGGGGCAACTGCGGACCGCACACGCCAACGGAGCACGGCGGGCCCTAGAGGTGCGCTGTCCGCTCAGCCTCTACGCTTGGTCCGGTCTGGTGGTCGAGCCACCTGGGAACCGGGGTGTCGGGGCGCAGAGGCCCACTACCGGTGCCGACCGGAGAGGGACGATGCGAACCAGCCGATGAACGAAGTCGCCACTGCCACCCCGCCCACGCGATGGGACATGCTCCCGCCCTCCCGGCGGCGGCAACTACTCGGCAGGGCCATGGTGGCGCTCGTGCGCGAGACGCCCCCAGACCGCAGCGACCTCGACCCCCTCGTACAGGGAGACCCGGCACGGGAGCTGGCCGCCCTCGCCACCTATCACCGACTGCCCGGTCTCGTCTCCCGCCGGCTGGAGGGCCTCGGCGTGAGGAGCGAGCTCACAGAGCAGCTCGCTGCAGCTCACCACGACGCCGCCGCTCATGCCTTCGGCCTCCTGGCCGAGCTGGTGGGCATGGCCGAGCGCCTCTCTGAGAGACAGATCCCGTGGATGCTGGTGAAGGGCCTGGCCCTGGGACAGCTCGCCTACGGGGACCACGGCCTGCGCAACACGCTCGACCTCGACCTGGTCGTACCGCCGTCCGCCTTCCCGGCCGCCCTCGAAGCCGTCGAATCGGCCGGGGGTGCCCCCCGCCAGCAGAACTGGCCGCTGCTGACCCGGCTCAGGCTCGGCCAGATCGTGGTCCGCCTCCCCCTGGGCGCCTACGGCGACCTCCACTGGCACCTGGTCAACACCCCCGAGGCCCGAGCCCGGTTCCACGTCCCCATGGCAGAGCTCTTCGAGCGACGCCGGCGCGTCGACCTGGGTCCCCTCGCCGTCGACACACTCGACCCCGTCGACACGGTCCTGCATCTCTGCGTGCACGGCGCGCTCTCCGGCGGGCACCTCCTCGTCTGGCTGAAGGATGTCGAACGGTCCGTCCACGCCGGGACCACCGCACCGGGATGGGCATGGGACGTCCTCGTGACCCGGGCACGGCGCTACGGACTCGGTCTCGTGACCGCCGTCATGCTCCAACGGGCCCGCGTCGTCCTCGCGACCGAGGTACCCGCCGACGTGGTCGACGCACTCGCCCCGAAGAGCCCCTTGGTTGCGTTCTGGTCGACGTTCGACCGCGCAGGTACGCGGCACTGGGGCACGGAGACCGGCACTGGCAAGACGCTCCTGGGAGCAACCGCGTCGTCGACCGGGTCCACGCTGGTCACCCTGGCCCGGCGAGTCCAGGAGGACGTCGTCGCCCCTCGGACTCGCGACACGGTGAGCCGGCTGCCCGGCGTCCGCATCGCCAACCGCCCCCGCCTCACCGATGAGCGCGGCGGCAAGGTGGAGCGCCGACGGTACCTCGACACCGTGGCCGCAGAGGCGTGGCAGTCCGGGGCGTGGGTGGGCACGACCGGCGGCGCCGGACGGAGCGGCACAATGGACACGTCCGGAGAGACCGATCCCGGATGAGTCCGGCTGCGGTGAGTCGGGGGCCGGGAGTCGGGCAGGCGGACGCAGCCGGGGGCATCGTCGCCGCTGGAATCGAAAAGCGGTTCGGAACCGTCCAGGCGCTCTCCGGTGTGGACCTCACCGTGCCGCCCGGGACCGTGCTGGCCCTGCTGGGCCCGAACGGCGCCGGCAAGTCCACCCTCATCCGCATCCTGGCCGCCAGCGTGCTCCCCGACGCGGGGACCGTCTCCATCGGCGGCATCGACGCCGTGGAGCGGCCTCGGCTGGCCTGCGGCCGGCTCGGTCTCGTCCTCGCCGAGGAGCGATCGTTCTTCTGGCGCCTCACCGGGATCCAGAACCTCACCTTCTTCGCCGCGCTCCACGGCCTCCGTCGGCGTGAGGCCGTGGAACGGAGCCGCGAGGTCCTGGAGCGGGTCGGCATCGCCCCCCTGGCGACGAGACGGGTGGACCGCTACTCGACCGGCATGAAGGCAAAGCTCTCGATCGCGCGCGCCCTCCTCGGGGATCCGGCCGTCCTCCTCCTCGACGAGCCGACCCGGAGCCTCGACCCGATCGCCACCGTCGACACCCGCACCCTGGTCCTCGAGCTGGCCCATGCCCAGGGCCTGGCCGTGCTCTTCGCCACGCACGACCTCCACGAGGCGACTGCCGTGGCCGACCACGTGGCCGTTCTCGTCGACGGGAAGATCGCGGCGAGCCTGGCTGGGGGTGGCTCGGCCGCCGGCCTCGAGGCACTGCTGCTGGACGCGACCGGCCACGCGGGCGTGCTTCGGGAGATGGCCCAAGCCGGCGGAGGGAGTGGGCTGTTCGGTGAGGCGTCGGGCGTACCCGACGGGTCGGGAGCCGGGGGCACCGGCGGGATGTCCCCACCCCCGGGTGCCCTTCCTCCGACCGGCCTCGGTGGCGGGCTCGGGCTGCCATGAGCGCCACCGACGACCGGATCGGGACCGGCCTCCCGGGCAAGGCAGGAGCAATCCCCATGCCCCGGGAGGTGACCGGAGCCAGGGCCAGCGCCCCGCCGGTGCCCGCAGACAGGCGGGTACGCCCGTTGGGGGTGATCGCGGCGTGCATCCGCCGGGATGCCGCCGATGCCTGGTCGTACCGCCTCCCGTTCGCGTGGCGGTTCGTCGAGATGTTCACGGCGCTGTTCATGCTCTTCTTCTTAAGCCGCCTGGTCGGCAACCGGATCGAGGTCCTGGCCGGGACCACGCTCGCCGGCGGCTACTTCGCCTTCGCCGTGCTCGGCACCGCCCTCGTCGCCATCGTCCACGGCGCCATGACCTCCTTCGCCTCCCGCCTCCGCTCCGACCAGACGACCGGCACGCTCGAGGCGATGCTGTCGACACCAAGCCCGCCGTGGCTCACCATCGTCGGCGGTTCCAGCTACGGGATCATCCAGCTCCTCGCCATCGAGCTCGTCACCCTCGGCGTCGCCGTCGGCGTGTTCCGGATGCGGCTTGACGCCCGACCGCTTGGGCTGGTCGTGCTGGTGGTTGGGATGGTGGTGATCCTGGCGCTGTTCGTAGCCTTCGGACTGCTCGTCACGGCTTTCATTGTCGTCTTCAAGCGCGGCCAGGGCGTCGCCACCCTCGTCGTGTCCGTGTTCAGCCTGCTCGGCGGCGTCTACTACCCGCTCTCCGTCCTCCCGCCGACCCTCCGAACCCTGGGTGAGGCGATCCCGTTCACCTGGGCCGTCGACCTGGTGCGGGGGTCGCTCGTCTACGGGCAGGTACCCGTCGCCCGCCTTGGAGAGCTGGCGTCCGTCGATGTCGTCATCATCCCCATCGCCATCTGGGTGCTCGGGAAGTCCATTCACCGGACCCGACGGACCGGGACCCTCGGGCAGTACTAACCAGCTCCCGCGCTTATCGGCTGGGTTCCGGGGCATCGCTGCACGGGCTACCCGGGAAGCTCCTCCCGCCGGTCGCCCCCGTGATCAGCGAGCCACGCCGTCTGGAGGAGGGCGAACGACTGCGCGCTTGGCCGAGGGTGGCGCCACTCCTCTACCAGGCGCTCGGGATCGACCATGCCGAGGTCGACACCGCGGCCGGACCACTCCGAGGCGAACTGCCGGGAGGTGCCGGTGAAGTAGCCGGTATTGAAGGTTGCCTTCGACTGCCGGGACAGCACGGCATCGGGAAGGAGGTCGGGCACGAGCGCACGGAGCGCCTCCGTCCGGTCGGCCACGCCGAAGAACCCACCCTCCCGGGCCCACGACGCTACGAACGACGGGTGCAGGAACGGATCGAGGACGGTCACGTCGTAGAGTGAGGCCAACACGGACGAGTTGTGCGCCAACATCTGCGTCGACGTCGCGGCCAGATGCCAGTTGAGGCTGCGACGCCAGTCCAGCGGCTCGGAGGCGAGGTGCCGCGCGATCCGGTCGAGCACCTGTTCCCGAGCGGACGACCGAAGCCACGGCAGCTCCAGATCGGCTCCCAGGCGACGCCTCCAGACGGACCGCCGGATGACGCTGGGCGTGATGGGTTCCAGCGCCCGACGAGCCGGGCGAGGGCGGAGGAGATTCGTGAGCGGCTCCTGCCGCGCACGCCGCAGCGCGGTGACCCGTCTCGACCCGAGGATCTCGTCTCCGCCCTCCCCCGTGATACGGGTCCCGCCCCGGGCCCGGTCGAAGCTAGGGAGTGCCGCGTACAGCGGAGCGGGGGCGACGACCCCGCAGGCCAGCAGCACGCGCCGGGCATACGGGCCGACCAGATCCAGCTCCTCGGTCACCACCATGCGCTCCCAGTGCGGAAGGCGGAGGTGGTCGATGACGAGGTGTTGCCACTCGGCTTCGTCGGTGGCAGGTGCATGTGCAAACCGCCTGGTGAACGGGATCGGCAACGGCAGCCCCTCCCGGCGGGCGACGTGAGCCGCCAAGGCGAGGACCGCCGACGAGTCGCGACCTCCGGAGAACTCCACCAGGCACGGTGGCCTGGCAAGGGCGCCGGCCACGAGCCCTTCGAGGACCACCCGTGGCCCCGGGATCGGTGGGACATGTCTCCGCCCCCGAGCCGCTCGACTGCCGACACGTCGAGCAGCTCCCGTGCCGATCGGCATCCCGACCAACAGCTCCTCGCCGTCGAGCCGGGTGAACCTCGGGCGGAGGCCGTCCAAGACCGGGACGTGCTCGGACCCGATGTCCTCGAGCCCGCCACTCCCGAACCCGTTCATCGGGTCGCTTCGCCGACGAGCCGCAGCAGTGTCTCGCCGACGCGCCTCCGAGTCTGGGGTGCCCAGGGGATCTTCGCTGTGAAGCACGGCACCCGTGCTGCCAAGTTCGCCATGGCGTCGAACTGCCGGCTCAGCACCGTCTCGTCCGTCCAGCCGGCGAGACGGGGGGCACGCGCCAGCAAGAAGAGCGCGTCCACCGGTGAGACCCGGGTGAGCTCGACGGTCTCCTCGTCTCTCGCCAGCACCGGCACGAGCAACGCTCTCAGCCGGCCAGCGCCGGCATCGCCGTGGTCCGGGCTCGGTTGGATAGCCAACCGGCCATCCGGAGTCCGGCGAACCCGGGGCGCAACGGGGAACTGTTCGAGCACCCATCCTGCTTCCGGACGGAGCCGGAGCTCGTTGGCGGCGCCCACCACGATCGGCTCGGGACCACCCAGATCGACCAGGAGCAGGTCGTCGGTCACGAACGCCGCTCCTGCCGCCGCACAGAGGGCAGCGAGGGTGGTCTTTCCTGCTCCCGAGTCGCCGAGGATCGCGATGACGCTCCGCCCCACCGACGGAACGGGCACAGGAGCAACCGCAGAGGCGTGAAGGGTGAGCCGACCGGCCAGGCCGAGCAGAAATGCCATGACGGTGCCGGAGAAATAGACCGCGGCCAGCGGAAGGTCGACGCTCGGGTCCCAGTCCACGTGCACCAGGCTCCGGCCGCCACTCACCCAGAAGTCGAAGCAACGATGGAAGCGGAAGCAGTAGTCACCTTCGCTTTCCGCCGCGGTGTAGAACCGCTGCCCCGGACCGTCGAAACGCTCGGCAACGACGTTGCCTGCCGGGACCGCTTCGGGCACCTCGCGGCACACTCCCTCGAGAAGCCGAACGTCGACCGGCCTGGAATCGTCATCATGGACAGCACTAAACCCAAGATCGATCTCCGACCGCACGAGCGACCCGTAGAGATCGTAGGAAGCGGATGCCGCGGACGACCGCCTCGTCATCCCCGGGGTAGGCACCGCCCTAGGATACGCCACCCGAAACCGGGTAGGCCGACCGCTGCTCCACCCAGCCGCGAGGGTCTGATCAGCTCAGGTGCTTGAGGAACCGTACCTAAAACAGTAGAAAGAGTCACTACTACCCGCAAAGCCCTGCCCCCCGGTCAACTCGGCGATCGTGCCCACTCGCTCCAGCCGTGGAGTCTCGTACGCCTGCCCTTGCTTCGATGCGCTTTTCATGCCCCCACTGTACCGGAGCCAACATCCAGTGGTCAACTATACGTCACCCTCTGTGATGTTCTGTCTGCCGGCTGGCAGCTTCGGCCGGCATCCACAGGCGTCTCCGCCGTCGATGCCCCGCCCGCTCAGCGTTCCAGGAGCTCCCCTTCGCTGAGCGTGACGAGGAAGTCGTCGACGTCCCTCGCCGCCACGCCGGGCTCCACGTCGAAGCGATCGAGCAGCACATCGATGAGATCCACCGGCGCACACTCGGTCTGGAGGCGCTCCCGTCGCCGCGCCCCCGATCCATTGGACCGCAGCTAGCTCGAGCTCCTCAGGTCCAAGATCACCACCTGACCGTCGATCTTCCGCCACATCACCTGCTCATGTTGTGCTCGCATCCCGCACCTCACCCTCCGTGGCTGGTGCGACCGCGCCTGTCATCGCTGCACCCGATCGCTCGGCACGCCCCGGGGCGGCCACATCCCCGCAATGCTACGGACGGTGAACGCAGCGCTTCGAGTAGGCATCGTCATTTACGGGCCTGGGTACGAGCCCGGCGGGGTCGTGAGCAAGGCCTCCACCATGCACCGGGCCGCTGCTGCGGTAGAGAACTCCGTTTGCGCTGTGCGAAACCGGACCACCCGGTCCGGACGCGATCTCAGCCAGGGACACCGTGCGCATCGTCATCTTGCGGTGAGAGCTCACGAACATCAGCGTGGCGGTTCGCCGAACTGCGCCTGGGTCCCGGTGCATGGTCGATCTCTCGACCGATCGCCCCCGGCTCAACGGGAATGGCGTAGCAGCCGCCGCCCCTGCGTCAAGACCGTTCGTCCTCGCTTGACTGCAGGCGCTCCGTCATGACGCAGGCGCCCCGTCATGACACAGGAGCCCCGTCATGACACAGGAGCCCCGTCGACTGCTCAGGAACACTCAGGCGCCGAACCTCTGGTCCGACGCGGCCACAAGCCGCTTCGCACAGGACCTGCGCTGGGGATTGACAGTCCGTTGCATATCAGCGCTCCAGAAGGTCACCCTCACGGAGCGTAGCGAGGAAGGCGTCGACATCGCTGGCGGCGACTTCGGGGTCGACCTGGTAGGAGCTCACCAGCACGTCGACCAAGTCATCGTGCTGGCACTCCGTCTGGAGCCGTTCCCAGAGCCGCGCCCCCGTTCCGTTCGACCGGAGATAGCTCGAGCTCCGCAGGTCGAGGATGACCACCTGACCGTCGATCTCACGCCACATCACCTGCTCGCTCCGTGCCCGCATCTCACATCTCCCTCTCCCGCCTCTTCCCTCGGTCGCCGCTTGGGCGTCTCGCGCCAGAGCCGTCCCAGCACATCGCCAGAGCCGACCAGTCCCCGAGAGGCTACAGGCAGTGACCACGGCGGCCCGTTCGGCATCGTCATCCACCGGCTCGGCCATGTGCCTCATGTCGGGGTGGGATGCGCTCGCCGGTTCGGCGAGGCGACCTCCCCTGCTGTCCACGGGATCTGATCCTCTACGACGAGAACGGGAGCGTGCCGTCCACGTCGCCGAATCGCCGACCATCGGGGAGCTCCACCCACGCATGGGCCAGCACGGGCTGGCTCCCATCCGGACCGGGCGGGACAATCCCGAGGAGCAGGCGAGGACGATGCCGTCCCAGGACCCGCCCGGTGACGAGTGCCTGGCGAAGGCATGGGCCGGGGCCGCCTGGCCAGTGGGACGCGATGCGGACGACGAGGCCCAACCGACGTCGCTCTCCGGTATCGAGGTCGCCATTCAGGTGGTCGGATGCGTAGCCGTCATCGCCTCCCGACTCGGACCCCGGCGCCATCCGGAGCGAGAACAGGGGTGCCAACGTGTCCAACGCCACGGTCCGAACACCGACCTCGGCCACGAGCCACCACCATCCCACCACCACCAGGTCGACTAGCTCCTCGGCCGTCCGGATCCCTCGGAGGAGGTGCAGCGCGGACACGGCACCAGACCGGGACCACTGCACGATCCGCCAGGCGCGGCCGGTCCAACGGGAGCTCACGTGCCCACGGTAGCGAGCCGCGGGTCCTGTCCCGGCTGGCGACCCCGCTGGGCGCTCAGACCCGGACGCCGAGACCGCGGTAGACGTCCAGCGTCTCCCGGCCCGCCCGGGTCCAGCCGAGCGTGGCGACCCGCTCCCGACCGAGCCGGGCGAGGGCCGAGCGCCGGTCGTCGTCGCCGAGGAGCTCCCGCAGCACGCGGGTGAGCCCGTCGACATCGCCGGGGATGAAGGTGGCAGCACCGTCGCCGACGACCTCCGTGATCGACGGCACGGGTGTGCTCACCACCGCAGCGCCGCACGCCATCGCCTCGATGGGGGGAAGGCCGAACCCCTCGTAGTGCGAGGCGTACCCCACCACCGTCGCCGCGCCGTAGAGCGCGGGGAGATCGGACCACGGCACGTGGCCCAGCAGCGCCACGCCGGCAGGTGCCCGGCTCCCCCACAGCGGGTGACCGGTCACGAGGAGCGGGAGCCCGACGGAGCGGCACCCGGCGGCCAGCGTGGCGATGTCCTTCCGCGGCTCGATGTTGGCGACGTGGAGGACGAAGCGTTCGGGTAGCCGGTACCGCCCGGCGACCCGGCGGACGTCCTCGGCGGGGGGCGGGCCCATGCCCGAGCCCGGTGCCTCGTGGACGACGACCGGATCCCGGCCGAAGAGGTCCCGGACCCGCTCCGCCGTCCGGTGGGAGACGGCGATGATGCGGTCCGCCGTCTCCCAGCCGGGCGCGACCAGCCGGCAGAGGCCCAGTCTTGTCCATGCTGGTCGTCCATCAGGTGACCTGACCGCCTGACGACCGCCATCATCGACGCGACGGTCGAGATGCTGCGCCGGCTCAACGCGCGCCGATTACGGGCTACCCGTTGGTCATCAAGCGCAAGATGTCCAACTGGGCGGTGAAGCGTGCCCAACACCGCAATCCCGCTCGTCCAAGCGCGCGGCCACGCGACACGCTGGAATTTCCCACGGAAGATACGATCGGAACGATGCCCCTAACGACTGATGGCGTACACGCTACGACGAGGAGAGCTGCGGGGCGTCGGGGTTGGAGCTACCGCCAGCCTGACCCGATACCCACGTCGCGCCGTGACGGTCTGACGGCCGCGGCGTGCGGCCCTATTGAAGCCGTAACGGCGACCTCAAGCCGGCTACCGCCTCCCGCCTGGGCAGCGCACTACCCGGCGGAGCAACGATCGCCAGTCGGCTGGACCATACCCGGGTGATCCCGTCAATACCAATCCATTGCGCGCCGATCGGGGTCTGATGAAGTCGACAAAGGCAATTCTCATCAGGATGGAACTGCAGACCACGGATCGATCCAGGAAGGCGAGCTTCGTCTTACTCGGATGTTCCCTGGCCTACAGGTACGCTACCGTCTCCTCCGACAAATTATGCCTGACAGCGCGATTGACGCGGACCTGCGCCACCTACTGCTCGAACGAGTACGCCATACTCGACGACCGGGGTCTGACCCCGCCTCATACGCGCACACTCAGAATCCGCCCCTCTGGCGGGGCCATCCACCAACAATTACCAAGTGAGGAACACGGCACCGCGATCGGAAAGGGCCTCCCGTTCTGATATTCATCGTCGGTCTACATCAAGGAAATGCAGCACGCGGCATACTCGAAACGCCGGCCCGGGGCCGGGCAATGCTGTGGCCGTTGCAAGGCGCCCGCACGGGCCGGTCTTGGGCCCGGAACGTGTCGGCCGCCCGGGGACACGCGAACGAAACGGCCACCGCCGAGGCATCGGTCGCGATGCTCTCGTCATGACCTACCGGGTTGTCTACCTCGACCATGTGGCCCGACTGTCGGGTGGAGAGATTGCTCTGGCCCGCATCCTGTCCGCCCTTAACGACCAGGTCGATGCCCATGTCATCGTGGGCGAGGACGGACCCCTCGTTGAGCGCCTGCGGGATGCGAACATCTCCGTGGAGGTACTCCCCATGGCCGCAGTGGTACGCGATATCAGGAAGGAGTCCGTGCGACCCGGCGGCCTCAAAGGCAGGGCGCTGGCCGGGTCGGCAAATTACGTCTGGCGATTACGTCGGCGCCTGCGTGAACTAGCGCCCGACGTGGTTCACACCAACTCTCTCAAGGCCGCCCTCTATGGAGGGGCGGCGGGGCGCCTGGCCGGGATCCCCGTGGTGTGGCACATTCGGGACCGAATCGCCCCGGACTACCTCCCGACAGCGGCGGTTTGGGCAGTGCGTGCATCGGCCCAGATTCTACCGAGCGCGGTGATCGCCAATTCGCGGTCTACGCTCAAGACGATCCCCCGCCTTCACAAGGGCGTCACGGTCGTTGACCCCGTGATCTACGACAGAGTCGGAAAGCTGCCTCCAGCCTCCGAGGCGGGCCGCCCATACCGTATTGGCGTGGTCGGGCGCCTAGCTCCGTGGAAGGGCCAAGCTCACTTCATCGATGCCTTCGCCCGCGCGTTCCCAAACGGGGATTGCGAGGCCTGGATCATTGGCTCGGCAATGTTTGGCGAAGACAACTATGCCGCCTCCCTCCGAGAGAAGGTCCGGCGATCCGGTCTTACCGAGCGCATCGAGTTCCGCGGCTTCCGCGACGACATCTGGGACGAACTGGCACAAATCGACACACTCGTGCACTGTTCGCTCACTCCTGAACCGTTCGGACAGGTCGTAGTGGAAGGGATGGTAGCGGGTATCCCGGTCATTGCGTCCGATGCCGGTGGGCCGGCCGAAATCATCACGGACGGTGTGGACGGGATCCTCACCTCTCCGGGTGACGCCGCCGCTCTAGCCGACGCCATGCGACGACTACATAACGATCCTTCCCTGCGCCACACACTGGCGGCGCGAGGGCGGAAGACAGCGCTCCGCTTCTCGCCAGAGCACGCCGCGACCCAAGTGATCGCCGTCTACGAACAGGTTATTAGCCACCGGAGATGAGGTCCAGAGCAGCCCCCGTCCTGATCTGAACGGTTCGGCGTCGGGTGTTCACGAGCTTCCGGGTTGGCGTCTCGCCCTGCAAGCGGCAATGGCGCTCTCCCGTGATACCGGTGTCGGGAGAACGCCCACCGAGTGGTGAAGACGGCCGGGCGTGAACGTGCAAGGCGGCAGCAGACCGGCGGCGGTCGACTGGACGGCAGCCACCAGGTCCGCAGTGGACTGGACGACCATGGCCCCAAGCAGCTCGCGGATGTAGGTCCCCACCCCGCCGCCCTCGCGCTCCAGTGGGAGGGCGTTCAGGACCACCCGCGGGCGACCCGGTCCGGAGGCGCGCGGACGCGTCTGGGTCACCCGGCCGGTGCCGGGGGTCGGCGAGATGCCGGGGCAGCCAGCCGGGAGCGGACGGTGCGGGCGGCCCGGGAGGTGACCGAGCTGCTCTCGGCCGGAGCCGCACCGACAACACCGGGAGCCACTGCACCGGGGGCCGCGACGGCTCCACCCACGGCTCCACCCACAACCCCTCCCGCCACCGCCGGGCCCGCTCGGGCCAGTGGTGCCCGATCACCGGACCGTCCGGGCAGCGGGATGCCGCGCCGGACCATGTCCGCCATCCCGATGGCGACCCCGACGACGATCATCGGTGCCGCCGAGTACGCCCCGATCCAGAAGATGTCGAAGAGCCCCTCGGTGAGGTGCCCGCACAGAACCAGGAGACCCAGCAAGCCCACCTCCCGGGGGAGCTTCACCACGGCACGGACGAGCAGGACGGCGCAGGCGAGGAAGGCGATCGAACCGACGATGCCCGATGCCGCCAGGTTCTCGATGATCACGCTCGGCGGCACGCCCACGTTGGAGAACTGGGGGAGGTTGTAGAAGCGCATCCCCTCCCCGAAGATCGGGCTGAGGTGCCACACCTTGAGGGCGGCGGCGTACTGGTCGAGTCGGATCGCCACCGTGTTGAACTTCGGGTTGTTCTTGGCCTGGGTGGTGAAGTCGTAGTACAAGAACCCGGCGAGCGGGATGATCCCAAGGAGCATCAGCTTCGAACGCCGGCGCACCTCGGGGTTCATCAGCGCGGCCAGGCACAGCACGCCGATGAGCACGACCATGGCCTGGCGCGACTGGGAGGCGAGGAGCCCGAGGATGCACAGGATCTTCACCACGCGGGCCTGGCGGCGGCTCACCCCCGTCCAGGAAGGGTTCACCTGGGTAACGACGATGGCCACCCACATCATCGCCCCGATCGCGTTCTTCTGGTAGAGGCCCCACTGGGCCGGTTTGAAGTGCAGCGTCACGGCGTGCTCCATGGCCAGGAGCGCGATGATCGAGGCGCCGAGGAGGTAGAGGCGGAAGGCCTGGCGCGCCCTCCCAGTGCGGGCCAGCACCCAGCCGATCAGCACGCTCCCGGCCAGGTAGGACATCCGGTGGAACCACTCGACGATGTCGTAGCGGTTGGGATGCACGGCCACGATCAGGATGAGGGTGGCCTCGTAGACGAGGATGCCCACAAGGAACTGCCGGAGGTGATGGGCTTCTTTCCACCGGATGTGAAGCAGGCAGACGAGAGCGCCCACGAACACCAGCGCATCGGCGACCGCCAGGTTCGTTCCCCCGCCACCGACCCGCTCCAGGAGGAAGATCCCGGGGAATGCCGCCACCACCAGGAGGATGGGGTCGGCAGCGAACACCCCGACAACGAGGACAAGGGCGGCGACGATCAGCCCGTACTTCCGGTCCACGACGGCGAAGAGCCCGATGGCAGCGGCGAGCGCGGCGATGGCCGCCCAGGCGGCGGTCACCCGGGCCGCGTGCCACAGGACGTCGGAACGGCGCTGCCCAGGCCACCGAGACATCGCCTCAGGATAGAGGCCCCACGTGCCGATAGGGAACCAGCCCTACGATGGCAGGAAGGGAGGGTACGTCACTTTCCCGAGCCGAGGTCGTATCCTCGTTGTCCCGCCCACCGTTCCCGAAAGCGAGCTGAAGCTGACCTTCCGCCAATTCCTCTCGAAGCTGTGGAGGCGCCGGCTGACCATCGTCGTGTGCACGGTGGTGGCGGTCGCCGCCGCTCTCGGGTACTCCAAGCTGCAGAAGGTGACGTACCAGTCCTCGGCAGTGGTCCAACTCCAGGGCCAGGCGTTGGCATCGGCCATCAGCGGCTCGTCGAGCACGTCGCTCGTGAACTTCCCCAACCCGTCCCAGGAGGTGGGGAGCGCCGCCGTCCAGAAGCAGGCGGCCAAGCTGCTCGGCCCGAAGAACGCCGGCTTCGTCGCGTCTGACGTGAGCGGCACCGTGAGCCCCACCACCGGCGCCCTCACCATCGTCGCCACCGACACTGACCCGGCTCGTGCCCGGCTGGTGGCCCAGGCGTACGCCACCGCCTTCGTCGACGCGATCCAGGGCGTCGCCCAGGCCCAGATCACCAAGATCCAGGCCGAAATCGCCACGTTGACCACCCAGATCAGCACGCTGGAGACGGAGGTCCGGACGGGAAGCAACCCGGCGGCCCCGGCGGAGCTGACGGCGGCCACCACCACCTACGGCAACCTCCAGACCGACGTCACCGCCATCCAGTTCGGCGGGCCCTACGCCGTGGTCCAGACACCGGCCGGGGCGGCCACCCCGACGTCCACCCTGTCGAAGGCCAAGCTGGGTGGGATCGGCCTGCTGGCCGGGCTCCTGGTGGGCGGGGGCGTGGCCCTGGTCCAGGACCAGCTGGACACTCGTCTCCGGGACGCACCGGACATCGAGGCGGTGACAGAGGCCCCGATCCTGGCCGAGCTGCCGATGGACCCCGAGGTGCGGTCCGGGAAGGTCGCCGTCGCCGTCGTCCAGTCCCCCCACTCCCCGCTGGCCGAGTCGGTGAGGGAGCTGCGCACCAGCCTCCGGGTGATCCTGGAGGACAAGCCGTGCCCGCTCATCCTGGTCACAAGCCCGGCCCCCGGGGACGGAAAGACGTTCGTCGCCGCCAACCTGGCGGCAGCCTGGGCCATGACCGGGAGCCGGGTGGTCGTCGTCTCCGCCGACTTCCGCCGTCCACAGATCGAGCGGATCTTCGGCCTCCGGACCGAGCGGCTGCTTGGCCTGTCCGACTTCATGACCGCCCACTGGCGCGCGTCGGGCCAGATCGGCTGGGATCCGACCCACGTGGCGCGAGCCGAGGGGTCCGGCTCCCTGGGAGCTCCCTCGGTGCCTCCCGGCCAGCCGCCGTACCACGGGACGCCGACGGATGGCTTGGACCAGCCCGATCTGGCGTCGCTCCTCGTGAAGACGTCGGTCCGCGACCTCTACGTGCTCCCCGCCGGCGGGCAGCGGGACCGCCCGAGCGAGCTCTTCGACAGCCCGGGCATGCAGGCCGTGCTCGAACAGCTCCCCGACGTCGCCGACGTCGTGCTGTGGGACACCCCGCCGGTGCTGGCCGTGCCCGATGCCGCCGTCCTCGGCCGGTCCGCCCATGGGGTCGTCGTCGTCACCGCCGAGGGCCAGACCGATCGGGAGGCGCTGGAACGCACGGTGCAACGGTTGGAGGCGACCCGCTCACGGATCTACGGGATCGTGTTGAACCGGGTCCGGCACTCCACGGGTGCCACCTACCATCCGTACTACGACGACGAGGGCTCCTCCCGCCGGTCGTGACGCGGCCGCGCCGGTCGGAGCGCGGCGGCTCCTCTGTCGGGCCGAACATAGTGGCCCGCGAACATACCGGCCCCGGTTGGCTCCCTCAGCCGGCCAGCCGCACGAGCATGCCGTGGAGGAGCTCCGCCGTTCGGTCCCAGGTGAAGGCGCCGGCCCGCTCCCGGTTCACCCGGCGGGCCCTCTCCCGCCGGAGGTCGTCGGCGGCGGCACGGTCCATGGCGGCGGCAAGGCCGGCCCGTGAGACCTCCGACCAGATCACCTCGCTGTCGCCGACGACCTCGACGGTCGCCGGTGCACGAGCGGCGATGAGGAGCGCGCCACAGGCCATGGCCTCGAGGGGTTGGAGGCCGAACCCCTCGTCGGCCGAGGCGTGCACGGTGGCGAGCGCGTTGGCGTAGAGAGAGGCCAGTTCCCAGTCGGGCACGCGCCCGGCGAACCTCACCCGGGCGACGACCCCCAACCGGCCGGCGGTCGCCGCCAGTCGGAACTCCTGGTCTCCCAGGTCGCCGGCGACGACGAGCATCGCTCCGTCCCTGGAGGCCTCGGCCGTGGCGAAGGCGTCGATCACCGCCTCGGTGTGGTCCCTCGGATCTGCCGATGCCAGGTGGAAGAAGTAGGGCACGTCGGGGACCAGCCCGCACGGCGGCACCGGGTGGAAGCGGGTCAGGTCGACACCGAGCGGGACCACGCCCACCGATGCGGAGTCGACGCCGTGATGGCGAGCCAGGTCCCCCGCCGTCGCCGCAGTGGACACGACCACGGTGGCACGGGCGAGCGAGCGGTCCATCAGGATCCGGGAGTACCGGCGCCGGGCTCGCTCCCGGGCCGTCGTCGCCGTTTCACGGCGCCACCGGACCTCGGGATCCTCGGGAACGTGGAGGAGCAGCGGCGAGCCCCAGAGCGCGCCGCACTCCTGGTGGCTGTAGATCGCCCCTGCTCCGAGCCGAGCGCCGAGCGCCGGCAGCGTCCACTGCTCCCAGACGGCCTGTGACCGGTAGGGAACGACCACCAGGCGAGCGCCGGGCACGCCGGGGAGGAGCCGTGCCGCGTCCGGCGACGAGCACGCCACCAGGTACCGACCGGGATCGAGAGCCACCAGGCGGGGCGTCACCTCCCGGAGGACACGGGCGACGCCCTTCGTGTTGCGCCCGAGCGCACCGGCGTCGACGAGGAGCGGTCGGCTGGAACGCCGCCGCAACCGACCCCGAGCCGGCGGGACCGGTCGGTCGGGTGCCAGACCGGTCGGAGAGGAGGTGCCGCGAGGGCCGGCGCAGTCGCCGGCGCCGACGACGAACCGGGGGACGGCCGGCACGGGTGGGGGGACGGCGCCCTGCCGGCGGGCGAGCCGGTCGGGTCCGGCCAGGTAGATCCTGAGGCGCTCCGAGGCCAGCCGCCGGCTTTCACCCCGGAGGACCACCACCCGGACGAGCGCTCCGACGACGTGGGCCAGCCGGTACGAGCGCCACCCCCACGGCCCGAACCACTTCCGGATGTAGCGCTCGTTCCCGGCGTGGAAGCGGAGCTCGCGCCGGGAACTGTCGCCGTCGGTCCCCGCTCCGACGTGGAGGGCGACCACGTCGGGACAGTACCGGACACGCCATCCGGTCATCGTCGCCCGCCGCTGCCAGTCGATCTCCTCGGAGTAGAGGAAGAACCGCTCGTCGAAGCCCCCCACGTCGGCCAGGGCTGCGCCCCGGACGAGCAGCACGGAGCCGACCAGGAACTCACAGCGTTGCCGCATCCGTCCCACGCCGGTGGCCTGCAGCCACATGCCCGACGGCGTGGGGAACGGCCAGCACACCCGATCCTCTTCGGCATCGTCCGATCGTCGCTGTGCCGGAGCCACGGCGGCGAGGGATGGGTCGGACAGGAGGACGCGGTGGAGATGGCCGACGACATCCGGAGTGACGGCGGCGTCGGGATTGACCAACAAGACGTCGGGAGGCGCGCCGTGCTCCGACCCGGAGGCAGCGAGCTCGGCCACCGCCCGGTTCACCCCGGCACCGAAGCCGACGTTCCGCCCCGGGTCGACGTAGCGGGCCCCGTACCGTTCGACGACGGCCTCCGTGGCGGGAGAGGACCCGTTGTCGACCACCACCACGGGAAGAGTGCCCCCGAGCGCAGCAAGGCAGGCCTCCAGGAACTCGACGGGGCCGTAGGCCACGACCACGGCGTGGAGCCCGGATGCCGGGCCGTCATCCACTGGACGAGGGGACCCGGGAGAGGACTGCCCGGTAGAGCGCCAGGTGACCGTCGGCGACTGCCTCCCAGGAGTAGCGGGCGGCAGCGCCCAGCCCGTCGGCCCGCAGCCGCTCCCACAGGCCGGGCTCGTCGAGGAGCCGGCCCAGCGCGTCGGCAAGCGCCCCGGGGTCCCCGGCCGGAACGAGGATCCCGGCGGCGCCGACGACGTCGGGGAGAGCGCCGATGGCGCTGGCCACGACCGGGACGCCGGCAGCCTGGGCTTCGACGGCGACCCGGCCGAACTGCTCCAGCAAGCCCGGTTCGGGCACCGACGGGATGGCTACCGCGTCGAAGCGCCGGTAGACGGCGGGGAGTTGGTCCGCGTCCACGTGGCCGACGAACGTCACCCGGTCACTCACGCCCAGCCGGTGGGCCAGGCCGACCAGCTCGGCCTCGGCAGGACCTGACCCGACGATCTCGACATGCAGCCGGCGGTCACGGGCCAGCGCGGCGAGCAGCACGTCGACACCCTTCTGGCGGGTGAGCCGACCGACGTAGCCGATCCGGAGGCATCCCGACGGCGGGCGACGCTCCTCCGGGCGGTAGCGCTCGACGTCGACCCCGAGCGGGAGCAGGACCAGCTCGCCCCTGAACCCCCTGTTCCTCACCCGGTCACCCGCCGCCGTGTTGCACACGTAGGCGCCGCGGGCCCGCCTGAGGGCCCAGCGTTCCGACCACCGGAACGGGACCGGATAGACCTTCGGGAGGTTCTGCGCGGAGTAGAGGACCAGAGGGATCCGCTGGCGCCGCAGTGCCAGGAGCACCAGCACCTCGGCCACCACCAGGCTGTAGGGCTCCTCGTGGGCGTCGATGAGGTCGTAGTGGCCATGCCCGAGCAGCCGCCACAGTGCGAACGGGTCGAAGACGAACAAGTTCGGATGAGACCCGAAGGTCCGGACCGGATGGGCGAAGCTGTCGCCTGCCGGATCGAACGGCACCACCGAGCCGCCTTCGTCCCAGCGCTGGGCGGTCACCAGCGCGACGTCGACGCCGCGACGCCGGAGGACGCGGTCCCGCTCCCTCCAGCCCGTGACCACGGAGCTGTGGGAGATGCGGAGCACTCGCATCTCCCAACCGCCGCCCTCCGGTTCCCGATGCCCCGACACCCCGTGACCCGGCATCTGAGGATGGTACCCGGTCGGTTGCCGACCACCCGGTGCGCAGGGGCGTCCCACGACGCCGTCATGTGACGGAGGTCGGCGATCAGCCGGTCCACGAACCTTTTCCTCTCACGCGGGCCGGGAGGCGCGCCACCTTGTCGTCCGGGACGGCGACCACGTCGCCCAGTCCCTCCCGCGGATCCTGCTCCGCCAGCTCCGTCCCGCTCACGAAGGAGAAGTACCGGTAGCCGAGGGGGGTGAGCAGCGCCGCCACGTCCAGGAACGAGTGCCCGTAACGCGGCATCAGGGTGGCATTGCACTCGGCGACGATCACCGGACGCTGGTCCGCCAGCAGCGCGGTCGCGCCGCGCAGGACGAGGAGCTCTGACCCTTCGACGTCGAGCTTCATGACGTCGACCCGGCCGAGGTCCAGGTCATCGAGGCGGGCCCGTGTCACCACGGCACGGCGCCCGCCGGGGCCGGCGACGATGGCAGCGTCGAGTGCGTTGCCGGTCGCGGCGCCCATCCCGTCGTCCCGGACCATCGTCACCGACCCGGCGGCCTCGCCCAACGCCACCTCGACGACCTGCACCCGGTCGACGACACCGCTCAGGTACGCCGACTGCCGGATCCGCGCCGCGTTCTCCGGCACCGGCTCGATTGCCGTCACCGTTGCCCCGGCCCGGGCGAGCGGGATGGTGATGAGCCCGACGTTCGCCCCCACGTCGACCACGTGCCCGCCGTAGGCTGCCACGCACCGCAGGAGAAATGCGACGGTGTCGGCCTCGTAGGTGCCGGTCCAGAACGGCTCGGCCTCGGTTCTCCCGCGCCCGTCGAGGACGACGATCGAGCCGTCCCGAAGCGTCACCGGGACGACCGCTGACCCACCCAGCCTGGCGACGGTTGCCGCCAGGGCCCGCCCGCCTCGTTGCTTCCAGCGGCTGGCCGGGAGGCGACGGGACAGCTCGGAGACGGCAGCAATCAGGGACCAGGACGGAGCAGCGCCACCGCCACCGCCAGCACCGTCCTCCGGCCGCACGGGATCCTCCGGCGTCACGAGACGAGCCGGTCGTAGATGTCGAGGTAGGCGGCGGCGGCGCGTTCCCAGGTGAACCCCAGGGCCCGTTGGCGGGCCGCCTCCAGCACGTCGGCCGCCGGCGGGTCCGTGAGGCACCGCTCGATGCCCCCGGCGATCCCGTCTCCGTCCGGCTCGACGAGGATGGCACCGGGGCCGGCCACCTCGGGCAGCGAAGACCGCCGGGCGGTGACCACGGGGACCCCGACCACTGTCGCCTCGAGCACCGGAAGACCGAACCCTTCGTAGAGGGAGGGCACCACCACCATCGTGGCGGCACGCAGCAGGCCGATCATGGTCGGACGCGGCACACGGCCCAGCGACAGGCAGCGGTCCACACCACCGAACAGCTCGTCACGACGGGGGTGGGGCGGGCCACACAGCACGAGTTGGACGTCTGGGTGGCGGGAGGAGACCGCCCGCCAGGCGTCAGCCAGACCCTCCAGGTTCTTGCGCGCCGTTGCCCCGCCGGCGTGGAGCACGAACCGACCATGGATCCCGAGCCTGCGACGATCGTCGACCGTGAGCTCGTCGTGGACCAGGAGCCGGGGATCGAAGCCGTGCGGGACGACCACCGGCCGGGCCGTCCCGCACTCCGCGGCGATCTCGTCGGCCACGTAGGCCGACCCTGTCGTGACCGCGTCCGCCCCAGCGATCGACCGGCG
>JAKADK010000032.1 GCA_021820665.1 Actinomycetes bacterium | reverse complement strand
CTGTCCTCCCTGTCCTCCCTGTCCTCCCTGTCCTCCCTGTCCTCCCTGTCCTCCCTGTCCTCCCTGTCCTCCCTGTCCTCCCTGTCCTCACCGCCCTCCCTGTCCTCACCGATGGCACCGACGGGACGTGGACGGTCGAACCGAGGCGGACACGGACGGCGTGCGCCTGCGTGGGATCATCGACCGGCTGGACCTGACCGACAACGGCGACCTGACCGACAACGGCGACCTGACCGACAACGGCGACCTGATCGTCATCCGACCATGAAATCGTCATCCGACCATGAAAAGGCTGGGGACGCTCGCGACTATGAAAAAACGGGGACTCTCGCAGGAGTCGAAACCGTCGAGCAGCTGATCTTCTCCGCGAGGCTCGAGAGATCTCAGGGAGGTCAATCCTGCGACGAAGTCGGCCGGGTGCACAAAACCGCCACCTTCGCGCTTCGCTTCCCTCGCTCAGCGACGCGGACATCGAGCCGGTCCCAGGTCTCGGGATCGAGCACCACATGATCTCGCTCAGCCAGCGTGTCGGTGGCTGACGCCCGTGCAGCTTGTGGGACAAACTCCGTGAGCAAGAGTTCGGCCGCATGCGCGGCGGCCCGGATCAGGCCATCGTTCCCATCGCGCGCTCCTCTTCGAGCACGGCGCGGTCCAGCGCGCCCACATCCGCTTCGCCGAGCCAGAGGACAAGGCCCTCGGGCGATCTTCGCACCCGTTCTTGTCGGGTGGGGCCGTCGTCTGCGAGCTGCACGCGCCGAGCAGCACCACCAGCGCGACGAGGCAGGCTGTAGAGCAGTGGTCTCGACGAGACGGTGCCGGTCATGGGGGATCGGGCCACCACGAGGACCACACGGGCGCATCCGGATGCCGACGTCCCGGCCGGGCTGAGCGAAACGCAGCTCGGGCGTGCTCTGGCATGCTCGGGCGTGCCCGGAGTTTCTTCGCGCCGGAGCGACCGAGCAGTCGGCCCTCAGCGAAGCGCGAGCTGGCCCGGGGTGATCGGCACCGGGAGCGCGGTCCGGCCCATCAGCCACCGATCGACCGATGCCGCCGCCGAACGGCCCTCGGCGATGGCCCAGACGATCAGGCTCTGTCCCCTCGTCATGTCGCCGCACACGAACACACCGGGCACGTTCGTCGCCCATCCCGTATCGGCGGACACGTTACCCCGGTCGTCCAGCGCCAGTCCGAGGTCGGCCACGACACCGCCACGCTCGGGCCCGGCGAAGCCCATCGCCAGCAGCACGAGCTCACAGGTGAGCTCGAAGGTCGAGCCGGGCACGGGCACGAACGCCGGTCGACCGGCATCGTCGAGAGCCATCTCCACCTCGTGGGCCCGCAGGCCGCGTACCCCTCCGGTGCCGTCGTCGAGCAGCTCGGCCGTGGCCACCGCGAAGAGACGCTCCCCGCCCTCCTCGTGGGCCGAGGACGTGCGCAGGATCACCGGCCAGGTCGGCCACGGGTTGTCCGGATTCCGCTCGGCGGGCGGTTCGGGAAGGATCTCCAGCTGGTGGACCGACAGCGCCCCCTGTCGATGAGCCGTTCCCAGGCAGTCGGCACCCGTGTCCCCGCCGCCGATGATGACGACGTGCTTACCCCGGGCCGAGACCGGCGATTCGGTGAGGGTCCCCTCCTGGACGAGATTGGAGGGCTTCAGGAACTCCATCGCCGGGTGGATGCCGCGCAGGTGCCGGCCGGGCACGGCCAGGTCGCGCGGGACCGTCGACCCCCCTGCCAGCACGACCGCGTCGTGCTCACCGACCAGGTCACCGCCGGCCATCACCTCGACGTCCGGGGCACAGGCGCCAGCGGTCTCCGGGTCGGGTCGGCCCACCGACACCCCGCACCGGAAGACCACCCCTTCGTCGCGGAGCTGGCGCAGTCGCCGGTCGAGCACGGCCTTTTCCATCTTGAACTCGGGGATGCCGTAGCGCAGCAGGCCACCCGCGCGCTCCGCCCGTTCGTAGACGACGACCGCATGCCCGGCGCGAGCGAGCTGCTGGGCCGCAGCCAGGCCGGCCGGACCCGAGCCGACGATCGCCACCCGCTTCCCAGTCGCCTTCGCCGCCGGGTGGGGTTCGACCCAGCCCTCCGACCACGCCCGCTCGGCGATCTCGACCTCGACGCGCTCGATGGTGACCGGCGCGGCGTTGATCCCGAGGACACACGAGCCCTCGCACGGGGCCGGGCACAGCCGGCCGGTGAACTCGGGGAAGTTGTTGGTGGCGTGCAGGCGCTCGCTGGCCTCGGTGAAGTCGTCCCGGTAGACGAGGTCGTTCCACTCGGGGATGAGGTTGCCGAGCGGGCAGCCCTCGTGGCAGAAGGGGATCCCGCAGTCCATGCACCGGGCCGCCTGCTGGCGCACCGCTTCCGGTGGGAACGGCTCGTAGACCTCCTTCCAGTCCCGGAGACGCACCGGCACCGGGCGCCGCGGTGGGAGCGCACGGTCGTACTTCAAGAACCCGGTCAGGTCACCCACGGGACGCCTCCATGACGACCTCGTCGATCGGGCGGCCCTGGGCCACGGCGCGTTCGGTCGCCTGGAGCACCCGCCGGTAGTCCCGCGGCATCACCTTCACCATGACCGAGGTGGTGGCGTCCCAGTCGCCGAGGACGCGAGCGGCCACCGCCGATCCGGTTGCCCGCTCGTGGAGCGTCAGCCGGTCCTTCAACCACACGTGATCGTCGGGGGTCAGGGGCTCGAGGTCGACCAGCTCGGTGTTGCACAGGCCGGCGAACCGGTCATCGGGGTCGTAGACATAGGCCACGCCCCCGGACATCCCCGCCCCGAAGTTGCGGCCGGTCGGGCCGAGGACGACCACCCGTCCGCCGGTCATGTACTCACAGCCGTGGTCGCCGACACCCTCGACGACGGCCACGGCCCCCGAGTTGCGGACGCAGAAGCGCTCCCCCACCTGTCCCCGGATGAAGACCTCCCCCGACGTCGCCCCGTAGAGGATGACGTTGCCGGCGATGATGTTGTCCTCGGCGACGAAGGGGGACTCGTCGGGAGGGCGCACGATGATCCTGCCACCTGACAGCCCCTTGCCCAGGTAGTCGTTGGCGTCGCCCACCAACTCCATGGTCACACCGCGCGGCACGAAGGCGCCGAAGCTCTGCCCGGCCGATCCATGGAACGTGAGCTCGATGGTGCCGTCGGGTAGTCCGGCGGCACCGTGCCGGGCGGTGATCTCGTGACCGAGCAGGGTCCCCACCGTGCGGTCGACGTTGGTGATCCTCATCGACGCCGCCACCCGTTGGCCGCGCTCGATGGCCGGTCGGCACGGCTCGAGGAAG
This sequence comes from Actinomycetes bacterium, assembly GCA_021820665.1. GTDB lineage: Bacteria > Actinomycetota > Acidimicrobiia > Acidimicrobiales > RAAP-2 > JAKADK01. Next base: position 28,831 of record JAKADK010000032.1, on the reverse strand, counting down.
GCATGGTCGAGCGCCCGCTCCAGGCCGTGGTCCTGGCTCGTCACGCACCGGCGTGCCGCCCCGGCGGGTATCTCCGGCTCTGTCAGGATGGCCGAGAGGTCGAGCCCGGAGGCCTTCCAGTGGTCGACGGCCTCGGCCGCCTCCAGTAGATCGACCCGACCGATCGCCTCGTCGAGCGACCGCAGCCCCAGCGCGGCGAGGTGCTCCCGCACCTCTTCGGCGACGTACTCGAAGAACGTCTCGACGAACTCGGGCTTCCCGGTGAACCGCCGGCGCAGCTCGGGGTTCTGGGTGGCGATCCCGACGGGGCAGGTGTCGAGGTGGCAGACGCGCATCATCACGCAACCGGACACCACGAGAGGAGCAGAGGCGAAGCCGTACTCCTCGGCGCCGAGCAGGGCGCCGATCACCACGTCCCGGCCGGTCTTCATCTGCCCGTCGACCTGCACCACGATCCGGTCGCGCAGGTCGTTGGCGAGCAGGGTCTGCTGGGTCTCGGCCAGACCCAGCTCCCAGGGGATGCCGGCGTGCTTGAGAGAGGTGAGCGGGGAGGCCCCGGTCCCCCCGTCGTGCCCGGAGATGAGCACGACGTCGGAGTGGGCCTTGGCCACGCCGGCCGCCACCGTTCCCACCCCCACCTCGGCAACCAGCTTCACGTGGATCCGTGCCTTCGGGTTGGCGGACTTGAGATCGTGGATGAGCTGGGCGATGTCCTCGATGGAGTAGATGTCGTGGTGCGGCGGCGGCGAGATGAGCCCGACCCCGGCGGTGGAGAAGCGGGTCTTCGCGATCCAGGGGTAGACCTTCGTGCCCGGCAGCTGCCCACCCTCGCCGGGCTTGGCTCCCTGTGCGATCTTGATCTGGATGTCGTCGGCGTTCACGAGGTACTCGCTCGTGACCCCGAACCGGCCGGAAGCCACCTGCTTGATGGCGCTGCGACGGAGGTCGCCGTTGGCATCCGGGACGTAGCGCTCAGCGTCCTCCCCGCCCTCACCGGTGTTGGAGCGTGCCCCGAGCCGGTTCATGGCGATCGCCAGCGTCTCGTGCGCCTCCGCCGAGATCGAACCGTAGGACATGGCGCCGGTGGAGAAGCGGGTCACGATGGACGCGACCGGCTCAACCTCGTCGATGGGGATGCCCCGCCCCTCGGTCCTCAGCCGCAGGAGGCCGCGGAGCGTCGCCAGCCGGGCAGACTGGTCGTCGACGAGGCGGGTGTACTCCTTGAAGACCTCGTAACGCTTCGCCCGGGTGGCGTGCTGAAGCTTGAAGACGGTCCGGGGATTGAAGAGGTGGAGCTCACCCTCTCGGCGCCACTGGTACTCCCCACCGGTCAGCCGCTCGCGATGGGCCCACTCCTGGGGCCGGTCCAGGTAGGCGAGCCGGTGCCGGGCAGCCACCTCCTCGGCGAGCACGTCGAGCCCGACCCCGCCGATCCGGGACACGGTGCCGGTGAAGTACTCGTCCACCACGTCCCGGGCCAGGCCGATCGCCTCGAAGACCTGGGCACCGGTGTACGACGCGACGGTGGAGATGCCCATCTTCGACATCACCTTCACCACACCCTTCGAGGCGGCTTTGATGTAGTTCTTCCGGGCCTGGCGCGGGGTGACCCCGGCGAGCAGCCCCGAGGCGATCATGTCGTCAATGGTCTCGAACGCCAGGTACGGGTTCACCGCCGCCGCGCCGAAACCTTTCAGCAGCGCCATGTGGTGGATCTCCCGGGCATCCCCGGACTCCACGATGAGCCCCACCCGGGTGCGGGTCTTCTCCCGGACCAGGTGGTGGTGGACGCCGGCCACGAGGAGGAGGGAGGGGATGGGGGCCCACTCCGCCGTGGCGTTGCGGTCGGAGAGCACGATGACGTCGGCACCGCCCTCGATCGCCGCGTCCACCCGCGACCGGACGTCCTCGATGGCCGCCTTCAGCGCGGCGCCGCCGCCCGACACCTCGAAGAGGCCGTCCACGGCGAACGGCTGGAAGCCGGGCGTCGACCCGTCCTCGTTCACGTAGAGGAGCTTGGCCAGGTCGTCGTTGTCGATCACCGGCATCGGGAGGACGATCTGGCGGCACGATGCCGGCTGGGGATCGAGGAGGTTGTGCTCGGGGCCGACGGTGGAGGCCAGCGAGGTCACCAGCTCCTCGCGGATGGCATCCAGCGGGGGATTCGTGACCTGGGCGAAGAGCTGGGTGAAGTAGTCGTAGAGCAGGCGGGGACGATCCGACAGCACGGCGATGGCGGTGTCGGAGCCCATCGAGCCCACCGGCTCGGCTCCGGTGGCAGCCATCGGAGCGAGGATGAGCCGGAGCTCCTCGTCGGTGTAGCCGAACAGCCGCTGGTGCCCCACCACCGAGGCGTGCTGGGGCGTCAGCATCGAGCGGGGCGGGAGGTCGGCCAGGTCGATCTGCCCGTCCTCCAACCACTCCTCGTAGGGATGCTCGGCGGCCAGCGCCCCTTTCACCTCGTCGTCGCCGACGATGCGCCCCGCGACCGTGTCCACGAGGAACATGCGCCCCGGCTGGAGGCGGCCCTTGCGGACCACGTGTTCGGGCTCCACGTCGAGGACCCCCACCTCGCTGGCCAGCACGACGATCCCCTCGTCGGTCACCCAGTACCGCGCGGGCCGCAACCCGTTCCGGTCGAGCACGGCGCCGATGACGGCGCCGTCGGTGAAGGCCACAGCGGCCGGGCCGTCCCACGCCTCCATCATCGAAGCGTGGAACCGGTAGAAGGAGCGCCGGCCCTTGTCCATCGTGCGGTGGTTCTCCCACGCTTCAGGGATCATCATCAGCACGGCGTGGGGCAGGGAACGGCCCCCGAGGTGCAACAGCTCCAGCACCTCGTCGAACGACGCCGAGTCGCTCCCACCCGGGGTGACGATCGGGAAGGCACGTTCCAGACCAGGGAGGAGCGGCGAGGCGAGGAGGGCCTCCCGGGCCCGCATCCAGTTCCGGTTGCCGGCAACCGTGTTGATCTCCCCGTTGTGGGCGAGGTACCGGTAGGGATGAGCGAGCGGCCAGGACGGGAACGTGTTGGTGGAGAACCGGGAGTGCACGAGGGCGAGGGTGCTCTCGAAGTGCGGGTCGGTGAGGTCGGGAAAGAACTCCACGAGCTGGTGGGACGTGAGCATGCCCTTGTAGGTGATGGTCCGGGCAGACAGCGAGGCGAAGTAGATCGGCCCGCTCTCGTGCTCGGCGCGCTTGCGGGCGACGAACGCCAACCGATCGATCCCGAGCGCGCCCCCACCCGGCGGCTCGACGCCGGGGGCGGGGGCGACGAAGACCTGGCGCATACGCGGCATCTCCCCGCGAGCCACCGAACCGAGCAACGCCGGGTCGACCGGCACGTCCCGCCATCCCAGGACCGAGAGGCCCTCTTCCCCGGCGATCTCTCCGAAGCGGTCTTCAAGCACGGAGGCCTCCGAGCCGTCTTGTGGCAAGAAGGCGATGCCGGTGGCGTAACCGCCCGGCTCGGGCAGGTCGAAGGCGGTGGCCCCGGCCAGGAACCGGTGGGGGATCTGGACGAGGATGCCAGCCCCGTCACCGCTGTCCTCCTCGCTCCCGGTGGCACCCCGATGGGCGAGGTGCTCGAGCGCTCGGAGCCCTCGTTCGACCAGCGCATGGCTCGGACGGCCACGCAGGTCGGCGACGAGGGCGATGCCGCAGGCGTCGTGCTCGAAGCGGGGGTCGTAGAGGCCTCCGGCGACCCGGGACGCGGCGGAGGGCGGCCAGGCGACCGCGGCCAGCCCGCCTCGCGGCGGCTCCGACGCTCCGTCGGGAGGGGGCTCCGACGCGGTGGCCGGGGGGAGGGATGTCGTCATCGGGTCGCTCCATCGAGAGGTGGTGGATCTTCCCGCCCGGGACGACGCTGGCCCAACTGCGGTCCGACCATGGTACACGTCGCCCCGCCGCTCCCGGCCACGTCCCGGCCTCCCGTCCGACGCCCTGTCCCGAAGGAGTGGAGCGGAAACTGGCGATCCGGGCTGTCCGCGCGACCCCCGGCTCAGGAGTCCGTAGGATGGCAGCCATGCACGAGGTCCCGGCATCGCCCGACGTGGTCGTCGTGGGCGGCGGCGTGATCGGCCTGTCGATCGCCTGGCGGGTGGCGGAGACCGGTCGCCGAGTCGTCGTCGTCGACCCGGCACCCGGACGAGGTGCCACCTGGGCCGCCGCCGGGATGATCGCTCCGGTGACCGAGGCGCACTACGGCGAGGAGGCATTGGCCAGCCTCGCGGTCCACGCAGCCGAACGGTGGCCGGCGTACAACACCGACCTCGAAGCGGTCTCCGCACGTGGCACCGGCTACCTCCGTTGCGGCACCATCGTCGTCGGCGCCGACCGTTCTGACCGCCTGGCACTCGACGAGATCCGCGCCTACCAGGCCTCGCTCGGCCTGGAGGTGACGGCGCTCTCCGGGCGGGAGAGCAGGGAGCTCGAGCCGGCCCTCTCTCCCAACTCCCACGGCGGCGCCCACGTCCCCGGCGACCACCAGGTGGACAACCGTCTCCTCGTGGCAGCACTCACGGCGGCGTGCCGGGCCCACCACGTCACCTTCGTCGCCGACCGCGTCGCCGCCGTCGACCGGGACCGGACCGGCGCCGTGTCCGGCGTCGTCCAGGACACCGGGATCGCGCTTCGTGCCCCCACGGTGGTGTTGGCCGCCGGATGGGACCTTGCGTCCGTCCAGGGACTTCCCCCCGGCACCCTCCCGCCGGTACGGCCGGTCAAGGGCATGACCCTTCGCCTGCAGGCGAGGGCGCTCGCGCCCCGTCTGTCCCAGACGGTACGCGGGCTCGTCCACGGGATCCCGTGCTACCTCGTCCCCCGCCACGACGGCGCCCTTGTCGTGGGCGCCACGAGCGAGGAGCGCGGGACAGACCAGACGGTCGATGCCGGCGCCGTCTACGCGTTGCTCCGAGATGCGCGATCTCTGGTTCCGGGGATCGACGAGTACGAGCTGGTGGAGTGTGCCACCGGCCTCCGTCCGGGGACCCCGGACAACGCACCGGTCGTCGGCTGGAGCTCGGTTCCCGGGCTCGCCCTGGCGGCCGGCCACTACCGCAACGGGATCCTGCTCGCCCCGGTCACCGCCGCCGCGGTGGCGGACCTGGTCGCCGGCCGGCCTCTCCCCGACGTGATGGCCCCGTTCGGACCCGAGCGGTTGCTCGGCCATGCCCGGGGTGCCCCGGCAGCGGGCACCGCCGCGCGATGACCGCGGCCACCGTGAACGGCGCGCCGTGGCAGGGTCCGCACGGCGCCACGGTTGCCCAGGTGGTCGACTCCTGGTGCCCCTCCCCCAAGGGCGTGGCCGTGGCGATCAACGGAGAGGTGGTCCCGGCCAGTCGCTGGAGCGCCACCACTGTGACGGATGGCGACCGCGTCGAGATCGTGACGGCCGCCGCCGGCGGGTGAGCCCGGGGGGAGCCGGTACGATGGCACCGTGGTCGACTCGCCCCCGCGCACCCCGCCTGACCCTCCCCTCGGTACGACGACGGGCCCGGACGCGCCCGCCTGCCACCCGAGGCCCGCGCCGACCGGGGCTGACGACCCGCTCGTCATCGCCGGTCGAACCCTGGGCTCCCGGTTGCTCTTCGGCACCGGGGGGATGGCGTCTCTTGACGCCCTGCACCGGGCGCTGGCGGCGTCGGGGTCCGACATCGCCACCGTGGCGCTCCGGCGGGTCGACCCCCAGGCGCGGGGTTCCCTTCTCGACGTCCTGGCCGGGCTGGACGTCTCCGTGCTGCCGAACACGGCTGGTTGCTCTACCGCCACCGAGGCGGTGCTCACCGCCCGATTGGCCCGGGAAGCCTTCCAGACCGACTGGGTGAAGCTCGAGGTCATCGGGGACGATCAGACCCTCCTCCCCGATCCGATCGAGCTGGTGGCCGCAGCCGAGGTCCTGGTCGAAGACGGCTTCACCGTGCTGGCGTACACCACCGACGATCCCGTCGTGGCCCGTCGGCTGGAGGCAGTGGGGTGCGCGGCGATCATGCCCCTCGGTTCCCCGATCGGGAGCGGGCTTGGCATCCGCAACCCCCACAACATCGCGCTCGTCGTCGAGCAGGCCGGGGTGCCGGTCATCCTCGACGCCGGGATCGGTACCGCATCCGACGCGTGCCTGGCCATGGAGCTCGGCTGCGACGGCGTGCTCGTCGCCTCGGCCATCACCCGTGCCCAGCGACCAGAGCGTATGGCGGCCGCCATGCGGGGCGCCGTCGTCGCCGGAAGGGACGCCTGGGCTGCGGGTCGCATCCCGCGCCGGTTCCACGCCTCTGCTTCCAGCCCAACGGACGGACTGATCGCCGTCGACGTTCGGTGACGGCACCGTCGCCGGGAGCGCTCGAACCCGCGACCACACCTCCGGTCGCACTCACCATCGCCGGGTCGGACTCCGGGAGCGGAGCCGGCGTGCAGGCCGATTTGAAGGCGATGGGGGCTCTCGGGGTGTTCGCTCTCACGGTGGTCACCGCCGTCACCGCCCAGAGCACCACCGGGATCCGTCGTCTCCATGCCATCCCCGCCACGATGGTCGCCAGCCAGATCGACGCCGTGCTCGACGACTTCGACGTGGTGGCCGCCAAGACCGGGATGCTGGCGACCCGGGAGACGGTCGAGCTGGTGGCGGCGCGCGTCCGCGATCGGACCCTGCCCCGGCTCGTGGTCGACCCGGTCGGCACCGCGTCGACCGGCGAGACGCTCCTCGACGGCGGGCTCGGCTCGATCAGAGAACATCTTGTCCCCCACGCCTTCCTCGTGACCCCGAACGCCGACGAGGCCGCCGCCCTCGCCGGCCTCCCGGTGGGAGCGGTGCACGACCTGGCGTCGATGGTGACCGCGGCCCGTGTCATCCACCGCGCCGGGCCGGCGTGGGTTCTCATCACCGGTGGTCACGTCGACGAGGCGCACCTCGAGAAGCTCGATCTCGACACGCTCGATCTCGGCAGCGCCGCCACCGGGGGCGGGGGTGCGGCCATTGACGTCCTCTTCGACGGCGAGCGCGCCGTCGCCTACGGGGCGCCGCGGGTCCGGACGCCCCACACCCACGGCACGGGCTGCACGCTCTCTGCCGCCATCACCGCGCTCCTCGCCTGTGGCGCCGAGCCCCCCGACGCCGTCCACCAGGCCAAGACCTTCGTCACCCGAGCCCTCAGGGGGGCGGCGTCCTGGGATCTCGGTCACGGAGCCGGCCCGCTCGACCACCTCGGATGGTCCGCACCGGGGCGGGAGGACGCCCGTGACGACAGCGGCCGGGCCGTGTGGACCCGGCCGCTCCCTTCACGGTGACAGGAACCCGTACCCGACATCGCGCCGGGCACCCCCTCCTGCGATGCCGCAACCAGGCGACATCGATCTCCCCAGTAGTCTGAACCAACCTCCGGCGAATGTAAATGGCACGTGAACTGGGACCACCTCAGATCGTGGCATCGGCGTACCACGGGGAGTGGTGCCCCCCCTGCCGGCAGCCAGAACCGGGTAGCTTGCGACAGTGAGCACGTACCGACTCGAACAGCTGGCCCGCATGATCGCCTGGGGGCGTATCGCCATCGGCGCCGCCGCCATGACCGCCCCGGTGGTGGTGGCCGCACCGTGGGTGGGAGATGATGATGCCCGCCGGCCTGCCGTCCGGCTGTTCGCCCGGACCCTGGGCGGCCGCGACCTGGCGCTCGGATGCGGCACGCTCCGAGCTCTCGGACGTTCCGACCAGGAGGCCCGGGCATGGGTGGCCCTCGCCGGCGCGGCCGACGCCGGCGACGCGTTGGCCACGCTCGTCGCCTTTGCCTACCTCCCTCGGCGCCTGCGCTGGCTGGTGCTCGCCCTCACGCTCGGGGCGTCGGCGGCATCCTTCCGGGTGGCGGCGTCACTGGATGGTGTCCCCGATCCGGACCCCTCCGACGTGGCGTGAACCGGAGAACCCGGTGGGACCCTCCCGGTGGGACCCTCCCGGAGAGCGCCGGTAGGATCCAACGATCATGTCGTCCCCTCCAGGTTCTTCGCCCGGCGGTGGAGGCACTCTGCCCCGCGCACCCGGCGACACCCCGCTCGGCGGCGGTCTCGAGGTCACCCGGGGCCGCGGTGCGCCACCGGACCGCCTCGACGGCGTGCCGACCACCGGGAAGCTGTCGTTCCGCTCCCCCGCGTTCGTCGTCCTGGCCCTCGCCGTCGTCATCCTGGTCGTCGGGTTCACGGCGTCCGCCATCGTCACGAGCGCCCCGACGACGCTCACCATCCGCTCCCTCCGGCTGAAGGACGGGACCGTCGTCCCGGTCCAGCCGGGAGCCTCAGCGTTGAAGCCGATCGAGACCCTCGGCCAACCTCCCCCCGACATCCTGGCGTCGCTCGCCGTCCCCACGGGGACCCGGACGGTCTCGTCCACCAACTCGGCGGGTGGCGCCTCCCAGTACAACGAGACGATCGACATGGAGAGCCCTCTCGACGGCGCCGAGCTCCACGCCTTCTTCACCGCCGAGTTCGCCACCCTCGGGTGGATGACCGACCACAACGGCGCCGACCCGGGCCAGCCCCAAGACATCGAGGTCCTGGCGGAGAAGGGCAGCACGGACGGCTACTACTGGGAGTGCGGCGTCGTGATCTCGCCAGAGAGCGCGACCGGGGCGACACCGTTCGCACTGACGATCTTCGAGGTTCCCGACTCGAGCTGAACGGCATCCCGTCGCAGCCCGCCGGCAGGGGAGACGGCGACACCGCCACCGCCGGGCAGACCGCTCGTCGCGCGCCGCCGGAGCGACGGCAGTGCCCGCCCGTGCACGCCTGACCAGCCGGACGGCGTGGCGGCGGCTGGTTCGTCGGCCCGGCGGAGCATCCACCCCCACGCGAACAGGTCGACCGGGTAGAGGAGGTAGCCGAAACGGGTGGCCGGCGCCAGCATGATGGCGATGAGCATCACCCACCCGGTGAATGTGGCGGCGGCGGCGGCGTCCCGGGGGGGCGCCTTCCAGAGCCGCAAGGCCAGGAGCGCTCCTCCGCCGAGCACCAACACGTAGACGTAGACGCGATGCCACCGGGGAAAGGCGCTGACGAGCAGGTGGCCCGGGAGGGGGCTCGCCGCCGGCGAAGCGATACCCGACAGGCCGAGAGGGAACCGCACGACGTTGTCGATGAACGCGGCCGGGTTGGCGAGCGCCACCGGCAAGACGACCGCCCCGGTGACCACCACCACGCCGGCGACGTACCAGGGGGTGGCCCGCCTCGGCCGGCGGTCGAAGACCACCCACGCCGCGAGCACGGCCAGCGGCCAGGCGGTGAACTTCAACGACGACGCCGCACCCATGGCCAGACCGGCCAGGAGCGGGCGGCGGCGCTGGAGCGCCACCAGTGCGAGCAGCATGAGGGCCACGACGGGCATGTCGTCGCCGCCGGTGGCCAGCGGCAGCGCGGCGGCAGGGAGCACGGTGAGCAGCTGGAGCACGCGGCGCCGGGGTTCATCGGCGCCGCGGACGAACGCCAACGCCAGCACAGCGACGATGGCGGTGAACGCCAGGAACTGGACCCGGGCGTCGGCGAGCCGGCTCGGGTGCTTGTCGAGGCTGGAGGAGAGCCCGAAGAGCACCATGCCGGGGAGGTAGGGGTAGTAGAGCTCGTAGGTCGGCTGGCCCTTCACGTGCACGAGCACGTGCCCGTTGCGGTCGATCACCTGGTAGGGATCCTTCCCCGTTGCCACCCGCGCCCCGGCGCGCTCGACCACCACCACCTCCGGTTGCACATGAGCCGACGGGTTGCCTTCCGAGCGCCAGATGACCTCCATGGTGAGCGGCACCACCGTCGCTCCGGCCAGCACCACCACGAACGCCACGACCCTCGCCACGTTCGTCCAACGCACCGGGCCTCGGGTGGCAGGCTGCCGCTCCGCGCCGGTGGCACCCTGCCCCGCTTCGTGGCCCGGGGCCGATCGCCGGTGCCGGGCCGCCAGCGACGCCACGACGGCCATCCCCACGGCGGCCGCCAGATAGGGGCCGACGGCCATCTCGCCCCATTGTCGGTAGAGAGGGATCCCGGCGATGACGATGGTGAGGACGGCGAAGAGCGCCGACGCGCCGTAGACGAGCACGTCGGCCCACTCCGGCGAGAGGCCGCCGACCCACCGAAGAACAGCGCCGCCCGCCGAGCGGAGCGCCTCCGCCCACCCGGTGACCACGGCCCATCGCCCGCCGGCGGGATCCCCCTGCCCGCGCCGCCCGCCGCCCACTCCCGGATCGCGACCTTCGGTCGAGGCCGGAGGAGCCGGCGGTGCGGCCGGCCCCTGGCCTCGTGACGCGGGCGACGCCTCCATGGTGGTTACAACCTACCGGAGGTGTCCGACGCCGCACCGGACACCCCAGCGCCGGATTGGGTCCCCTTGCGTCCCGGGCCGGGAACGGCGAACAGCGAACCGAGGAAGGCCAGCTCGTCGGTGAGGCAGGCGACCAGGGTCTCGGGACGGCGGAACCCGTGGGACTCACCCTCGAACAGGCGGTACTCGCAGCGCACGCCCCGGCGGACGAGCGCCTCGGCGAACTGCCGGGTCTGTTCGGCAGGGACCACGGGGTCGGCGCTTCCGTGGAACAGCAGCACGGCGCCGGAGATGCGGTCCGTGCTCCACCGAGGCGACCGCTCCCGGTAGGCGTCCCGGGCCTCCGGAAGTGGGCCCACCAGCCCGTCCAGGTAGTGGGCCTCGAACGGGTGCGTCGTCGTCGCCAGTGCCTCCAGGTCCGTGACGCCGTACCACGCCACGGCACCGACGAAGCGATCGGAGCGGACGAGGCAGCCGAGCGCCGTCAACCCGCCCGCGCTCGTGCCCCGCACCACCATCCGCGTGCCATCCACCCTGCCGCTCGCCGCCAGAGCCTCGGCGAACGCCACCACGTCGAGCACGTCGTCGACCCCCCATCGGCCGCGGATCCGCTGGCGATGCTCCCGCCCGTACCCGCTGCTCCCGCGGAAGTCGACCGCGGCCACGGCGATGCCGCGGCTGGTGAGAAGCTGCACGACGGGATCGAGCCCCCGTTGCCACGCCCCGGTCGGACCGCCGTGGCACACCACCACCACGGGTGGCGGGAGCCGGTTCCCCCCGGGGGCCCCGGGCAGGTAGATCCGGCCGGGGACGGAGCCGGTCGGGGTCTCCACAACCAGCGCCTCACCGGCGACCACCGGGAGCGAGGCGGCCGCCGGCAGGGTGATGGCCTGTACGCCGGCCCCCGGAGTGCCTCGGTGCCCGAGGTCCACCCGCCACACCACGGAGCTCTCCTCCGGGCTCGCGCCGGTGACGAACGCGATGTGATCCTCGTCTGAGGGCACCGCGACGCCGGCGATGGCCACGGCCGGAAGCGCGATCCGCTCCAGGCGCCATCGGTCGGCCCCGATGCCGGCCACGCCGGCGAGCCCTCCACGAGCGTCGTCGACGCCGGCATCGTCGGCCACGGTCTCGGGTGGCCACAGACGGACCAGCTCGTCGCCGTCGGGGCGCCCGACCCGGCAGAGGATCGACCCGCCAGCGGCCTCGGCGATCGTCCGGATCCCAAGCACCCAGTCCGGCTCGTGGACCTCGGCGCGCTCGCCGACCATACGGACGGGGCCGCCCGGGCGGGAGGGGTCGGCCACGCGGTAAGGCTGCCACCATCCATCCCGGTCCCACGCGAACACGAGGGAGCCGTCCCGGCACCAGACCGGCTGACCGACCGACGATCCGGAGCCCCCCGCCACCTCGTGGTCCGCGTGGAGGCGGGGGCTGCCGTCGACGACATCGAGCCGGGCGACACGGAGCATGGAGTCGTCCCAGGGCATCGCCGGACGGTCCCAGGTGATCCAGGCCAGGTACCCCCCGTCCACCGACACCCTGGGAGCCGCCACGAAGTCGCCGCGGTCGACGAGGACGACCGGAGCCCGATCAGTCTCTTCCTTCGCCTCGATGGCGACGATCCGGTGGCGACACCCTGTCGGTTCGTAAGACTCCTCGACGCATACCACCCACCGACCTGACGGGTCGGTGGTGAGATCGCCGTAGCGGACCGGCAGGTCGCCCACCGGTCCGGGGGGAGCGGTCGAAGGCCCCCGGGCAGGCGTGAGGCGGTACGGGGTGGCGGTCGTGCCGTCGGGACGGAGCTCCAGCCGATAGACCTGCTGGTCGACCTGGGCCACGACGTACGCCGTGGTGCCCCGCACACACGCCGCCCCGCCGCCGTACTCGTGGACGCGACTGGCGATCCCCATGCCCGGTGGTGACACCCGGACCGGATCGCCGGCGCCAGCCCACCGGACGAGCACGGTGCGACCCTGCTCGTCAGACGGGCGTTCGAGCCAGGTGCACGCCCCCCCGCCGGCCGCCAGCGTGCCTCTCGCCACCCGCATCGTCGCCGCACCCTCGATGGTCCACGGCGCCGCGGGGCCACCACCCGCACCACCCGGATCGCTCGGCGGCCGTTCCACGATCTGGGTACCGTACCTTCCCATGCACGCAGCAGGAGAGCCAGCCCCCCAGAGAGACGCCACCGGACGGCTGAACGTCGGCAGCGACGACGCGCCAACCGACGCGAGCAGCGTCGGCGACGTCCGACAGCCAGGGCTCCCGCCGACCTTCGACGCCTTCGTGGTCGAACGCCGTGGCGAGGAGGTCGTCGCCGGCGTGCGCCGGCTGCCGACCGCGAAGCTCCCCGCCGGTGACGTCACCATCCGGGTCGACTGGTCGGCGGTCAACTACAAGGACGGCATGGTCACCGTCCCGGGCAACCGGGTGGCCAGGCTCTCCCCGCTCGTCCCCGGTGTCGACCTGGTGGGCACCGTGCTCGCCTCAGACAGCCCGACGATCGCCACCGGGCAGGTCGTCGTCGTGCACGGCAACGACCTGGGCATCGCTCACTTTGGCGGCTTCGCCCAGTTTGCTCGGGTTCCCGCCTCCTGGGTCGTCCCGCTGCCCACCGGCCTCGACCCGAGGCGCGCAGCCGTCATCGGGACGGCGGGCTTCACGGCCGCCCTCTCGGTGTTCCGGCTCGAACGGCACGGCATCCGCCCAGGCACTGGCCCGATCCTGGTGACCGGGGCGTCTGGCGGCGTCGGGAGCCTCGCCGTCTCCCTCCTCGCCGCCCGTGGCTTCGACGTGGTCGCCAGCACCGGGAAGGCTTCCGAGCACGCCTACCTGGAAGCCCTGGGTGCCCGTGCGGTCATCGGGAGGGGGGAGCTCGACCAGCGAACCGAACGGGTCCTCGGGCCCGAGACGTGGGCGGGCGCGGTCGACTGTGTTGGCGGTGCCACGCTGGCCAGCGTGCTGCGTACGGTCCGCTACGGCGGCGCGGTGGCGGCCAGCGGGCTCACCGGCGGGCCGGACCTGGTCACGACGGTCTACCCGTTCATCGTCCGGGATGTCTCGCTCATCGGGATCGACAGCGTCCAGACGCCCGCCGACGAGCGGCGGGCCATCTGGAGCCAGCTGGCCGGAGCCTGGCCGGACGCCGTGCTGGACCGGATGGCGATGGACGAGGTGGGTCTGGCCGGCCTCCCCGGCGCGCTCGCCGCGGTGCTCCACGGCGGCGTCCGCGGGCGCATCCTGGTCGCTCCCTGGGGTGGGGATGCCTCACCCGTGGACAACGGCGCGCCGGGGCGCCCGGGTCCGGGTGCCGGCTGACAGAGGCAGGGCCGGTCCCGACCCGCCGGCCGGCCGCACAGGGCGAGACGAGGATCAGGGAGAGAAGTCCTCAGGCCGAATGGTGTCGAGGAACGTCCGGAACTCGCCCACCAGCTCGTCGGGATTGGCGGTGGCGCCCTCCTCGTCGCTGGCGCCCTCCTCGTCCTCACCACCGCTGTCGTCGTCGTCGATCGGGAGGAGCATGCCCTGGGCGTCCATGAGCTCGTCGTTGACGTACAGCGGCGTCCCGGTGCGGACGGCCACCGCCACGGCGTCCGACGGACGGGACGAGACCGCGAGCTCCTCGCCACCCTCCCGACGGAGGACGATCTCGGCGTAGTACGTCGAGCCTCGCAGCTCGGTGATCATGACACGGACGACATCGGTCGAGAGCACCTCGAGCAGGTCGCGGATGAGGTCGTGGGTCATGGGGCGAGGGGTGTCCATACCCTGGATAGCGAAGGCGATGGCCGTCGCCTCCGGCGCCCCGATGAAGATCGGCAGCGTCCGCTCCAGGCCCTCTTGCTCCTGGAGAAGGAGCACGGGGGTGTTCGACTGGAGGTCAACACGCACCGCCCGGAGCCGGACTTCGACCATGCCCTGCAACTTACTCGCGGCGCGCCGGGTCCGCGACCGCACCACCCACCGGGTTGGACCCGGTGGCCCCGAGGACGCGCGCCGACGCCGACATACCGACGGACCACTGCCAGGGTGGTTCACCGTCGCCGGAGCAGGTCCCGGAGGGCGCGGTCGACCAGGACCTCCCGCAGCTCCCGACCCAGACGGAGGAGATCGGCCGAGGTCTGGCGCGCCTGTGCTCGTGCCTCGGGGTTCCGCTGCCGGACGAACGGCAGGATCACCTGCTCCACGAACCCCGCTTCCCGCTCGGCGGCGTTCTTGTAGAGCCGGAGATGCCTCGCTTCCACCCCGAACGCCGCGAAGCGGGATGCCAACCGGGCGACGCTCAGGGCATCGGCATCGTAGATCTCGCTGCCCCCGATGACCTCGGGCGCGATCAGGCCGTGCGACCTCAGGTCGGCAACGTGCTCCGGCGTGAGCCCGCTGGCCGCGGCCAGCTCCTCGTGGGTGTAGCCGCCTCCCTCTCCCGCCTCCACCCAGAGGGGGCCCACCCCGACGCCGGCCGCCGGGAACCGCTCCGCTGGCGGCGGGGCAGGCGGGGCAGGCGGGGCAGGTGCGAGCTGCTCAGCTGGGGGCTGGACGGCGCGTCGGGCGACTGCCGACGACTCGGGCGGCATCGTGGCCGGGCGGCCCTGCCGGCCGCCTTCGTCATCCGGCACCCCGGGACCGCGCCGGCGTTCGCCGGGCGGCCTGTTCTCAGGGGTCCTGCGCTCGCCGCCGCCACTGGGCTCCGCTGGCTCGCCACCGGTCTCGCCCCGGGCGCGCTCTCCGCTCCGGCTCCACTCAGCCGACCGCACCGGACGTCCCTCGATGGGAACCACGGCCTCCCGGCTCCAGGCCTGTCGGTCCTCCTCCACGGCCACCATTGGCGCCGGGTCGGCGATGGCATTCGGGAAACCAGCCCCTTCCCGGCCGATCCCGGT
Organism: Actinomycetes bacterium; assembly: GCA_021820665.1. GTDB lineage: Bacteria > Actinomycetota > Acidimicrobiia > Acidimicrobiales > RAAP-2 > JAKADK01. The sequence continues at coordinate 13,660 of JAKADK010000032.1, read as the reverse complement.
CCGGGCACCGACACCGACGATGACGGCCGGCTGGCTCGCCGCGGGAACCCCGGCGTCGTGCTCCATCCCCGCGCCGTCCTCACCGGTGACAACCGCCCGGTCGGCGGGGGCCTCCTCCGGGGGCAGCGACCCGTCGGCGGCACCGTCGAGGCGGTCCTTGATCACCCGCAGGGGGAGGAAGTGCTCGCGCTGCTGGACGAGCACCCAACGCAACCGCTCCACGTCGTGGTCGTAGAACTTCCGGTACCCAGACGGGGTGCGCTCCGGGTTGACCAGACCCTGGCTCTCTAGGAAGCGGATCTTCGAGATCGTGATGTCGGGAAACTCCCGTCGGAGCAGCGTCAGGACGTCGCCGATGGACAGGTACGAGCGGGAAGCCACGGTCAACCGTCCGCCACCGACCACACCGGCACCGTGTTCATTCGCCAAGTGCCACGAGGTACACCAGCTTGAACTTCCCGATCTGCACCTCGTCCCCACTCGACAGCCGCACCTCCTCGATGCGCTCGCGATTGACATACGTGCCATTCAGGGAGCCGACGTCCCGGACCGCGGTCCCGCCGGCGTCGGTCACGAACTCGGCGTGGCGGCGCGAGACGGTGATGTCGTCGAGGAAGATGTCGCTCTCTGGGTGACGGCCCGCCCGGATCAGGTCCTTGTCCAACACGAACCGCACCCCGGTGCTCGGACCCCGCTTGACGACGAGCATGCCGGTCCCTCGCGGCAGCTCGAGCGCCGTGACACTCGACTCGTCATCGATGTCGTTCCCATCCTCGACCGGATGAAGGGTGACCGTCGTGTCCGATCCGGCGACGAGCAGCTCCGACCCGCACGAGGAGCAGAACCGCACGCCCTCGGGGTTCCGGTGACCGCAATTGTGACAGAACACGTCCCTCACGGTAGCCGCTGGCAACGGCGCCATCCGCGGGGATCGCCCGCGGTGCCGGGGCGCGCCCGAGGCGCCCGCTCAGCCGTCGGTCAACGCCCGATAGGAGGCGGCGTCCATCAGACCCGTCGTCGGATCCGAGCCGGACGCCACGACGACCTCGCAGACCCAGCCCTCGCCGTAGGGATCCTGGTTCAGCCGTTCGGGCGCGTCGGCCAGCGCCTCGTTCACGGCGACGACCTCACCAGCCACCGGGGCATAGAGCTCCGACACCGACTTGGTGGACTCGACCTCACCGATCACGTCGCCGGCGGCCACGGTCGTACCCACCGCCGGCAGCGAGACGAACACAATGTCCCCGAGGGCGTCCTGGGCGAAGTCGGTGATCCCGACCCGGACCCGCCCTCCCTCCGACCGAACCCATTCATGGTCTTTCGAGTACCGGCAGTCCTGAGGAACGTCCATGGACGGACCTTACCCGACCCCAGACGTCGGACCCGCCTCACCGCAGGAGCTGGCGTAAGCGAACGGCATGCTCCTGGGCCCGGGCTTCCGCCTGGGCTTCGCTCGGCGCCTCGGCCCACACGTGGGTGAGCGGCTCCTCGGGATCGGGCAGCACGAGCGCCCAGCCGTCGTCCTCCTCGATCTTCACGCCGTCCACCAGCACTAGCCGGCGGTCAGCCGATCGTTCGAGGAAGGTCCGCATCACCGTCCCCTTCATCTCCCACGGGGTGTGCACTGCCTGGTGGGCGATGTGCACCGGCGGCAGCGTGGCGACCAGGTCGGAGAGGCGCCGGCCCGTCGACGTCAGCATGGCCAGGAGGTTCGCCAGGGTGGCGGCTCCGTCGTAGGCGGGAAGGAAGCGTGGGAAGATGAACCCCCCCGTCTGGCTGGCGGCAAACCCTACCTTCCCACTCGCCGCCACCTCCATGAGGTGGGAGGTCGACAGCTTCGTCCAGACGATGTCCGATCCGGCACGGGAGCAGATCTCCTCGGCGACCCGGGAGGCAGCCACCGGGAGCGCCACCGGCACACCGGGCATCGCCTCGGTCACGAGGCTGAGCAGAACGAGCAGGGTCTCGTCGTCGCTGAGCACGTGACCGCTGTCGTCGACCACGGTGACGTGCTCGCCTCCGGGGTCGATCACGGCGCCGAACGATGCGCCGGAGGCCCGGACCAGCTCCGCCACCCGCGCCGCGCTCGCCTGGCGATCGAAACGCATCACGCCGCCGGTGTTGGCAAAGGGGTTGACCACGAGCACCTCGGCGTCGACCTTCGACAAGAGGTTGGGCATGACGAAGCTGGCGGTGCCGAACGAGTAGTCGAGCACCAGCTTGACCCCGGCGGCGTAGACCCCGGACAGGTCGACCGACTCGATCAGTGCCGCGGTGTAGTACTCGAGCGCCCGCGACGGGAAGCCGATGTCGCCGATCTCACGCGCCAGCACCCGGCGCACGTCCTCCCGGTGGTAGAGCCGCTCGATCTTCCGTTGCGTCGTCTCGTCGATGTCGATGCCGTTCTCGTCGAAGAAGCGGATCACCACCGATTGCGGGTCGTCCGGCGCGAGCCGCACCGTGAGGCCGGCAAGGCTGGCAGACGACCGAACCTGGAAGCGCGTGACGGGCACGGTGGCGGCCTCCAGGTCGTAGACGTTCACCCCCGCCGCGTTGCACCCGACCATGATCGCCCGCTTCAACACGCGTGCGGCACGGCTCGTGTCCCGGCTGATGGCGACGACGCTGCCCTTCTCCAGCGTGGAAGCCCAGGCCATCGACAGTCGAACGGCGAGCTCCGGGCTGATGTCGACGTTTGCCAGACCCTGGACCCCATCCCCGCCGAAGAGCGAACGCGCCCCTCGGGACTCCCACACGATCGACGAGTTGACCGTCGCACCGGCCTCCACCGTCTTGAACGGGTAGACCTTCACCCCCGTCTTCAGCTCGGCGTGGGCGCCGACGAAGCACTGCTCGCCCAGCACGACGCCCTCTTCGCACCGTACGCCCTGCCGGAGGTCACCGCCGCGGCCGAGCACGCTCCCGTCGATCCGGACGCCGGCCCCGAGGTAGACGTTGTCGTGGACGATGGAGCGCTCGAGCGCCCCGGCATCTCCGATCCGCACGTTGGAACCGAGGGTGCAGTACGACCCGAGACGGGCCTGGGGTCCGATCACGCAGTTCTCGCCGATGATGGCCGGACCGGCAACCTCCACCGTGGGATCGATCTCGCTCCCCTTCCCCAGCCACACCCCCGAGCGCAGCGGGAAGCCCTCGATCTCCACCTGGACCCGCTCGTCCATGATGTCCTGGTGGGCACGGAGGTACGCCTCGAGCGTCCCCACGTCCTCCCAGTACCCGTCGGCGACGTAGCCGAAGAGCGGGCGCTTGGCCTCCAGCATGGCCGGGAACGACTCCCCGGAGAAGTCCACCGGCCGACCGGCCGGGATGAAGTCGAAGATCTCGGGCTCCAGGACGTAGATTCCCGTGTTGATCGTGTCGCTGAACACCTGGCCCCAGGTGGGCTTCTCCAGGAACCGCTCGACCGAGCCGTCGTCGTTGGTGATCACGATCCCGAACTCCAGCGGGTTGTCCACCGCCTTCAACGCCAGCGTGGCCACAGCGCCGTGCTGCTCGTGGAACGAGACCACCCGGCTGAGGTCGATATCGGTCAACACGTCCCCGGAGATCACGAGAAATCGCTCCTCGAGCTCGTCACGGGCGTTGCGGACCGAGCCGGCTGTGCCCAGCGGCGTCTCTTCGGTGGCGTAGACCATCCGCACCCCGAACTCCGAGCCATCGCCGAAGTAGGTGCGGATCGCGTTTGCCATGAAGGCCACGGTGACCACGATGTCCTCGAACCCGTGGTTCCGGAGGAGGTTGACGACGTGCTCCATCATCGGGCGGTTGGCCATGGGGAGCATCGGCTTGGGTTGGTTCGAGGTGAGCGGCCGGAGCCGGGTTCCCTCCCCGCCCGCCATGATGACTGCCTTCATGTCGCTGTCCCTCCCCTTCTTCCTGCCTCGCCCGCTCTACCGGCGTGGAGAGCGCGGCGAGCCACGGGCACGTAGGCCCCCGCCGCCACCCAGGCCAGCGCAAGGCCCACCACGCCGGTGGTCCATGCCGCCAGGCGGACGTCGCCCTGCCACACCGCCCTCCCGTCTCCGAGAAGAAACGCCGGGTACGCGAACATGAGTGCGAACGTACCCGCCTTCCCGACCACGAGCACGTCGATGCGCTCCGCGCCCAGCGATGCCAGCACGAGCACCGCGGCGGAGACGAGAGCCTCTCGGGCCAGCGTGGCGGCGGCGAACCACACGGGAACGGCCCCGTAGACCACGACGGCGATCACCGCCGTCCCCACGAGGAGCCGGTCAGCCACCGGGTCGAGGACCTTGCCCAGGGTCGAGACCTGGTGCCATCGCCGTGCCACCTGCCCGTCGATCCAATCCGTCGCCCCCAGAGCACCGAGCAGGACGGCGGCATCGGTCTGGCGCCGAGCACCGAAGAGGAGCCAGACGAACAGCGGGATACAGGCCAGGCGCACGACCGTGATGCCATTGGGCACCGTGAGGACTCGATCCAGGCGATCGGGGTCGGTGTCGACCCCGATCGGCGTGGCCGGTTCCGGCGGGACCCCTCCACCCGGAGGGACCTCGACACTGCCCACACCTCGCTCGCGCCCGTTCGCCGTGGCCTCCACGGGGACGAGTCTACGGGTATCTCGGCGCGCCTCCCGGGGGCCGACGCACGGAGGGCAACGGGGTGCTCGACTCTCCCCCTCCTCCCCGTATGCTCCCTCACGTCATGGTTCTGACGCCGACCCGGACGCGCATGACACCTCTCCTCACGGTGATCTTCGGGATCGCCTGCGGGATGTCCGTCGCCAACCTGTACTACGCCCAGCCCCTGCTGCCGACCATCGCTCGGACGTTCCACACGGGCTCGGGCGTCGTGTCCCTCGCCGTCACCGGGTCCCAGATCGGCTACGGCGTCGGCCTGGCGTTCCTCGTGCCCCTCGGTGACCTGCTGGTCCGCCGCCGCCTCATCCCCATCGTGCTCCTCGGCGCCAGCGTCGGGCTGTTCGTCGCCTCCCTGGCGCCCTCCATCGCCATCCTCATCGTGGCAGTCATCGTCGCCGGCATCTGCTCCGTCGTCGCCCAGATCCTGGTTCCCTTCGCCGCTCATCTCGCCGACGACGCCACGAGGGGCAGAGTGGTCGGGACCGTCATGAGCGGGCTCCTGCTCGGCATCCTCCTGGCGCGGACCTTCGCCGGCCTCATCGCCCAGGTAGCGGGGTGGCGAACGGTCTACGCCGTAGCCGGGGTGGCAATGCTGGCGCTGGCCGGCACGCTCCTGCGCGTGCTCCCGGGCGAGGACGACCGACCGGCGATCCGCTACACCGAGCTGCTCGGATCCGTCGTCCACCTGATGCGTACCGAACGCGTGCTGCGGCTGCGCTCGGTACTCGGCGCCCTGGCGTTCGCCACGTTCAACGTCATGTGGACGAGCATCGCGTTCTTGCTGGCAGCGTCGCCATACCACTACAGCCAGGCAGTCATCGGGCTGTTCGGCCTGCTCGGCGCGGGTGGCGCGCTGGCCGCGTCGTTCAGCGGACGCCTCGCCGATCGGGGTTACGAGCGCCTGACGAGCGGCCTCTCGCTGTGCATCGTGGTGGGGTCGTGCTGGCTCCTCTTCATCGGGACCACTCACCTCATCCCGCTCATGGCTGGCGTCCTGCTCGTCGATCTCGGCATCCAGTCGATCCAGATCCAAAACCAGCAGCTCATCTACGCACTCCGACCCGAAGCGCGGAGCCGCCTCAACTCCGGGTACATGGTGACCTACTTCATCGGGGGCTCGCTCGGATCGGCGACGACCGGAGTCACGTACGCCGCCGGGGGTTGGCACGCCGTCGTCGAGCTGGCCGCCGCCTTCGGCGTCCTCGCCCTGCTCCTGTGGGGTGCGAACGAGGTCCTCTCCCTCAACGGCCGGCGGCGGCTGGCTGCCTGAACGCGCCCCTCCACCGGGCCACACCTCGCTGACCGGGCCATGTCTCGGTGACCGGGCTCTCGGTGACCGGGCCACACCTCGCTGACCGGGCCACGTCGGGGCGAACCTGGCCGCCACTGACCCGGATCGCGTGAGCTGGACCTGGGTCAGCGCCGAACGGGACGGCCGAGGTCACGCAGGAGCTTGCGGTACCGGCGGTTCTTGGCGTCGAGATCGGCGGTCATTCGCTCGAGGCGAGCCTGCTTCGCCGCCACCAAGCCCGCCAACCGGGCGTTGATCGCAAGCGCCTCTTCCAGGATCTCCCGGCGTCGGTCGTCATCGGCCCCGGAGCGGTACTCCGATCGCAGCCCCGCCAGGGAGTCTTCGGCGCGGAGCAGCTCCTTGATCTCGGTGAGGTCGAAGCCCAGGAGCGCCTGGAGCTCCCGGATGTGGACCACGCGATCCAGATCGCCACGGCAGTAGCGGCGGGCGCCGCCGGCCGAGTAGCCCGCCGGTGCCAACAGGCCCAGCTCCTCGTACCACCGGAGCGTTCGAGGCGACACACCGAGCTCCTGGGCCGCCTCCCCGATGCGCAAGATGCGCTGGTCGCCATCGGAGCCTTCCGTGCCGGCGATATCCCGACTGCCGTCCGTCACCAGATCTCCTGTCCGCCGGAGCCCGGAGCGCTCGCGCCGCACCCGATCCGAGAAGTCACGGCGCGAATGTAGGGGATCGCCGCGGCGGCCACAACCCCTGGCGACGGCACCACAGTCCCTGGCCACCACAGGGCGGGCGGTGGCCACCACACGGGCGGGCGGTGACGGCGGGGACAGACCCGGATGACCGCTGTGCTACGTGTGCTAGGCCGTGGACATGCCCGCGTTCGAGGCCTTCATCGGTCTCCGCTACGACCTCACCGCCGTCGACCTGGGCGCCGTCATGGCCCCACCCTATGACGTGATCTCCCCTGCGCAACGCGCCGAGCTGGCCGCCCGGCATCCCGCCAACGCCGTCCACGTCGAGCTACCCGTGCCGGGACCCGACGGTGTGGACCGGTACCGTCACGCGGCCGGCCTGCTCGATCGCTGGCTGCGGGAAGGTCTCCTCGTGCGAGAGCGCGCGCCCGCCCTCTACCCGTACCGGATGACCCCGCCAGTCGGGTGCGGTGCGATCACCGGGGTCATCGGCGCCCTCCGGCTCGGCCCTGGCGGTCCGACCATCCTCCCCCACGAGGAGACCCTCTCGGCACCGCGCACCGACCGGCTCGACCTGCTCCGGGCAACCCGCGCCAACCTCTCGCCGATCTGGGGGCTCTCCCTTGCCCCGACCTTCGACGTCACCTCCGCGACCCGATCGGCCCCCGCTCTCTCCGTAGTCGACGACGACGGCGTCCTCCACGAGCTCTGGACCGTGACCGATCCCGTGGTCCATCGCACGCTCGACGTCGCGGTGGCGGCCGCGCCGGTCGTCATCGCCGACGGCCACCACCGGTATCGGACTGCCCTTGCCTACCAGGCGGAGTGCGGCCCCGGGGCCGGTGACGAGCCCCCCTGGGCCACGGGGGCCGCAGCCATCATGGCCTTCGTCGCCCCACTGTCGCAGGCCCAGACCGTCGTCGGACCCGTCCACCGGGCGGTCACCGGGATCGATGGCCAGATCGACCTCGTAGCCATGCTAGAGCGATGGTTCGACATCCTCCCCCTCGGTCCGGTGGACGGCGAGGCGCTGGCGACGCTGGCCAACCACCCCTCGCTGGCGCTCCTCCGCGCCGGACGCGTCTGGGCGCTCCGCGCCCGGCCTCGTCGGGATCACCCCGATCACCCCGACGTCCGAGCTGACGACGGAGAGCCTCACGGAAGCATCGGCGCCGCTGGGGCCACCGGCGGCACCGGCGACGCCGCCGCGACGGCCATCCCCGGGGCCGGCGATCCCGACGCCGCACTCCTCGACGCGGTGCTCGCCTCCCTGCCTCCCCACCAGCTCAGCTACTGCTACTCGACGGACGAAGCCACGAGAGCCGCGGCCGACGGCAGCGCCGACGCCGTGTTCCTTCTGCGCGCTCCGACCGTTGCGCAGATCGCCGACTACGCGATGACCAGTCGGCTCATGCCCCCGAAGACGACCTACTTCTGGCCCAAGCCCCGTTCGGGCATGGTCTACCGGATGCTGTGACGGTTGCCACCTGGACGCACGCCCTCCCCCGACCCGCCCCCGCCCGTCGGCCCGCTCCTCGCCTGCACCCGGGGCGCACCGCGGTCTCCCTCAGGACACCGTCTCAGGACACCGTCCACGAAGACCCGGACCGCAGCAGGTCCCGGAGGTCGCCGGGGCCCTTCCTGGCCGTGGTCTCCTCGATCTGTCGGGCCATCTCCGCACCGTACTCGGCTCGTTCAACGTCGCGGAAGACGCCGATCGGTGTGGGCTCGAACGGCCCCCGAGACAGTCGGGAGAGCTGAAAGGCGAGGCCGGGATTGTCACGGTGCTCGTCGTGGACCAGGAGGTCGGACTCGTCGACGTCCGCCACCTCCACGAGCGAGATGCTGCCGTCCGCTCGGAGGACGACCCCGTGCTCACCCTCGGGCCCGTACCGGATGGGCTCGCCGTGGACGAGCGGGATCAGCATCTCGCCCCGGTTGTCCTTCCCGGTGATCTGGGCGAACGCACCGTCGTTGAAGACGTTGCAGTTCTGGTAGATCTCGACGAACGACGCGCCCCGGTGATCGTGGGCCCGGCGGAACGTCTCCATCATGTGCTTGCGATCCATGTCGTGGGTGCGCGCCACGAAGGTCGCCTCCGCGCCGAGAGCCAGGCTGAGCGGGTTGAACGGCCGCTCGAGCGAGCCGAACGGCGTCGACTTGGTGACCTTCGCCACCTCGGAGGTCGGCGAGTACTGGCCCTTCGTCAGCCCGTAGATCTGGTTGTTGAAGAGGAGGATGGTGATGTTGATGTTCCTCCGGAGGGCGTGGATGAGATGGTTCCCGCCGATGGAGAGCGAGTCACCATCACCGGTGACCACCCACACATCGAGGTCGGGACGGGTGGCGGCCAGTCCCGTGGCGATGGCCGGTGCACGACCGTGGATGGAGTGCAGGCCGTAGGTGTTCATGTAGTAGGGAAAGCGGGCGGCGCACCCGATCCCCGAAAGGAAGACGGTGTTCTCCCGCCTCACCCCGAGCTCGGGCAGGAGCATCTGCACAGCGGCGAGGATGGAGTAGTCGCCGCAGCCCGGACACCACCTGACCTCCTGGTCCGAGGTCCAGTCCTTCCGCGTCGTCTGGGTGATCGCTCCCGGCTCGGCCAGATCGGTCATCGACGGTCCACCATCCCTTCCTGTCCCCCACGAGCCCCATGGCCGCGTGCGCGCTCGCCCCTGTTCCCGATGCCCACTCCGCTTCCGGGGCTCACTGCTCACCGCCGGCGGACGCCGGCCAACCTGCACCGGCCTCTTCTTCGCGCCGCGCCTCGGCATCCACCTGGTGGAGGATGGCCGACTCGATCTCCGCCGCCCGGAACGGAACACCCTGCACCTTCGTGAAGGAGACGACGTCGACGAGGTACTCGGCCCGGAGGAGCCGGCTGAGCTGCCCCAGGTTCACCTCGGGCACCAGCACCGAGCGGTACGACCTGAGCACGTCGCCCAAGTTCGGGGGGAACGGGTTCAGGTGGGTCAGGTGAGCGTGGGCCACCTGGTGACCGAGTGCTCGAACCCGACGGACGCCGGCGGCGATCGCCCCGTAGGTCGAGCCCCATCCGACGACCAGCACGGTGGCGCCCGCCTGCTCGTCGTCCACCTCCACCAGCGGGATGTCGGCGGTGATCCCGGCGATCTTCGCCGCTCGCAGCCGGGTCATCCGCTCGTGGTTCGCTCCGTCGTAGGCCACGCTCCCCGACCCATCCGACTTCTCCAGTCCCCCGATGCGGTGCTCCAACCCGGCCACGCCGGGTGGCGCCCACGGGCGAGCCAACGTTGCCTCGTCCCGCTGGTAGGGCCAGAGCTCCTCGGTACCATCCGGCCTGGTGTGGTTGGGCGCAGTGGCAAAGTCCGGATCGATCCGGGGCAGGCGCTCCACGTCGGGCAGACGCCACGGCTCGGTGCCATTGGCCAGGTAGCCGTCCGAGAGGAGGATGACCGGGGTTCGGTACTTCACTGCCAGCCGGACGGCTTCCAGCGCCACGTCGAAGCAGTGGGACGGTGTCGACGCGGCGACGATCGGCAACGGGGCCTCGCCGTGCCTGCCGTACATGGCATGCAGGAGGTCGCCCTGCTCGGTCTTCGTCGGCAGCCCGGTCGACGGCCCGCCGCGCTGGATGTCGACGACGACGAGCGGCAGCTCGAGGCTGACGGCCAGTCCGATGGTCTCGGCCTTCAGATCGAGGCCGGGGCCCGACGTGGTGGTGACCCCGAGCGCCCCTCCGAACGCGGCGCCGAGGGCGGCGCCGACTCCGGCGATCTCGTCCTCGGCCTGGAAGGTGCGCACCCCGAAATTCTTGTGCTTCGACAGCTCGTGGAGGATGTCGGACGCCGGGGTGATCGGGTAGGTGCCGAGGAAGAGTGGCAGCCCACTCACCCGGGACGCGGCGATGAGGCCCCATGCCACAGCGGTGTTGCCCGTCACGTTGACGTACTCACCGGGCTCGAGCGGAGCCGGCCGGACCTCGTAGGACGACTCGAACAGCTCGGCCGTCTCGCCGAAATGGAACCCCGCCTTCAGGGCCCGGAGGTTGGCCTCTTTCACCATCGGGTTGGACGAGAACCGTGCCTCGATCCATTCGACCGTCGGGTCGAGGGGGCGCGTATAGAGCCAACTGATGAGGCCGAGCGCAAAGAAGTTCTTCGATCGCTCGGCATCCCGGGGCTTGACGCCAGCTTCCTTGCACACCTCGGTGGTGATCGACGTCATCGGCACCTCGTAGACGGTGTACGCCGACAGGCTGCCGTCCGCCAGCGGGTTGTGCGCGAAACCGGCCTTGCCCAGGTTGCGGTCGTCGAAGGCGTCCACGTTGGCGATGATGGTCGCCCCGGGTGGCAGCGTGGGCAGGTTGGCGCGTAGCGCGGCCGGGTTCATCGCCACCAGCACGTTCGGGTCGTCACCCGGCGTGAGGATGTCGTGGTCGGAGATGTGGACCTGGAAGGCGGACACCCCGGCCAGCGTCCCCGCCGGCGCCCGGATCTCGGCGGGAAAGTCCGGTAACGTCGCCAGGTCGTTCCCGAGGAGGGCCGACGAGGTGGTGAACCGGTCGCCGGCGAGCTGCATGCCGTCTCCGGAGTCGCCGGCAAAGCGGATGACCACCCGGTCGAGCACCCGGGATGGTTCGTGGTTCGTCGTGGTGTCGGTCACCATGCTCCTCTGTCACTGCCTCGCTGCCCTCGCTGACGTCCAGCACACCCCCGGTCGGGCGCAAGGGCGCACGCGATCCGAGCGGGCGGGGGAGGGACGGGCCGAGGCTCGCTGGACCACCCCCACCGTCCTCCCGCAGTGTACCCCCCCACGAGCCGGAGCCCGGGATGACGTCGGTCGCTCCCGATCCGTCGCACCGACGACGCCACCCACGCACGGAGCACACCGCCTGCCCGGCGTGCTCACGAGATGTGCCGCCGGTCCCACGCGCCTCCGACGCGGCTCCTACGCCACCGTCACACCCGGATCGAGGTAGACGTCCTGGATGGCGCGGATGAGCGCCGCGCCCTCGTCGGTGGGCCGTTGGAAGGACTTCCGCCCGACGATCAGACCAGTCCCCCCGGCCCGCTTGTTGATCACGGCGGTACGGACCGCCTGAGCCAGGTCGTCGTCGCCCTTCGACTCGCCGCCCGAGTTGATGAGGCCGATCCGACCTGCGTAGCAGTTCACCACCTGCCACCGGGTCAAGTCGATCGGATGATCGGTGGTCAGCTCGCTGTAGACGCGCGGGTCGGTCCTCCCGAAGTGGAGCGCGTTGTACCCACCGTTGTTCTCCGGCTGCTTCTGCTTGATGAGGTCGGCCTCGATCGTCACGCCCAGGTGGTTGGCCTGCCCGGTGAGGTCGGCCGACACGTGGTAGTCGACGTCGCCCTGCTTGAAGGCGCTGTTGCGCAGGTAGCACCACAACACCGTGAACATCCCGTGCCGGTGGGCCTCGGCGAACGCCCGGGAGACCTCGCCGATCTGCCGATCGGCGCCGTCGGAACCGAAGTAGATCGTGGCGCCGACGCCGATGGCGCCGAGGTCGGCGGCCTGGCGCACCGAGGCGAACATCACCTGGTCGTAGGTGTTCGGGTAGTTCAAGAAGTCATTGTGGTTCAGCTTCACGATGAACGGGATCCGGTGCGCATAACGTCGGGACACGATCCCGAGCCCACCCAACGTCGTGGCGATGGCGTTGCAGCCGCCGGCGATGGCCAGATCGCACAGTCGCGCCGGATCAAAGTAGGCGGGGAAGGCGGAAAAGCTCGCGGCCGCCGAATGCTCGATCCCCTGGTCGACCGGGAGGATGGAGACGTACCCCGTCCCGGCGAGCCGCCCGGTGCCGTAGAGCATGCCCAGGTTCCGGAGCACCGCGGGCGATCGGTCGGAGTCGACCAGGACGCGGTCGATGTAGTCGGGGCCAGGCAGGCTCAGGAGGGCGGAAGGAAAGGCGGTCGCCTGGTGATCGAGGAGGAATGCTGCCTCGTCGCCGAGTAGCTGTTCAAGGTCCATGGGACGAGCCTAACGGGTACGCGAACGGCGATTGGCTGGCCGTCGCTCCCGCGCCGGCGGGCCGAGCGCCTCCAGGCGACCGGCCACGTCGTAGGCGTCCGGGTCGATCGCAGCGACCCGGGAGAACAGCTCCCTGGCCTTCGCCAGCTCGCCCGATCGCTCCATCAGGTCACCGAGCACGTACCACTGCCGGAGGTGACGCTCCGACGGGTTTCGTACCAGCCGTCCTCCCCCTGCGTCGACGAGCAGCTTCACCGCCCCCGCCAGGTCCCCTGCGTCTGCCCGCGTGCCCGCCAGCACGAGCCGCCCCTCCGAAAGGACCTCGGGGTCGGGCGAACCCTGCCGGAGCTCGTCGTAGAGTGCCTCGACGCGCTTGGGTCGACCGAGGGCACGATGACAGTCCATGCGCACGGGATGCTGGTCGACCGAACCGGTGAGTGCGGTGAAGACCTCGAGGTGGACGAGGGCGGCCCGCCAGTTTCCCTGGTGGTACTGGCTCAAACCGACGAGCTCACGGACCGAGGGGGCATTGGGCACGGCATCGACCACGGTCTTAAGGATGCGTGACGCATCCCGGTAGCGCTCTCGCCCGTAGGCGCCCATCCCGGCACCCATCCGTTCGGTGATCCGTTCTCGCAACTGGCCCCAATCGGCGCCGGCCGCCGTCGCCAGCTCGTTGAGCACGTCGGCGGGCACCTCCGCCGGCTGCGCCACGGAACGGTACGCCGGCGGTCGCAGCGCCTCGGGACGCGGCGAGCTCCGGAGATGGTCGTCACGCACCCACTCGTCGGCTACCCACGCGCCGCGCGCAGTCGGCGTCCCAGGCTCGGCGGGCCCGCCTCGAAGTTCGCCCGGCGTCCCTCGCGGACCTTCCCGCACCGTGCTGGCCCCCCGGCGGGCCACACTGCCCCAACCCTTCCGGACGACCCGGGCGTCGCGCCACTCCCCGGTCTGCTCTCTTGAGCGGCCGGACGCACCGTCGCGGTCCTTCCACGTCCCTGGCTTTCGGGGGCCGCCGCTGTCCGGACGGGCCGACCCACGGCCGGACGCACCGTCGCGGTCCTTCCACGTCCCTGGCTTTCGGGGGCCGCCGCTGGCCGGACGGGCCGACCCAC
>JAKADK010000031.1 GCA_021820665.1 Actinomycetes bacterium | reverse complement strand
CCGTGCCACGACTCGTGGGGCGCCGCCGTCTCTCACCGGGTGACTACCCGATCACCAGGTTGAGGGTGGCAGCGTAGGTTCCTGCTGCGACCCACGGTGGCACGTTGAGGCTGACGGGAGCGCCGCAGACGAACGTCCCACCGCCGCCACCGGCCGCGGCACTGCACAACGTGGTGGCCTTGCTGGTGGACAGCGTGCTCATGGCTCCCGGGGCGATCTCGTTGGCCCGGCCCATCGGCACGGTCGTGCCGTTGAAGGTCTCGGTGCCGACGTTTGCCGTGGGCGTCCAGCTGAACTGCGCCGAGCGGATGTAGTTGTCCTGAGCGTTGCCGACGGGTGTCTCGTTCTCGAACGCACCGGGGTTGCCGTTGGGGTTCGAGGCCCAGAAGCCGGTCTTCGTCCGAGCGGTGAACTGCCCGGTCAGCGTCCAGCCGGCCAGTGTTCCCCGAGCGTCGACGACCGTCACCGGGTTCAGGTAGCCCGAGGTGGTCTGCCACGTCCCGTTCAACGTCACCTTGGAGAGCACGACGTCGGTCTGGTTGTTGGCACCGCCGGCGCTGTTCTCCGTGATCGTGAGCGCCGCTCCGGTCACCGTCACCGCCGCCACCTGGGAGATCGAGCACGCCGTCGTACCGGTCGCCCCGTCGGTGGTGCACGTGTAGGGCGCCGTCACCGTCTCGGTCGCCGAGGCCCTGAGCGTGACACCGTCGTAGGTGTAGCTCGCCACCAACGGGTTGACCCCGGTCGCCTCGTTGGTGTCCACGATCGAGCCGCTGATGTCACCTGCCGACGTGGAGGTCACCGTGGTGGAGTCCACCGTCTCACCGGCTGCCGGCGTGGTGAACGACACGTTCACGCTCTGGCCCGGGACGTAGCCCGTGCCCGTGAAGTCCACCGTCGTGCCCGGGTTACCCGAGGTCGGGCTCACCTGGAGGGTCGGGGTGGGCAGGGTGACCGGCGAGTACACGTAGGCCGTCACCGGCAGGGTCAGGGTCTGGGTGGCACCGGCCAGAACCGACTGGGCCAGGGCGCAGCCCTCGCCCACGCCGTTCGACGAGGTGAGCGCCACCGGAGTTGAGGCCTGGGCCACCGTGCCCGTCGTCTCGAGGTAGGTGTTGTCCACCTCCGTCGGCGCGCTCAGCGTTCCGCTCACGTCGAAGGGCTGGGGGTAGGTACAGATACCGGCCGTACCCGCCGCCGCCGTGTTGTCCAGGGTGACGCTCAGGGTCCCGGACTCGGTCACGGCTCCGGTGGTCGGGTCATAGCTCCCGGTCACCGTTCCGCTGTCCGTGATGGCGATGGTGGCGGTCACCCCGCTCAGGGTCCCGGTGAGCGGCGAGATCCAGGTCGCCTGGCTGGCCGGGAAGCTGACCGCACCCGTCGAGGTGTCCAGGCTTCCGAGGAAGTCGTTGTACACCCCGGTGAGGGTCAAGGCTCCTGACGATGCCGTCACCGTCAGCGTGCCACCCGCGGTGGTGGTGGCGTTCGACCCGCCGTCCACGCAGATGTTGTTCGTGGTGCTGAGCTGGGTCGAACAGTCGAACCCGTCGTTGATGGTGGTGGCCGAAGCCGTCCCACTCACGGCGGTGGCGACGGCAACGCCGGCGAAGCTGGCCGCGATAGCGGCGGCAAGCCCCACGGAGGCGATGCGTCGCCTGAGGGATTGTGGTTTCACAGACTTCTCCTTATCGGAAGGGAAATAGGTCTCTGCATATCCATCGCACCGGGCGCGACCGACCCCCGACCGTCCGGCGATTGGCGCCGGAGGCCCCGGGTGTCGATATCAGGCTTTCCCGCGGCTACTGCCGCACGAGCCGGAGTGAGATCACGCCACGACGCGAGCGGTCCCTGACGGCGGCATCCATATCGAAGCCATATCGAAAAGGGATCCCTGCACGCGAAACCGCAGCCAGTCGGACAGACACCAGGCGTACGGACGGACGCCCCGACATCACCCCCTCTGCCGTCTGCGACCAGGGATCAGGCGCGCACGCACCACACCCCCGTCTATGAACCCGAGCAAGGCCGGAGAGAATTTCCCCGAAATTGCTCAAGCTCCTCCCCTGCCCTTCCGATAGCATGGGCACAGGACGCACCGACCACCGGAAGAACTCTTTCAACCACCCTCCGTGACGCTACCCACGCACGCTTGGTGGCAGAAATCAGGTTAGTTACTGACTGGCAAGTAGTCAAGGGGTCCGGGTACCTTGTCAGGTGCTATGACAGAACATGGGTGGTGCCGGCCGCTGGGGTCCCCAATGGTCCGGGCTTCTCCAGCCGCTCCGGTCGTGGACCCGCGGGACCGGAAGGGGAGGCGGGACCTGCCGGGGCCCAGCGCGCGATCACACGGGCGGGATCACACGGGCGCGGTCATGGGCGCGACGACCTCGAAGCCGAGCGCTTCTTCGAGCGCCGCCGCCGCTCGCAGTACCACGGCATCGCCGTGTTGGGGGCCGACGAGTTGCACTCCCACCGGGAGCCCGGAGGACGACAACCCTGCACATACCGTGGCGGCCGGTGAACGGGTGAGATTGAAGGGGTAGGTGAGCTTCACCCAGTTCGCGTCCTCGCTCCCGTTGACGAGCCCCTTCCCGTCGAGGGCGGCCGGGGGCGGAAGTGCCGCCATGGTCGGCGTGACGAGCAGGCGGACATCATGGAACAGCGACACCAGGCGGAGGTTGAGCCGGTGCGCCTCGTTCTCCGCCTCGACGATCTGGAGACCGCTCACCGCCGCCGCCCCGTCGATCACCATGGCGAGCACGGGGTCGACGCGCGACCAGACTTCCGGGTCATCCCGGAACCGACCCAACGTGTGGAGGTTGTAGACCCCGGTGAGGGTCAGCCACGCGTCGAGAGGGTCGTGATCGAAGACAGCGTCCACCTCGACGATCTCTGCTCCCAGTGTCTCGAGCGTCCCGACGGCCCTCTCGCAGACGGCCAGGACCTCGGCGTCGACGTCGGCGTACCCGAGGGTGGGACACCAGGCGACACGGGCGGGAGGCCGGGGATCGTCCAGTCCAGACAACCACGACGGCTCCGTGCGGGGGAGGGACCGCAGGTCCGTCGGGTCGGGACCGACCACCACGTCAAGCGCTGCAGCCACGTCGGCCAGGCGCCGCGCCATGGGGCCCTTCGTGGAGAGCTCATGCCAGTCCGGCGGGTTCGGTCCGCCCGAGGGAACCCGGCCCAGGGAGGGCTTCACCCCGGTGAGCCCGCACGCGCTCGACGGGATGCGAATAGACCCCCCGCCGTCCGAACCGGTGGCCAGCGGGACCATGCCCGAGGCGATGGCGGCCGCGCTCCCGCCCGAGGACCCCCCCGCGCTGTGGTCGAGGTGCCACGGGTTGCGGGTCCGTCCGAAAAGGGCATTGTCGGTGTCGGCCTTCCACGCGCACTCGGGGGTGTTGGTCTTCCCCACGACGATGCAGCCGGCGGCCACCAGGCGCGCCACCAGGATGGAGTCGGACGTGGCAGGGGGGTTCGCGGCGAACGCCACCGATCCTGAGGTGGTGACGTAGCCCTCGGCGTCCTCCAGGTCCTTCACGCCGAGAGGGATCCCGGCCAGCGGACCGGGATCGTCGCCCGCTGCCACCAACTCGTCCAGACGGGTGGCGGCGGCCAAGGCCCGGTCTCCGTCGACGGCGACGAAAGCGTTGATCGTCGGGTTGAGCGCCTCGATCCGGGCAAGCGCGTGGCCGACCATCTCGCGGGCAGACACCTCCCGCCGGCGAACCTGCCCGGCGAGGCTGCGTACCGAATCGGTGGCGAAGTCCATGGACTCGACCGTAGTCCGGAGTCGGCTCCTCAGCGCGATGCCACGCTGCCTGTGCGGTCTGCCTGTGCTCCGCTCCCCGTGCGGTCGCTATCGCCCGGCGCGAGGTCGCTGGTGTCCGCTCCGAGCTCCGGTCCCGGCGAGCACCCGGCGAGTAGAACCGCGTCATGTTCTTCTACCGAGTTCGCCATCCATTGAAGCGTCGCTGGATGCCGAGGAAGGTACGGCGCGCCCGTGCCGTGGCGTGGGATCTCGGGTTGAGGGGCCGCCGCTGTCGCCGACGTTGAGCCCGCCGGGCGCTCGACGACCCCCCTGGCGCTCGACGACCCCCGCCTCGTCGTCGGTCGTTCCGGTCCCTCCCGGCCCACGCCCTTCAGCCGGTACGCTCGACCACGTGGACATGTCGACGAGCGACGGCGCGACTTCTCCGCTTCTCGCGGCACACGTCGTCGACGCCCGGACCGTCGGGGAGGCGTGGGTAGCCGTCGCCGAGCAGATCGCGGCGACGGGAGTGGCGGGGAGCTACGACGGTGCCGCCATGCGCGAGTGCCTGATGGTCACGATCCGGGTGGCAGAGCCCCGGGAACGCGACGCCGTGGTCGACAGGGACGGCGACCCTGCTCGCCTGGCCTGGATGCACGGGAACTTCACCGACACCGCGCCGGTGCCGGCGCTCGGGGGCGCCGACAGTTACGCCACCCGCCTCTTCGACTACGCCCGCACGGGTCGTGACCAGATCGCCTGGGTGGCCGAACGCCTTCGCCGTGACCGGGGATGTCGTTCGGCCACGATCACGACGTTCCAGCCGCTGACCGATACGACGTACATCCCGTGTGTCAGCCTCCTCGACTTCTTCGTCGCCGACGATCGGTTGCATCTCGTCGTCTACGCCCACAGCATCGACTTCGGAGCGAAGGGCTATGGCAACCTCGTGGAGCTGGCGCACCTCCTCCACGTCGTCTCGTCTCGGACGGACGTTCCGGTCGGGACGCTCCAGATGATCGTGAAGTCGGCCCATGTCTACGAGAGCGATGATGCCGAGACGGCCCGGATCCTCGCCCAGTCCGAACAGACGATGCCGCCGGACATCGGGTGATCCCATCCGCCCGAGCGCACCCGGATCTGGGTCCTGGCGTCGCGTAGGGTGGCAGTGACAGTGGACAGACAAAGGGGTGCGCATGACCGGACTGCTCAACGACCTGGACAGCGCAGCGCTCGCCCTCCTGGCGTCACGCACCCTGCAACACGGCGTTCACTCCTCCCCGACGGCAACGGACATCGAGAGCGGGAGCCTCCACGTGACGACCGACAACGCCGCCGCGCAGGTCTACGCCACACTGGCGCTCGTGCAGGCCGTCCGTGAGCTGCGGGACGCCGTCGCCGCCCGGCCGGCCGACCGCTGACGGTAGCCGGTCAAGGGGCGAGAGGTTCCCATTCCTCGCCGGGCTCCTCCCGGCGGACGCCGCTCCCACCGCTCCCGCCCCGTTCCGCGCAACCACGGCACGGCAGTGGGAAGCGACCACCGTGCCGGAGGAGCGCTGTCTCACCCTCAAGTTGACGGTGAGACAACCTTTCAACCAGGGACTTCGTGGTCGGGCTGCCGGGATTTGAACCCGGGACCTCTTGACCCCCAGTCAAGCGCGCTAACCAAGCTGCGCCACAGCCCGCTGTTGCAGTGCCGAGCGCCCGCCCTGTCCAAGGGCTACCGCGCGCCACCGGCTCACCCTAGCGCACCGTGCCGCGGGCCCCGGGAAGGGTCGTCCGGCCGGCGGGCCGCAGGAGAGGACAGGCCGCTGCCGATCACAGGTGATGGGAGAGCCAGAGGATGCCCTGGACGATTCGGAAGATCACGTAGATGACGGTGGCGACAACCATGAACTTGAAGTACCACGGGGACTTCCGGTGCTCGATCGGCTCGGATCCGCAGACCGGACAGGTCCCCTCCTCGGTAAGGTCCTCCTCCTCGATCCGTTCGTCGCACTCCTCGCACCACGGCACGCGTCAATGACCTCGCACGGCGCTGGCCCGTCGGGTGGTTCTCGGCACCCACCGACCTGGATCCACCGGCGGGCCACCACCCTCGGGAGGGATGTCCGCCCGCTCGCAGCTCGCGCCCTCCCGCACGGCAGGCGCAGTGGAGGCAGTGGAGGCGGGCTCAGTGCCGGCGGGAACCACCGCCGCTCCCCCTTGCCCGTACCCGGATCTTCACCGGGGTTGCACCGAGATCGAATCGCTCGCGCAACCCCCGCTCTACGTAGCGGAGATAGGTCGGGGCGAGCCGACCGTTGGTGAACAGCGTGAACGTCGGCGGGTCGATGGCTCCCTGCACCGCGTACTGGATGTGCGCCCCGACGGGGGCGTGGGCGACCTGGATGGCCTTGATGGCCCGGTTGAGCTCTCCGGTGGGGATGCGCGTGTGGTAGGCCTCTTCGGCCGTTCCCACCGCCGGCAGGATGTGATGGACGCCGAGGCCGGTGAGGGCGCTGATCTTCAGCACCGGGGCGTCGCCCAGGAACGCCAGACGGTCGCCGACGTCGGCCAGCACGTCCGGCCGGTCATCCACGGCGACGAGCTCCCACTTGTTCAACACCACCACCGTCGGGCATCCCGACGCGGCGATCCGTTCGGCGAGGCGCTGGTCCTGATGGGTGATCCCCGCCGTGGCGTCGATCACGAGGAGGGCGATATCGGCACTGTCGAGGGCTTCGAGAGCTCGGATCACCGAGAAGTACTCGGTGCCCCGCTCGGTCTTCGATTTCCGGCGCATCCCAGCGGTGTCGATGAAACACACCGCGCCCTCAGGGGTCTCGACCACGGTGTCCAGCGCGTCCCGCGTCGTCCCGGGTGCATCGTGGGTCACCGAGCGCTCGTCCCCGACCAGTCGGTTGAACAGGGTGGACTTCCCGACATTGGGCCGGCCGACCAGTGCCACGCGCGGGAGCGACGGGTCGCGCGCTACCGTGGAATCGACCCGGTCGGGATCGATCGGCGCGCCCGCGCCGCCCCCGCCGCCTGGGGGCAGGCCACCATCCCCGCTCTGAGCGGCCTCGCCGTCCGGTGCCGCCGGAAGTAGGGAGACGACCTCGTCGAGCAGGTCACCGGTCCCCCGCCCGTGGAGGGCGCTCACGGTCCAGGGATCCCCGAATCCCAGGGCGAGGGCATCCCAGGCGTCGCGCTCCCGGTGCTCGGAGTCGACTTTGTTCACGACGACGCGGACCGGTCGTCCCGACCGCTGGAGCCACCTGGCCACCGCCAGGTCCTCCTCGGTCAGCCCCACGGTGACGTCCACGACGAGCAGGACGACATCGGCGTCAGCCACCGCACGCTCCGCCTGCTTGGACACCTGCGCATCGAGCGCGTCGGCGCTGTCTTGCCACCCGCCCGTGTCGACGATCGTGAACCGATGCCCTCCCCATTCGGCCGCCAGCTCCTTGCGGTCCCGCGTGACGCCGGGCCGCTCCTCGACCACGGCAACCCTGCGGCCGACGATGCGGTTGACGAGGGTGGATTTCCCGACGTTGGGCCGACCGGCCACCACGACCAGCGGGAGGCGCGGCCCGGAGCTGCCCGGGCTCGCCGTCACCGGGCTCGCCGTCACCGGGCTCACGGTCGGAACCCCGCAGGTTCATGCCCGGCCGTCGGCACCGACATCGATGGTGGCCCTGATGGGGACACCGGTGCCGTCGCCCGCTCCCGCCGCCGTGCCGACGGCCGCAGCGCGACGGGAGCGGCGACCGGAGCCGTCACCGGAATGGGCGAGAGCGTCGGAGGCCCCGCCGGATCCTCGATCGCCCGACGGAGCGCCATACCGTTGGCCGGGACGACCTCGACGGGACGGGGTAGGTCACCGGGGGTCAGGTCGTCGAGGAACCGTCCTTCCGAAAGGCAGGAGTCGGGCAGGAGATAGCGGTGGCCTTCGGGCTGGACCGCCAGGATGCGGGCCAGGTCGGCTCCGGTCAGGAGGCCGGCGACACCGATGTTCCCGCCGAAGAACTCGTTGGTCACGGGGACGATCCTGACGTGGGAGTACCGGTCCGAGGAGACCAGGGGGGCGAGCACCCGGGCCCCGTACTCGCCCGTCAGCACGGCCACGGGGGTGCGGCACCCCGGCGCCGACCGCTGCATCGACCCCGTGGTCGACGCTCCGTCCGTTCGGCCCGGCGTGCTCCCGGTCGTCCGGGGTGCCCGGTACCCCGTCGCGGGTGCCCCGTCCACCCAGGCGAAAAATCCGGGGCGAGCGCCGACGGCGAGCGCCTCGTCGCCGGCGAACGCCGCCTCGAAGGCCCGGGCCATCCCGATACCGTTCTCCAGTTGCGGGAACCCCTCGTAGGTGGAGGCGGTGGGAAACGGAACCCCGGCCATCAGGTAGTACTCGTCGGCGGCGAACACCATGCGCCGGCCCACGGTGGCGAGGAAGATCTCTTGCCAGCGTTCCACGGTGGTGCACACGGCCCGCGCCTCGCCGGGCTGGTGAGGCCGCATGGCCGGCTCCGTCGAGAACCGGCTGATGCCCAGCGGCACGCACGCCACGCTGGCCAGGCCGGGATAGCGATCGAGGATCCCGCTCATCGTGTCCTCGAGCACGGCACCGTCGTTCCGACCCGGGCAGACCACGATCTGACCGTGTACCTCGATCCCCGCGTCCAGGATCGCTCCCAACCATCGCAGGCTGACGGCGCCGCGTCGGTTCCGCAGGAGCGAGGCCCTCACCTCGGGGTCGGTGGCATGGAGGGAGACGAACAATGGCCCGAGGCGTTCGGTCACGACACGCTCCAGGTCCATCTCCGTGAAACGGGTGAGCGTGGTGAAGTTCCCGTAGAGGAACGACAGGCGGTAGTCGTCGTCCTTCAGGGACAGGCTGCGGCGCATCCCCGGCGGAAGCTGGTGGATGAAGCAGAACTCGCAGTGGTTGTCACAGGTCCGGACCCGGTCGAAGAGCGCCGAGGAGACCTCGGCTCCCAGCGGCTCCCCGGCGGCCTTGTCGACGTGGACGAAGACGGCCCCGGCGGTACCGTCCCTCCCCACCTCGAGATCGAGGGAGGCCTCGTCGACGAGCAGGCTGAAGTCGATGACGTCCCGGGGGGACCGGCCGTTGATCGCCACGATCGTATCCCCGGGCCGGAGACCCGACCGGCGGGCGGGCGACCCGTGCGCCACCGCGACGACCTGAGGCGCCGTCGTCTGTCGAGGCACCGGCATGGCCCGATGCTACCCGCCGGGCGTCCTGGCCCGATCCCCACTTCCCGACAGGCCTTCCCCGCCCGGTGCTCCCGCCCGGGGCCTTGGCGATCAGACCCTTCCGCCCGGACCGGGGACGCAGATCCTGGCGGCAGGTCTTGCGCCGGTCGTGGTCGGGCACGCCGGGTGTCACCGGAGCGTCGTGGACGGCCAGGGACGAGCGGTAACCTGGGAGGGTGACCGTCGACCGCGTCCTGCTCGCGCAACCCCGTGGGTTCTGCGCCGGCGTGGAGAAGGCGATCAAGGCGCTGGCCTGGATGGTCCGGATCTTCGAGCCACCGGTCTACTGCTATCACGAGATCGTCCACAATCAGTACGTCGTCGACCAGTTCCGGCAACGTGGGGTGGTCTTCGTCGACTCGGTCGACGACGTTCCGCCCGGCGCGCCCCTCATGCTCTCGGCCCACGGCACCGCGCCCGAGGTGGCGCGCGCGGCCCGGACGAACGACCGGGTGGTGGTCGACGCGGTGTGCCCGCTCGTGACGAAGGTCCACCACGAGATGCGCGTCCGGTCCCGGAAGGGATACACCGTGCTCTATGTCGGCCACGAGGGCCACGAGGAGGCGATCGGGACCATGGCCGTCGCTCCGGAAGCTGTCCGCCTGGTCGAGCATCCCGACGATGTCGACGCACTCAACGAGACGCTGGCCGGTGAGGACGGCACCCTGCCGCCGGTGGCGCTCCTGGCCCAGACCACGCTCAGCCACGACGAGCTGGCCGGAGTGGTGACCAGGGCGAAGGAGCGGTTCCCCGACCTGTGGATGCCCGGCCGCAGCGACCTGTGCTTTGCGACGACCAACCGCCAGGCGGCACTCAAGGCCGTTGCCGGACGCGCCGATGCCGTAGTCGTGATCGGCTCGCAGAACTCGTCGAACACCGTGGCGCTGGAGACGGTGGCCCTGCAGTTCTGCCCCCGCGTCGTCCGGGTCAACCGGGTCGACGAGCTCCCGGACGACCTCTCGGGCGTGGTGGGCGTGACCGCCGGTGCCTCGGCGCCGGAGACCCTGGTCGACGCCGTGGTCCGTCACCTCGCACCCCGCGACGGCGTCGAGGTGGTGCCTGTGACCGTTGAAGAGGAGTACTTCCCGCCGCCGCCGGAGCTGCGCGACCTCCTACGCGGCCTGGAATGTGCGATTGGCCTGCTGGCGGGATCGGCCCAGGGAACGGAGATCGGCGCTCCCTTGCGTGAGGACCGGTTCACGGCAGCTGCCGACGTGCTCGCGCAGTTCGCCGTCTGAGTCGCGCTCGATGCCGCCACCGGCCCCTCGGACCGGTCCTGCTTCCCTCACCGCTGCCAAGGTGGCCAGCGCGTTCGCGCTCCCCGAGCCCGTCGGTCCCCTCCAGGAGGTCCCCGGACGCGAGGCCCGTCACACGTGGCGGCTCGACACCATCGACGGTCGCTACTTCGTGAAGGTCTACGACCGCCCGTGGGACATGCCGGCATGGTCGGGTTGGATCCGGGCGCTGCAGGGGTCCTGGGAGATCGAATCGGCGGCGGCGGCGGCCGGGCTCCCCGTGGCACGCCCGGTTCACCCTCCCGGTGCCGTGTGGCCCTGGGTCGACCTCGGGTTCGGTCGGGACCAGTTCACGGTACGGGTCCACGAGTGGGTAGCCGGCGTCCAGCGGACCGACCCGGTACCCCCGTCCTTGGCCTACGGCATCGGCGAGCTCCTGGCCCGGATCCATCGTCTCCTTCCGCCCCTCAGACGGTGGCGCCGGAGGCCGGTGTGGCCCGGGGACTGGAGCACGGGTGTCGCCCTTCCCCGCCAGGAGGGGGACCTGTCGATGAAGTTCCTCGGTGACGCGCTCCCACTGCTCGAAGCCTCCTCGGCGTTCTGTGCCCGAGCCCTCGCCGAGGACACTCCCCTGGTGCGGAGCCACCGCGATCTGCACGCTCACAACATGCTTGTCCGCCGGGACGGTACGCCGGTGGTCATCGACTGGGACGCAGCCTCGACGCAACGAGCCGACTGGGAGCTGGTCGAAACGGCGCTCGAGGTCGCCGGCTACCTCACCGGCCCCCCCGACAGGGAGATCGTCGAGGCGGTGGCAGCCGGCTACCGTGCGGCCGGCGGGCCGGCCTGGAAGATCACCGCCACCAGCTTCGCCGGGGTGCTCATCTGTGCCCAGAACTGGTTGCAGGCCAGCCTCTACGACATCGCCTGGCATTCTCCTGCCGTCGGATCGCCGGCTGGGGGCTCGGTGGGTACCCCGGTGGTGATCCAGGCGCTCGGTGCCGTCGAGCAGGTGATGGTGGCGGCCGACGCCTGGATGTCCTGGTTTCAGTGACCAGCCGCCAATGCCCGGCGGCCGGTAGCCGGTGGTGCAGTCCGCGGTGCACCTCCCCTCCGGCTCCCTTCCGGCCCGTCGACGTGTGTGGACGGTCTCCCCGGCGCGACAATGTCCCCATGACCACCCCTGCGACGACCACCTTCACCAGGATGGACCAGTCAACCCCCGATCAGTGGACGGTGATCGGGGCCGAGGTGCGTGATCACCAGCCCCGGGTGGCCGAGCGGGTGCTCGCCATGCTCCGCTCGCTTCGCGACATGGTGGACGGGTTCGCTGTCGACCAGCTCACCCACTGCCTCCAGACGGCGACTCGGGCCGAGCGGGACGGGGCCGACGACCAGCTCGTCGTGGCGTGCTTGTGCCACGACGTCGGCAAGGCGGTCTCCGTGCCGAACCACCCCCGGATCGCCGCCGAGATCCTCCGGCCCTACGTCCGTCCCGAGGTCACCGAGGTGATCCGCACCCACCAGGATTTCCAGGGTCGCCACTACTACGCGTACTTCGATCGTGACCCCCACCAGCGGGACCGGTACCGGTCCGAGCCGTGGTTCTCGCTGGCCGAGCAGTTCGCCGACGGGTGGGACCAGGTCAGCTTCGACCCCGACTACCCCACCTTTGACCTCGCCCACTTCGAGGCCCGCGTGCGCGAAGTCTTCGCACACCCCCACGGGATGTGACGGCGATGGCACCGACGCAACGCCATCGGTGGTTGACGCGGGCCGACAACCGGACGAAACGCCGGGTCGCCGCACTCCGGCAGTTCGCACTCGACACTGCCCGGAGGGCCTTCGAGGAGGAGTACCCAGACCTGGCGCTTCCTCCGGTGGTGGCGGTGATCCCCGCCTACCTGGAGGAAGCGAACCTCGGGGCCGTCCTCGACGCGTTCCCCGAGTCGGTCTGCGGCCTCCCGGTCGCCCCCCTCGTGGTGGTCGACGGAGGCGGCGACAACACCGACGAGGTCGCTCGGAAGTACGGCGCCTTCACCTGCGTCCTCCCGGTGAACCTCGGACAGGGTGCCGCCTTCCGCCTCGCGTACGACCTCGCCATCGGGCACGGTGCCCGCTATGTCGTGACCCTCGATGCCGACGGGCAGAACGACCCGGCGGAGATGGACCGGCTGGTCGGTCCCCTGGTCCGGGACGAAGCCGACTTCGTGATCGCCTCGCGGCAGCTCGGCACCGACCACACCACCGACCGCTTCCGGCGTGCCGGGGTCGAGCTCT
Source organism: Actinomycetes bacterium (assembly GCA_021820665.1). Lineage (GTDB taxonomy): Bacteria > Actinomycetota > Acidimicrobiia > Acidimicrobiales > RAAP-2 > JAKADK01. The sequence continues at coordinate 19,736 of JAKADK010000031.1, read as the reverse complement.
ACGCCCGGCTGCTCGGGGTGGTGACCGGCCGGCATCTGACCGACACCTCGAACGGCTACCGAGCGTTTCGTGCCGAAGTGCTGGCTGACCTGCTCCCCCACCTCCGCCAGGACCAGTACCAAACGGCCGAGGTCGTGATCACGGCGGCTGCCGCCGGGTGGCGCATCGGGGAGTGCCCCACCACCTGGCACCCCCGGGCGTCCGGTGAGTCGAAGAAGGGCGGCAACCTGTTCTTCGGCGCTCAGTACGCCCGGGTCATCGCCGTCACCTGGGCGCGGACGCTCCGGGCTGGTCGCTCACTCCGGGGTCCTCGCCGCTGAACCCGTCTGGGCCCGCCCGTCGTGGCCCGGCCGGCCCAGACGGTCGCGCGCTCCCTCGGTCCGGTCGTAGAGGTCCTGGAGCGACCGGGCAAGCGCCTCGGTCGTCTCGTGAACCTGGCTCCGAGGGATCCTCCCCCCCGGTGATCGGGCGGGTGGGAGGATCGGGTCGCCCACCAGCAGACGCACCTTCGCCGGCCGGGGCACCTTGGACCCCAGCGGCATCACGTCGACTGCCCCGGCGATCCCGACGGGCACGATGGGCGCACCGCTTCGAGCAGCGAGGAACGCCGCTCCTTCGTGCAGGGAGCCCACGATCGGACCCACCCGCCGTTCCCCCTCCGGGAAGAGCACGAGCACTTCGCCGGCATCGAGAACCCGCTGGGCCCGGCGGAGCGCATCGCGATCGGCCGAGCCCCGATGGACCGGGAAGACGCCAAGGGAGGCGAGAAACCGGGCGAACCAGGGCCTGGTGAACAGCTCGGCTTTCGCCATGTAGTGGAGCTTGCGCGGGGTCACCTGGGCCACGAAGAAGAAGTCGATGAACGACCGGTGCACCGGGGCGATGATGACGGGCCCCTCGCCAGGCACCGCGTCGGCACCCTCGACCGTGACCCGGAACACCCCGCGGTTGATGAGGGTCACGAGCCGCCGCAGGAACCGGTAGACGGGCGTCACCCTGGCGTCGATCTCCGGCTCGGTCAGATCCATGCCAAGACCTCCTCCACGACGGCGTCCACCGACAGGCGCGTCGTATCGATCACGTGAGCCCCCTCAGGCACCGACAGGGGCGCGAGAGCCCGGCTGGCGTCGAGCCGGTCTCGACGAGCGACCGCCTCGGCTCCCTCGTCCCCTCGGCGCCGGGCCCGTTCGCCCGGCGAGGCGTCCAGGTAGACCTTTACCGACGCCTCTGGGAACACGACCGACCCGATGTCGCGGCCCTCGACGACGCCGCCCCCCCGCTCCTCCACCCAGCGACGCTGCCGCGCCGCCAGTTCGGCCCGGACCGCCGGGACGGCGGCGACGAGGGAGACGGCGTGGTTGACCTCAGGGGTGCGCACCGCCGCCGTGACGTCGGTCCCCCCCACCACCACCGCACCGTCGGTCACGTCGATACGCAGCGCCCGCGCCAGTTCGCCCAGGGCCGCTCCGTCGTCCAGTGGTACGCCGCTGTCGATCGCCGCCCAGGCGACCGCCCGGTACATGGCGCCGGTGTCGAGGCGCTCGAGGCCGATGGCGGCGGCGAGCCGGCGCGCCACCGTCGACTTCCCGGACCCCGCCGGTCCGTCGATGGCCACGACGAGGTGCTTCTTCATCCCGTCACCGTGTGACCCTGTCATCCCGTCACCCGGTCACCTCGGCGCAGCCACCCAGCCTCTCGAGGTCGGCGACGAACCCCGGGTAGCTGGTGTCGACCATCTCCCACGACGTGACCGAGGTGACCCCGCTCGCCCGGTCGGCCGTCAGGCCCGCCACCGCCGCCGTCATGGCCAACCGGTGATCTCCTCTCGGATCGAAGGTGGCGGCACGGAGAACGGAACCGCCCGCCACCACGAGGTCGTCTCCGTCGACGTCTGCCCGGCATCCGAAGGCGCGCAGCAGGGCGACGACCCCTTCGAGTCGGTCCGACTCCTTCACCCGGAGCTCGCCGACGTCGCGGAACCGGCTCGGCCCCCGGGCGGTGGCCGCAGCCAGCGCCAGGATGGGCACCTCGTCGAGAGACGGGATCTCCGCCGCCTCGACCACGGTCCCGCGGAGCAGACCGCCGGGGTGGTGCACGGAGAGGGAGCCGGCGGAGGCCGCCGCGCCGCCGGAGGTCGCGGTGGTCACCGATGCGCCCATCCGGGCGAGGACGTCGAGGAAGCCAGCGCGGGCCGTCCCGAGGTACACCCCGTCGACGACCACCGAGCTGCCCGGTGCCAGGAGGGCGGCGACGACCCAGAAGGCAGCCTGGGACGGATCGCCAGGGACATGGATCGCACCGGGGGCGAGGTCGGACCGCCGCACCCGCACCACCCGCTCGCCGTGCTCCTCGCTGACGTCGATGGCGGCTCCGGTTGCAGCCAGTAGCTCTTCGGTGTGGGCGCGGGTCGGCACGGGCTCACGGACGACGGTCTCCCCCGCCGCAGAGATCCCGGCCAGCAGCACCGCCGACTTCACCTGGGCGCTCGCCATCGGCGGACGGTAGTCGATGCCGGTCAGCCCAGCCGCGGCGACCTGCACCGGAGGGAGGCAGCGGGAGCCGGTGCCTCCGATCCGTGCCCCCATTGCGGTCAGCGGCTCGGCGACGCGGTCCATGGGCCGGCGGCGCAGAGACTCGTCGCCGCTGAGGACCGCCGTCACTCCCAAGCCCGCCAGGACGCCCAGGGTGAGGCGGATCCCCGTCCCCGAGTTGCCGAAGTCGAGCACGTCCTGGGGCGGCCGGACACGGTCACGCCCCCCGTCGACGGTCACGTCTCCGTCCGGACTGGCCACCACCGGCACGCCGAGCAGGCGAAGGACACCAGCGGTTCGAGCAACGTCGTCGCCGTCGGAGAGGCCCGTGATGGTCGACGTGCCCTCGGCCAGGGCGGCGACGAGCAACGCCCGGTGCGAGATGGACTTGTCGCCCGGCACGACCACCGTGCCCGAGAGCCGTTGGCCACCCCGGATCACCAGGCGCTTCGTAGCGGCTGTGGCCGGCCCAGGATGGTCGGTATCGATGCCGGCGCTCATACCGGCGTCTCGATCGAGACGGACGTAGGGTGGTAGCCGCGCTCCTGGAGCGCCGCGCTGAGGGTGGCGGCATCAGACGAGCCCACCACGAGGACGAGCACACCCCACGCACCCTCCAGCGAGTGGACGATCTCGAAATCGACGACGTTGATGCCGAGGTCCGCCGGGAGCGTTGTGATCTCGGCCAGCACGCCGGCACGGTCGGGCACGGGCACCCGCACCTCGGTCAGTCCCGCCGTCGGCGGCACATGGGTGGCCAGGCCCCGGCGCGCCAGTGCCGCCCGATCGAGGATCTCTCCGAGGGACGCCCCGTCCCGCGCTGCCACGCGTGACCGCATCGCCTGCAATCCGTCGATCAGCCGGTCGAGCGTGAAGACGATCGCCGGGGCGTTGTCGGCGCAGATGTCCAGCCAGATCGACGGCCGTCCCGCGGCCACCCGGGTCATGTCCCGGAACCCGCTCCCCGCCAGCCGGAGGAGCGATCCGTGCTCCTCGGCCAACGAGGCCGCCAGGTCCATCAGGGTCACCGCCGTCAGGTGGGGCACGTGGGAGACCACGGCCACGAGGGCGTCGTGGCGGTCAGCGGTGAGGGCGACGACCGTGGCGCCGAGCCCGGTGACGACGCTACGCAGGCGGGCATAGGCGATGGGATCACTCGTCGTGCTTGGGGTGAGCACCCAGGTCGCCCCGACGAAGAGGTCGGGATCGGCCCCGTCGATGCCGACCTGTTCCGAACCGGCCATCGGGTGGCCCCCGATGAAGCGCGGGTGGTCCACGGCGGCGAGGACGGAGGCCTTCACGCTGCCGACGTCGGTGACGACGGTGGTGGAGGGACGGCGGGGGTCGGCCAGGACGTCGCGGATGATCGCTGCCGACCGGTGCACTGGCGTGGCCACCACCACGAGGTCGGCGTCAGGATCGTCGCCGATCTCGTCGATCGCGCCGAGGGAGACCGCCGACTCGACGACTCCCGGGTCGGTGTCGACCCCGGCCACGTGCCAGCCGGAACGGCGGAGGGCCATGCCCAGGGAGCCGCCGATCAGGCCCGTCCCGATCACGAGCGCCCGACCCGGTGCGGCGTCCTGCCCGTCGAAGGCAGCTTGTCCGGGACTCCCGGTGGGGTCCCGTTCAGTCGGGCAGGTCGTCACGGAGTCCTCTCGCGCCTTCGAGGTACACGTGGTGGATGTCTTCGCGGCGGCGTTCCGTCGTGACGTGCAGCATGACCCGCACGCAGCGAGGGGTGGAGCCGGTGACCGGGATCTCCCGGGCGCAGATGAGCGGCACGGCGCCGAGCCCGGTGGAACGCGCCGCCGTTGCCGGGAACGTGGAGACGAGGTCCTCGGTGGCGGTGAAGAGGATGGAGATGATGTCGTCCTCGACGAGGCCGTTGCGCTCGAGGATCTCGCTCAGCAGGGCGACGACTCGGTCGGCGATGGCGTCCGGCGTGTCTCGCTCGACGGTGGTGGCGCCGCGTATGGCTCTCACGAAGGTAGGCATCGGACGGGAATGCTACTCAGCCGCTTCGCCCGGGGCCCGCGCCGCCCGGGGCCCGGGGCCCGCTTCGCAGGGCGGTGTCGTCGGGCGAGGATGGCCCGAGGCCCACCGCCTCGGCCGCGGCCCACAAGGCCCGTACCTCCGCGGGTGTCAGGTGCCGCCACTGCCCGGGGCTGAGCGTCGCGTCCGCCAGCGGTCCGATCCGTGTCCGCACCAGCCGCACCACCGGGTGGCCCACGGCGGCGCACATCCGCCGTACCTGCCGGTTGCGTCCCTCGTGGATCGCCACCCTCACCAGGTTCGGAGCCGGGTTCGACACCCGAGCCGGCGCCGTCGGGCCGTCGTCCAGCTCGACGCCTTCGCGCAGGGAGCGGAGGGCGGCTCGGCTCGGCACCCCCTCCACCTCAGCCAGGTACTCCTTCCACACGCCGTAGGAGGGGTGGGTGAGGCGTTGGGCCAGCTCGCCATCGTTGGTGAGGATCAGGAGTCCCTCGGTGTCGCGGTCGAGGCGTCCGACCGGGAAGACGCGCGGGGACGGGGGGACGAGGGACACCACCGTGGGCCGGCCGTGCGTGTCGCTGACCGTGCTCACCGTGCCGAACGGCTTGTTGAGGAGGTAGTGCACGAGATCGGGCCGCACGGACAGGGGGACACCGTCGAGGCAGATGCGGTCCATGCTGGCGCGAACCCGGCGCCCGAGCACCGGAATTTCGCCGTTGACCGTGATACGGCCGGAGTCGATGAGGTCCTCGCACACCCGGCGGGAGCCGAGCCCGATGCGGGCCAGGACTTTCTGCAGGCGCTCCCCTTCCGACCGCTCCTGGTCCGCTGGCGTCCCTGCCTCTCCAGCCACCTCCGGATAGCCGGGTGTCCCCGCCTTGCCGGCTGGTCCCGGGCGGTCACGAGCCTCGGGACGACCTCCGCCCTCACTCACCGGGAGCGGGTCGGAGGCGGTCTTCGAGCTCGCTGACCGTCTCCGGACCAGGCAGGAGGTCTTCGACCGGAGGCAGCTGCGCCAAGCGATCGAGTCCCAGCCGCTCCAGAAACGCGTCGGTCGTCGCGTACAGGATCGGCTGGCCGGGGCCGGCGGCGCGGCCGACCGGAGCGATGTAGCCGCGCTGCTCCAGGAGCCGTACCACCCCGTCGACGTTCACCCCCCGGAGCGCGGCGATCTGGGCACGGGAGACCGGTTGCCGGTAGGCGACGATGGCCAGAGTCTCGAGGGCGGCCGACGACAGGCGGGACGAGACCCCCGTGTTGGCGAACCGCTCGATGTAGGACACCAGGTCCGGTTGGGTCTGCATGCGAAGCCCCCCGGCGATCCTGACCACGACGAAGCCGCGCCGTTGCTCCTCACACGAGCGGATCAGCTCGTCGCACGCCTGGTCGACCCGGTCGGCGGGGATCTCCAACAGCTCGACCAGGAGCCGGGGAGACACCGGCTCGACTGCCGCCGTGAGGATGGCCTCGATGATCCGGGCGTGATCGGAGAGCGGCACGGCTCAGCCCTCGTACTCGTCGGGTGTCTCGTCGGCGCCGGTCCCGCCCGCCCCGGCGTGATCGGTCCAGCTGATCTCCAGGTCACCGAAGGTGCAGCCCTGGTCGAGCGTGACGTGGCCCTGCTTGCACAACTCGAGAACGGCCAGAAACCGCACGATTACCTCGAGCCGCGTCGCCAGGTGCCCGGTGAGGGAGCGAAAGCTCACCCGTCCTGCGCCCGGAAGTGTCGCCACGAGCTCGCTGACCGCCTCAGCCACGGTCAGCGTGTCGACCGTCACGTGAGCCAGGTCGATCACCGGAGCCGGTCGGGGCGCGGTGGCGCGGCGGTACGCCTGGGCCACCTGGGCGGCGTCGACGCCTTCGAGCAGGTCAGGCGGATCGACGACGATCGTGGGGTCGATGCCGGCACTCCGGGGCACGCTGGCCGCCGCCCGTTCGGCGAGCACGGCGAAGACGTCGCCGGCCGCACCGTAGGCCTGGCACTCGAGCAACCGGGCGAGGAGGACGTCGCGCACTTCCCAACCCTCCAGCTCTTCGTCGGTCTCGACCTCGTCGGGGCCGGGGAGGAGCCGTCGGGACTTCAGCTCGACCAGGACGGCCAGGACCACGAGGAACTCCGACAGAGCCGACAGGTCGACGGCTCCCGACGAGGCCATCTCCCCCAGGAAAGCCTCGACGACGTCGCCCAACGGGATGTCGTAGAGCTCGAGCTGGTGAGTGGTCACGAGGTGGAGGAGCGCGTCGAGCGGGCCCTCGTAGACCGGGGTGCACACCGTGACGACCATGGTCCTCCCGACGATACCGGCTCCCGGGGGTGGTGCCGGCGACCAACTACCATGCACGCCCATGTCCAGGGTGTTGTCGGGTATCCAACCGAGCGGCGAGCTCCACCTGGGGAACTACCTCGGTGCCGTGCGCCACTGGGTCGCAGACCAGCTGGTCCACGACGCCCTCTACTGCATCGTCGACCTCCACGCCCTCACCGTGGACACCGATCCCGATCGCCTGCGCGCCCAGACTCGGGAGACGGCGACCGCCCTCCTGGCTGCCGGGCTCGACCCGGCACGCTGTACCCTCTTCGTGCAGAGCTCCGTGCCCGAGCACACCTCCCTGGCCTGGTTGCTCGAGTGCACGGCCACGATGGGTGAGCTGTCGCGGATGACGCAGTTCAAGGAGAAGGGGCACGGACGTACCTCGGTGCGCGTCGGCCTTTTCACCTACCCCGTCCTCATGGCGGCCGATATCCTGCTCTACGACGCCGACCGGGTACCGGTCGGCGACGACCAGCGGCAGCACCTGGAGCTGGCCCGGGTGCTGGCCGAACGCTTCAACCGCCGCTACGGGACAACGTTCGTGGTTCCCGAGGCCTCGACCCCGGCGGTCGGGGCGCGGGTCATGGACCTCCAGGACCCGACGCGGAAGATGTCGAAGTCCACGCACTCCCCCCTCGGGACCATCGGCATGCTCGACGAACCAGCCGATATCGAGCGCAAGGTCCGCCGGGCCGTGACCGACACCGAGGGCGCCGTGCGCTACGACCCCGAGCGTCAACCGGGCCTGGCCAACCTCCTGGAGCTGCTGGCGGTGGCCACGAACCGGACACCGGCGGACGTGGCCGAAGGCTACGAGCGGTACGGCGACGTCAAACGCGACACCGCCGAGGCGCTCGTCGAGCTGCTGGCGCCCGTGCGCCGACGCCACGCCGAGCTGGCTGGCGATCCCGGTGAGGTCCTCAACCTCCTCCGCACCGGTGCGGCCAAGGCGTCCGCCGTGGCCGCTGCGACCTACCGGCGGGCCGCGACCGCCGTCGGGTTGCTCGAGCTGGACTGAGCCGGCTCGGGTCGACCGGCTCGCCGGGTCAGGGGGTCCCCTCCCGACCCCGGCGGGTCTGGCAGTCCGGCGCCGCCGGCACCCCAGTGCCATGGAATTCGGTTGGATCGGAACGGCGTCACGAGCAACCCGAGGACCAGCAGGGCGAAGGCGTCCTCGCCGATGGCGCCGAAGACCCGGAGGACCCCGGCGTGGGTTCGTACGAATGCCGAAGCATCGAGCGGGACCGGGAGGGAGAAAATTGCGATGCACACGGCGCCCCATAGCCACAGGATGGGGCGATCGGCATCCAGGACCACGAGGACGAGGAGGGGAGCGACCCAGTCGAGGTGGTGGGTCCACGAGACCGGGGACACGAGGATGCCGATCAGTCCGACAACGAGGGCGGCGGCGACGAGGTCCCCTTGGGCCGTCAGGGACCGGGCTCGCCGGAACCCGACGACCGCTACGGCGACGGCGGCTACGGCGAAGAGTGCTCGGCCGTCGGTGCCCGAAACGGCCCGGAGCGCGGCACCGTAGAGGGACTGGTTCCGGTGGAAGGTCGGCGAGCCGATCCGCGCCGTGTCGAAGATGATGTGCAACCAGTACCGATAGGAATCGTTGGGTAGGAACGCCCAGGTCAAGCCCACCGTGGCGAGGAACGAGAGCCCGGAGACGATGGCAGCCCGGATCTGACCGGTGAGGAGGAAGTAGAGCCCGAAGATGCCCGGTACGAGCTTCGCGCCGGCGGCGATCCCGACGAGCACGCCGCGGGGCCGGCGGGACGACGTGGAGACAACGTCGAAGAAGCACAGCGCCATGAGGAAGATGTTCACCTGTCCGTAATAGAAGTTCTCGTAGACGGGCTGCATGAGGGAGAGCACCGCCAGCGCGGCCAGCGCGAGGAGACCGAGTGCGCCCCGGTCCCAGGCGGGGAACCGGCGCCGGAGCGTGGCGAAGATCACAGCTCCGAGCACCGCGAGGCTGGCGACCGTCCAGAGCACCTGGATGACCTGGCGCTCACCCCACGCCACCACAACGGCGCCCAAGGCGGCGAAGGGCGGGTACGTGAACGGGAAGGCGCCGTACGGCTGGCGGTAGATCGACCGCCCGGCCAGCACGTCGGCGCCGGCCCGCCGGTAGACGTTGAGGTCGATCATGAGGGCGACCGTTCGACCGACCAGGAACTGGCCGACCCGCCAGTCGAGCACCTCGAGCAGGGCGGCCAGGCAGACGACGGTGACGAGGACGCGACCCGACCGCGACGCGAGCACGGGGCGGCTGACATCGACCACCCGGTCCCAGGCCTGCGCTGCCCGCCGTGGGGCCCGTGCCGCCCACCGTCCGCCGACACGGGGACTCCCGCTGGGTAGTTCTGTCGTCAACGGCGCGTCCCCGCTCGCATTCCCGCTCCTGTCCCTGCTCCCTGACTCCCCACCGGCTCGGACACCGCCTCGGGTTCGGACACCGCCTCGGGTTCGGACACCGCCTCGGGTTCGGACACCGCCTCGGGTTCGGAATCCGCGCCGGATGGTCCCGGCGAGCGCCGCGTCCCGCCAGTTCCGCTCATGGGGTGAAGGGTATCGTCCCGTTCCCGAGAGCGAGGACCGTGAGGACGCACATGAACACGGCCGAGAGCACAAGCACGGCGAGCACCCAGGGGTGCCGAAGCCGGGCCACCGGGAGACCGAGCACCGGAAACGCCCGGAGCGCGACGCGCGGCGTCCAGCTGATCAGCGGCGAAATGGCGGCGATGGCCAGAGCGGCGACGACGTAGCCGACGGTCGCCCCGTCGGGACGCCGCCGCAGGAAGGCGACAAGGAGCACAGCGACGGCCAGGGTGCTCGCGGCCTTGACCGTGTCGTTGGGATCGTTGAACCCATGATCGAAGAGGTACTGGAACGGCGAGATCAGTCCCAGACCGAGCGTGCCGCTCTGCCAGCCCCGTCTCTGGGCGATGTAGTAGGCGAGCGGCGTGCCGACATGAACCCAGAGGTAGACGAAGAACGCGGTGATCCCGACTGGCGCCAGGATCGGAGCAGCAAGGGACCGCCAGGTCCGGTGGTCCCGGATGGCCACCCAGGCGGCGATGGCACAGGGGACGAACACGGCGGCGCCGAGGGGGTCGGTCGCCGACGCCACAGCGGCCATCACGCCGGCCGTCACCCACTGGTGGCGTCTCAACGCGAGCAGGCAGCCGGCGACGCATACCACCAGCAACGCTTCGGAGTAGACCATGCCCAGCACGAACGCCGACGGTGAGAACAGCACGAGCGCCGTCCCCACGTCGGCGCCGGTCTGCCCGACGGTGTCCGCCAGCAGCTTCCAGATGAGGACGGAGGCCACGAGCCCGAGGACGTACACGGCCAGCAGGCCCGCCATCTCGTCGGACAACCCGGTTCCGGCAGCGACGCCCCGGATGACCAGCGGAAAAGCCGGAAAAAATCCGAGGGTGCTCTGCGCAGGGTTCCCGACGCCAGTCGGGATCGTGCTCGGGTAGCCGGAGCGGGCGGCAAGGAGGAACCACTTCCCGTCCCATTTGTCGAGCAGCGTGCCGACACCGACCCGGTCGGTGGAGGCGACGGCGAACGCAACGAACAGTGTCGAGAGCCGTGCTGCCACGTCGATCAGGAGCGGCCGGCTCCACTGGCGAAGGATCTCCAGCGGGCCCCTTGGTGTCGTCGGCGTCTCAGGGTGCGTCGCCCCCAGTGACGGTTGGGGCCGGGGATGGGGGGCGGAGTGCACGGCGTGGAACGGAGCGGGGTCCACGTCTTCGACCAGACCTCGCTCATGAGGTGGCGTCGCCGCTACGCGGGGCGTGGGGCCTGCCTGCACGACGGCCCCGGCGCCGACACGGTCGCCCGGCAGGCTGCCGTCATCGACGAGCTCCGACACCGGGGGTCTTCTCCGATCCAACCGAGACTCCACCGGCCCGCGCCCTACCCGCCGCTGCAGCCCGCGGTGAGATCCCCGAGCTGGGCGCTCGGCACGACGGCGGACGGCCACCTCCTCAGGCAGCCCCGCCTCGTGGCCGGCCGTGCAGTCATCCCCAGATTCTCCCGGATCATCCTGAGTCTCAGCTGAGAATCGCGGCTGCCGCCGACAGAGCCGGCAGCGTGCTGGATCCTCGCCTCGGGTTGTCGTCGGTGACAACACTGGCCAGGGGTCGTGGGCAAGCTCGCCGGTCGGGGTGTCGGCCCGGTGAAAAGGGGTGAAGAGGGGGTGAAGAAGCGGCCTGGCGAAGAAGAATTTCCAAAGTGTAGTTGATATTCATCAATGTTGATTGTTCATCAATATGTTTCTTGCAACAGACACCCAGGGCGCACGCGAGCACGTGCCTGGTGTTCATGGTCCCGGATGCTGGTGTGCATGGGGGTTTGTCCGAGGCACCTGGGGACCTGGGGACCTGGGGACCTGGGGCAGCGATGCAGGAGGAAAAGATCAGATGGCCGTAGCCGGGCCGCAATTCGGCAGGTCGCCGGATCACTCACGCCAGCAGGCTCGCCCACCAGTTGAAGAGGTGATCGATCAGGTATGCCCACTCATTGTGGAACACGAGGATGACGACCAGGGGAAGGAACATGAGGAGCGGGCGGATCCGGTAGTACTCGGGGAGGCTCCGGGCGGGGATCATCCGTTCGAGGACGGCCGAACCGTCGAGTGGCGGGCAGGGGATGAGGTTGAACGCGCCCAGCACCAGGTTCGCTACGCCGCCGATGAACACGATCTGCTCCAGGAGCGTCGGGGGGTAGTACCCGCCCACGGCCACGACCTGGCGGACATCGGCCGGGGTGATGGCGATGAAGATCACCGCGCACACAGCGGACAGGACGAAGTTGGTGAGCGGCCCGGCCATCGAGACGATGACCATGTGGTTCCTCGGGCTCCGGAGCCGGTTGGGGTTGACCGGCACGGGCTTTGCCCACCCGTAGGCCCCCACACCAGAGAGGCTGAGGATGGCCGGCACGAGGAGGGTCCCGACTGGGTCGACGTGGCGGACGGGGTTGAGTGACAGCCGCCCGGCTCGCTTGGCTGTGTTGTCGCCGAAAGCAAGTGCCACGACGCCGTGGGAGATCTCGTGGAGGATGATCGACGGGATGAGGACACAGAAGTAGATGATCTCGAAGCGGTTGAGCCGGTGCGTCTCCAACAGGATCGCCACCAGCGCGGCCGCCACGATGACGATGATCCACGTGCGCTGGCTGCCCGGAAGTTGCCACTTGGCAGATCGACGCGCCGTACCGTACCCGTCGTAGGCCACGCTCCGCAGCCCGTCTCAGTGGTTGGTGGCGTGGACGATGCAGAAACGTGTGGCGGGCATCGCCTCCAACCGGGCCTCCCCGATCGGGCCACCGCACTCCTCGCAGAGCCCGTAGCCCGAGGTGGAGAGCTTTGTCAGGGCATGGGCAACTTCGTCCAGCGATTCACGGAGACGACCCGCCAGCACCTCGGCCTCGCTCCGCTCTGCTGTCACCTGGCTCGAGTCGGCGAAGTTCGGGTCGTAGGCGAGCTTGCCGTCTTCGCCGACGCCAAGCTCTGCCAGCTCCGCCAGGAGCCGGGATCGCTCCTCTTCCAGGAGGCGTCGGTAGTCGACCGGGGGCGCGTCATTGGGCACGGGTCCAGACTACTTCCGAGTCCCCACTTGGGTGGGCACGGGTCGAGCGCGTCCGACGAGTCGTCGCGGGAGGCCGGATCCGATGCGGTGGAGGAACGTCATCACCCGGCACGTGGATGGGCGCGGGTGTAGGCGTCCCGGAGGTGCTCGGCGGACAGCTTGGTGTAGAGCTGCGTCGTCGTGACCGAGGCGTGTCCGAGCACCTCCTGGACCACGCGGATGTCGGCGCCGTGCGCCAGCAGATGGGTGGCGCACGAGTGGCGCAACACGTGGGGGCTCACTCTCTTCCCGAGGCCGACGTGGTCGGCGTGGCCTCGTAGGATCGCCCAGGCACCCTGCCTCGTGAGCCGTCCGCCACGTTGGTTCAAGAAGACCGCCTCGGCATCGCCGCGCCGTGCCCAGCGCTTCGGGATGAACGCGGCGCGGCCACTTTCGGAGAGCCATGCATCGAGCGCCTGACGTGCGGGACGTCCCAAGGGCACCAGGCGTTCTTTGGAGCCCTTGCCTGTCACGCGCACGAGCTGCACCTCGTCGGAGACGTCGGCCAACGCCAGACCGACGACTTCCGAGATCCGTGCTCCGGTGCCGTAGAGCACCTCGAACAGCGCTCGGTCGCGCCGTGCAACCGGACCATCCCCGGCTGGCGCCTCGAGCAGGCGGAGCACCTCCTCTTCGGAAAGGGCCTTCGGGAAGCGGGTCGGAGCCGGCGGTCCGGCCAGTTCAGAAGCCGGATCGACGGCGATCCAGCCGTCGTCTTCGAGGAACCGGTAGAGGCCGCGGAGCGTGGAGACACGTCTGGCGATGGTGGCGGGACTCGATCCTCTTTCTCGGAGCGCGTCGACGTACCGGTCGAGGAGCTCTGGGGTCCCTTCGAGCGCGTCCAGTTGAAGCGCGACGAGCCACCGCTCCCAGTCCTCGAGATCACTCCGGTAGGCGTCGATGGTCCGCGCCGACCGGCCTCGCTCCACGGTCAACCACGAGAGGAACTCCTCGTAGGGACGGGCCAGGCCGGCCACACCGCCGCCCCCCTGCTGGTTGGCCCTGGCCACACCGCCGCCCCCCTGCTGGTTGGCCCTGTCCACACCGCCGCCCCCCTGCTGGTCGGCCCTGTCCACACCGCCGCCCCCCTGCTGGTTGGCAGCGCTCACCCCGGTTGGCGACGGCGGGCGCGCAGCCGCCGGCGAGCCAGGCCCACGCCGAGGATGGTCACCGCGTCGACCACCTCACCGCGGTCCACCAGGGCGTCGAAACGGCGAAGCGGGATCTCCACGATGCGCAACTCCCCTTCCTCGACCCCCTGAGGGTTCCAGGGGACGGGGCGCAGCTCGGTGGCGAGGAAGATTGTGGTGGACTCGTCACAGAAGCCGGGCGTGTTGAGGCAGGTGGCCAGATGCTCGACCGAGCCCGCTGCCAAGCCAGCCTCTTCGCCGAGCTCGCGCTGAGCGGTGACCTCGCGAGGCTCACCCACGACGTCGCACGTTCCAGCCGGCACTTCGAGGAGCTCTCGGTCGACGGCGGGCCGGTACTGGCGCACCAGGACGACGCTCCCCTCCGCTGTCACCGGGACGATCGCCACGGCACCGGGATGTCGGACCACGTCCCGCTCGAAGATCGTCCCATCGGGTCCGCGGAACGTCGCCGTGGAGACCGAGATGAACCAGCCGTGGTACGCCACCTGCTCGCCCACCTGGGTAAAGCTCGATGCCTGTCCGTCAGACGGAACCTCTCGCCGGGACGGCGGAGGTCCACCGCCCGCCATCGTCATGTCGGCGCCCCGGCTGTCACGCCACCGTGGTGACGTCGATCAGGCGGGGTTCGCGACCCTCGGCCCGCCTCAGGGCCGCCGCCACCAGCTCCCGGAACAGGGGATGAGGCTGGTCGGGTCGGCTCTTGAACTCGGGGTGGGCTTGGGTGCCGATCCAAAAGGGGTGTCCGGGCAGCTCGATGAACTCGACCAGCCTCCCATCGGGGGACATGCCCGAGCACAGCACCCCGGCCTGCTCCAGGCGCGACCGGTAGCTCGGGTTGACCTCGTAGCGGTGCCGATGGCGTTCAGTGACGACCTCGGTGCCGTAGGCGGCGGCGACCTGAGACCCGGGCACGAGCCGGGCGCCGTAGGCGCCGAGCCGCATGGTCCCCCCCTTTTCCACCACGTCGTTCTGGTCGTCCATCAGATCGATGACCGGGTGGCGGGTGGCGGGAGCGAACTCCCGGGAGTTCGCATCCGTCAGCCCGGCGAGATGCCGGGCGGCGTCGATCACCATGACCTGGAGACCGAGGCACAGGCCGAGGGCCGGGACCTCGTGGGTACGGGCGAACCCCGCCGCCGCTATCTTCCCTTCGATACCCCGCTCGCCGAAGCCCCCGGGGATGACCAGGCCGTCGAGGTCGCGGAGCCCGTCGTGCCGGAGCAGGTCGGGTACCTCCGCTGCCTGGATCCAGTCGATCTCGACCCTCGCCCCGTGATGGAAGCCGGCGTGCCGCAGCGCCTCGACAACCGACAGATAGGCGTCGGGAAGATCCACGTACTTGCCGATGATGCCGATCCGCACCGGTCGGTTCGCCGATTGGACCTGGGTGACGAGGCGCTCCCAGCCCGACAGGTCCGCGGGATGGGTGGCCTCGTCGAAACCGAGCAGTCGAAGGATGTACCCGTCCAGACCCTCTTCGTGCAGGACGAGAGGGATCTCGTAGATGGTCTCCGCGTCGATGGCGGACACCACTGCCTCCATGGGGACGTCGCAAAGGAGGGAGATCTTGCGTTTCAGGTCTTCGGAGATCAGGCGGTCCGACCGGCACACGATCACATCCGGCTGGATCCCCCGGCTCCGGAGCTCCGTCACCGAGTGCTGCGTGGGTTTGGTCTTCTGCTCGCCGGAGGGACCAAGGAACGGGACCAGGGTGAGGTGGACGTAACAGACCCGCTCCCGGCCGACGTCTCGGCGGAACTGGCGGATCGCCTCGATGAACGGCACGATCTCGATGTCCCCGACGGTGCCACCGATCTCGACGATGACGACGTCGACGTCATCGGTGCCCAGTCTCCGGACACGTTCTTTGATCTCGTCCGTGACATGGGGGATCACCTGCACCGTCTTGCCGAGGTAGTCGCCGCGCCGCTCCTTGGCGATCACCGAGGAGTAGATCTTCCCGGTGGTGGCATTGGAGTTCACATGGAGGTTCTCGTCGATGAACCGTTCGTAGTGGCCGAGATCGAGATCGGTCTCTCCGCCATCCTCGGTGACGAACACTTCCCCGTGCTCGAACGGGTTCATCGTCCCCGGATCGACATTGATGTACGGATCGAGCTTGCACATCGTCACCCGGAGACCACGGCATTTGAGCAGCCGACCGAGGGACGACGCCGTCAACCCTTTCCCCAGAGACGACGACACTCCGCCCGTGACGAAGATGAACTTCGGCTCCGACCGTGTCGTGGTCGTGCCGACCTTAACCACCCCTCGATCACTTCCGGGAGAACCCCCTCGATCGCTGACCGGAGGAAAGGGTGCTCCGGGAGGTCCGACCCCGCCAGAGGCTCCATCTCCGGCAGGGATCTCGTCGTCGGGCACGACCCGAGACTAGCGGGAGGGCCGGGGCTCGGGCGCGGATCGCCCACGGGACAGGGGATCAGTCACACCGCCCTCCGCTGCGTCCCCCGCGCCTCCAGGAGCTCCCGTGCATGGAGACGCGCCGTAGCGCTGTCCGGATGACCCGAGAGCATCCGGCTGATCTCGACCACCCTCCCCTCCGGGTCGAGCGGCTCGACCGACGAGATGGTTCGTCCACACTGCTCTGCCTTCGACACCCGGACATGGTGGTCCCCGAAGGCTGCCACCTGGGCGAGGTGGGTGACGACGATCACCTGCGAGCGTGCTGCCAGCGCCCGGAGCTTCCTTGCCACCGTCGCCGCCGTGGCACCACCGATGCCGGCGTCGACCTCGTCGAACACCAGCACGGCGGGGGCGTCGGAGAGGGCGAGGCGCACCGCCAGCATGGTGCGGGCCAGCTCGCCACCTGATGCCACCCGCGTCAACGGGGCCAACGGCTCCCCGGCGTTTGCTCCCAGCAGAAATGCCACGTCCTCCCCGGCACCGTCGTCCCCTACGGTGATGGCGAACCGAGCTGACGGCATGGCAAGCTCGTGGAGCGAATCCTCGATGGCCGCGGCCAACGCGGTCGCCGCTTTCCTCCGGGCGGAGGCCACCTGGGATTCCTGGATGTGGAGCGCGGTGAGCGCGGCAGCGAGGTCGTCCTGGACCCGATCGGCCCGATCCTGGCGCGCACCGAGCTCCTCGCGCCGACGCCGGGCCTCCTCGCCGGCACGGATCACGTCATCGATCGTCCCCCCGTACTTCCTGGTGAGATCGATCAGAAGGCGGCGGCGGCGATGGAGCTCCTCCAGGCGGGCCGGGTCGGCCTCCCAGGTCTCCGCCACGTGCCGAAGCTCGGTAGCCACGTCGGATGCTTCGGCGACAAGACCGTCGAGCCGGGATCGCAGCGGCGCCAGGACCGGCACGTCGGGGAGGCTCCGGGCCACCTCTCCCAGGAGGTCGGTGACGTTGGCGCCCGCGCCGTCGACGAGCAGGGAGTGGGCGATCGCCGCCTGCTGCCGGATAGTCTCGGCTTCCCCCAGCGCGGCTGCCTCGGCATCGAGCCGCTCGATCTCGGCCACGTCGCCGAGCTGCGCCTGCTCGATCTCGTCGATCTGGAAGCTGAGGAATGCGAGCTCGCGTTGCCGTTGGGTGGCATCACCGCCTAGTGCCTCTCGTTCGGCCTCCAGGTCCCGAACGAGTCGCCGCTGGGCCTCCAGAGCTCCGAGGGCGATACCGCCGAACGCATCGAGTGCCGCTCGCTGCGCCCCGGCCTGGCGGAGGGCCTGGTGTTGCTGCTGCCCATGGAGCTCCACCAGGTCGGTACCGCGCCGGGCCAGCCCGGCGAGGGGCACCCGGCGACCATCGATCCAGGCCTTCGAGGTGCCCGACGCCGACACGACACGGGTCAGGATCTCCTCCCCGCCGGCGTTCCCGGCGTCGATCGAGCCGTCGCCGCCGGGGCTCGCAGAGCTCTCGTGCCGGAACACCCCTTCCACCACTGCTTCGTCGGTCCCGCTCCGCACCATCGTCGGATCGGCCCGGTCTCCCAGGAGAAGCGAGAGCGCGCCGACGAGGAGCGTCTTGCCGGCACCGGTCTCACCGGTGAGCACGGTCATCCCCGGGGAGAGCTCGAGCGTGACGTCCTCGATGACCCCGAGGTTGACGACGCGGAGGGTGGCCAGCATCGACGCGGGTGCCTAGCGCTCCGAGGTGAAGAACTTCTCGCGGAGGGTGGTGTGCACGCTGCGTCCGCCCGCCACCACGACCTTGACCGACGCCTCCGAGGCGCGACACCGTACGGTCCACCCCACCCCCAGAGCGTGGACGACTTCGCCATCGACGACGAGCACGGCAGGTCGTGGACCGAGCACCAGCAACTCAACGCTCTCGGTCGGGCCGAGGACCAGGGCGCGGTCGAAGAGCATGTGCGGGGAGACCGGCGTCATGACCATAGCGTGGAGGTGCGGTGAGACGACTGGTCCCCGGGCGGAAAGGTTGTATGCCGTCGAGCCGGTCGGAGTGGCGACGAGCACGCCGTCGGCGGCGTAGGTGATGAAGGGATGCCCGTTGATGGTAGTGCCGATCCGTACGGTGTGGCCCGGCACGGTCTTCTCCACGACGGCTTCGTTGAGCGCGCGCCGGGTCTCCACGCTGCCGCCCTGTCCGTCATGGAAGGTGACGTCGAGCGTCATGCGCTCCTCGACGTCGAGCCGGCCCGCCAGGAACATCCTGAGTGCCTGTTCGAGGCCCGCGGGTTCGATCTCGGCCAGGTAGCCGAGCCGGCCGAGGTTGACACCGAGCACCGGCGAGCCGGCGTCAAGCGCCCAGTCCACGGCGCGGAGCATTGTGCCATCTCCCCCGAGGCTGACGACCACGTCAGGTCGCTGACCGTTCCCCGGGTTGACGGGCAGATCCCCGGTCGTGATCGCCGCCCGGTGCCCGGCGACCGCCAACCATCCGGCCGTCGACTCGGCCAGGGCCCGCGCCTCGTGGCGGTGCGGATGGACGAAGAGGACGACGTCAGCCATGAGCACGACCTCCGGGTGCGCCGGTGGGTCCGGGTCCGTCCAGCACGGCAGCTTCGATCCCGTGCGCACGGGCGACGGCGGCGCGTGCCATCGCTCCCAACGCTGACCGACCGTCGCTGTTGCTCAGGCGGGTCCGAGCCCCAGCGTGGGCACGCGCGTGCAGAAGGAACTCCACGTTGCCGGCGTGCCCGGTGATGGGTGAGGCCATGATCGCTACAGTCTCGGCCTCGGCGTGGGCGAGAGCGACCCCCACGCGCACCAGTGCCTCGGTGTGGAGGAACGGAGATCGGATCACCCCCCTGCCGCGGGATGCCTCAACCCGACCGACTTCGAACTGGGGCTTCACCAGGAGCACGAGTGGGGCATCGGCAACGGCCAGCGGTCCGGCCAGGACGGGAACCACCTGGGTCAGCGAGATGAACGACAGGTCGGCGGTCACTGCGTCGAACGGACCGGCCGCCGACTCGGCCGTGAGCGAACGGATGTCGCACCGTTCCCGGGCGACGACCCGCGGATCGTTCCGCAGGCGTTCCCGGAGCTGGCCACGTCCGACGTCCACGGCAACGACCCGGACCGCGCCATGTTGGAGGAGGCAGTCGGTGAACCCGCCGGTCGACGCACCCGCATCGAGCACCCGGAGCCCCGCCACCGACAGGCCGAAGCCGGCCAACGCCGCCTCGAGCTTGGTACCTCCCCTGCTCACGTAGCGCGACGGGACGGGGAGGAGCGCGATGGGTTCGGCCGGCGACACCAGGCGGGAACCCTTGAGCGCCGGCGCTCCCCCCACGATCACGGCGCCGCGCTCGATCAGCTCGCCAGCCTGCGCTCGGCTGGAGACCACCCCGCGCTCGACGAGCGCCACGTCGAGCCGACGCCGCGGCAGCGGGCTCAGTCTGGTGTCCCCACCGGGGGCGCCGGAGCCTTCTTGGCCGGAGCCTTCTTAGCTGCCGTCTTCTTGGCCGGAGCCTTCTTGGCTGCCGTCCTTGTGGCCGCCGTCTTCTTGGCTGCCGTCTTCTTGGCTGCCGTCTTCTTGGCGGGAGCCTTCTTGGCTGCCGTCCTTGTGGCCGCCGTCTTCTTGGCGGGAGTCGCTGACGTGCGACCCAGCATGCTGGCCACCTGGCGAGCGAGGTCCTCGACACTGGCGATCCCGACGGCGTGCAGT
>JAKADK010000115.1 GCA_021820665.1 Actinomycetes bacterium | reverse complement strand
TGGACCCACGCCGTCCCCTACGTGAGCGGATCGCCGACGGTCGTGGCCCAAGAGGTCCAGTACGTCTTCGGCATGGGCGGCTTCGGTCGGGTGCTGTTCTACACGGTGCAGCTGGCGACGCTGCTCGTCCTCTACACCGGGGCCAACACCAGCTTCAACGGCTTCCCGTTCCTGGCCAGCTTCGTGGCCAGCGACTCCTACCTCCCCCGCCAGCTCTCCCGACGCGGCCACCGGCTGTCGTTCTCCAACGGGATCATCGTCCTGGCCATCGTGGGGGTGGCGCTCATCGTCGCCACGGGAGCCAACGTCAACAGCCTGGTGGCGATGTACGCCATCGGCGTGTTCACGGGCTTCACCATGGCGGGGGCGGGCATGGTGAAGCACCACCTCATCGAGCACGGTCCCCACTGGCGGCTGCGCGTGGCGACCAACGGGTTCTCGGCCTTCCTGGCCGGGACGGTCGTGGCGATCTTCGCCATCGTGAAGTTCACGGAAGGCGCGTGGGTGGTGGTCGTGGTGGGGCCCGTCCTGTTCCTCACCCTGCTGCGGCTCCATCGCCAGTACGTCGAGGAGGCCAGGCAGCTCGAGTCGGGCGCGCTGGAGGCGGCCGAGGCGCCGGTGCTCGATCGGCACAGCGTGGTGGTGCTGGTCGACCGGCTCGACCTGGCCACGGCCCGGGCCCTGCAGTACGCCCGGACGCTCCATCCCGACGACCTGCGCGCCGTGCACTTCGCCATCGACCCCCAGGAGGCGGCCACGCTCGAGTCCGAGTGGCGCCGCCTCGGGCTCGCCCACGTCCCCCTCGACGTCATGGAGTGCGACGACCGTCGACTGGCCCGGGCCACCCTCGAGCTGGCGGCCGAGACCGTGGCCGACGGGGAGACGGAGATGTCGATCCTGCTCCCCCGGCGCGGCTTCACCTCCGGGTGGCACCGCGTGCTCCACGACCGCACGGCCGACCGGATCGCCGCCGTCGTGGGCCAGCTCGAGCACGTCAACGCCACGGTGGTCCCCTACCTGCTCCAGGGCGGCTGGCTCTCCCGCCGCCGCCAGTGGGGCCGTCACCAGGCGGCGAAGGGGGTGGCGGGGACGGCAGCGGGGACGACAGGGAGCCGACCTCCGACCCGGCGGGTCGACGACGGCGCGGCCGACGCCTGGCCGACCTCCCCCTCCGCCGGTGCCCAGCCGGGCGCGCCGGTCACGCCGATCGGCGAGGTTGAGTGGCGCCACCGGGTCAGGGTGATGGGCCGGGTGCGATCGGTCCGGGTGCAGCCGCGGGCGGGGACCGCCAACCTCGAGTGCGTGCTCGGCGACGACACCGGCAAGCTCCTCCTCGTCTTCCAGGGCCGGCGGCAGATCCCCGGGATCCAACCGGGAGCCCGGTTGCTGGCCGAGGGCATGGTGGGTGATTGGAGTCACCGCCAGGCGATCCTCAACCCCAACTACCAGCTGGTGGTGGCCGCGGACCCCTCGGACCCTCCGAGCGTGACGCCGGACCGACGCCGGAGCGACCCGCCGTGAGCCCGCCCCGCCGCCTCTCCGTGCCTTCCCCGCCGGCGATCCTTGCCGTGCGGGGTCATTTGTGGGTAGGTTCACCCGCAACTTCGGGTGCCACCGCTGCCCCCCCGCCGCCGGTGCGGAGGGAGGGTGGGAGGTCGGCACGAGGAGGGGGAGCCGTCGTCGGGTCGCCGGGGTGCGCCAGTACCGCATGCCGAGCCGGCCGGGTCTGCCGGAGAGGGTTCAGCACCACAGTCGCCACATCGCCACGCGGGCCGGTCGCAACCACCGGCCCCGGGGCACCGGGAGTCGTAAGGGAAGGGAACGCCACCAAATGATCCACCTTCTGGCCGATTCGGGCTACCAAGCCTTCATCCTGTCCGGCGCCGAGAAGGGCTGGCTGATCTTCGCCCTGGTGGCGGCGGCGGTCTCGATCGTGTTCGGCGTGGTGCTCATGAGGGGTGTCCTCGCCGCCGAGCAGGGGACGACGGCGATGCGGGACATCGCCCGGGCGATCCAGGAGGGGGCCGAGGCGTTCCTGCGCCGCCAGTTCCGGACCATCCTCATCATCGTCGTACCGCTCGCCGTGCTCATCTTCTTCACGGCCACGAAGGTCCAGCGGCCCAACGGCTCCATCGCCCTCAGCTTCACCATGGCCGGCGTGTACCGGGTCGTCTGCTTCCTCATCGGCGCGCTGTGCTCGGGGACGACCGGGTTCGTCGGCATGAGCCTCGCCGTGCGGGGCAACGTCCGGACGGCCGCAGCCGCGCGCGACGGGAAGATGCCCGGCGCGCTGCGCGTGGCGTTCCGCACCGGGGCCATCACTGGGCTCTTCTGCGTCGGGCTGGGTCTCCTCGGTGCCACCACCATCGTGTTCGTGTTCCAGAACACCGCCACGGCCGTGCTGGTCGGGTTCGCCTTCGGGGCGTCGCTGCTGGCCCTCTTCATGCGGGTGGGCGGGGGGATCTTCACGAAGGCGGCCGACGTCGGCGCCGACCTGGTGGGGAAGGTGGAGGCCGGGATCCCCGAGGACGACCCCCGCAACGCGGCGACCATCGCCGACAACGTGGGGGACAACGTCGGGGACTGCGCCGGGATGGCGGCCGACCTCTTCGAGTCCTACGTCATCACCATCATCGCCGCCGTGATCCTCGGCTTCGCCGCCTTCCGGTCGCTCGGGGGGACGCTGGCCGGCCACTCGGCCCGGGCGGTGGTCTTCCCGCTCATCATCCCGGCGATCGGGATCCTGGCCACCGTGATCGGCGTCTACGTCGTCCGGGCCCGGGCGAAGGACCGCTCGGCGATGTCGCCCATCAACCGGGGGGTGTGGTCGGCTGCCGCCATCACCGTCGTGGGCGCGCTCCTCGTCTCGTGGCGGTACCTGCACTACATGAACGCCTTCTGGGCGGTGCTGACCGGGGTGGTCCTCACCGTCGTCGCCAGCGCCATCACCGAGCAGTTCACCTCCACCGAGCGGAGCCCCGTCCGGGAGATCGCCGAGTCCGCCCGGACCGGTCCGGCCACCACCACCCTGGCCGGGATCGCCATCGGGATGGAGTCCTCGGTGTGGGCGATCATCGCCATCGCCATTGCCATCGCCGTGTCGGTGGCCCTGGGGCACGGGAACATCGAGCTCTCCCTCTACCTCGTCTCCCTCACCGGGATCGGGATGCTCTCGACGGCGGGCATGATCGTCTCGGAGGACTCCTTCGGTCCGGTGTCCGACAACGCCGCCGGGGTGGCGGAGATGTCGGGTGAGTTCACCGGGGAGGCCGAACGGGTCATGGTCAGCCTGGATGCCGTGGGGAACACGACGAAGGCCATCACGAAGGGCGTGGCCATCGGATCGGCGGTCATCGCCTCCGTGTCGCTGTTCGCCTCGTTCATCGAGACGATCGGCTCGCAGCTCAACCTGAAGAAGCCCCTGAACGGGGGCATCAACTGGCTGTTCCACAGCGTCTACACCCAGATCAACGTGTCGAACCCCACCACGTTCATCGGGCTGCTGGTGGGTGGGTCGGTGACCTTCCTCTTCGCGTCCCTGGCCATCCGGGCGGTGGGCCGGTCCGCCGGCATCGTCGTCCAGGAGGTGCGTCGCCAGTTCCGGGAGCATCCGGGCATCATGGACTACACGGAGAAGCCAGAGTACGGGCGGGTGATCTCCATCTGCACGAGCGCCGCCCAGCGCGAGCTGGCCACCCCGGCCCTACTGGCGGTGCTCAGCCCGGTCATCATCGGCTTCGGGATCAACTACCTGGCCCTCGGAGCGTTCCTGGCCGCCGTCATCCTGACCGGGCAGCTCATGGCCAACTTCCTCTCCAACGCCGGTGGGGCGTGGGACAACGCCAAGAAGTACATCGAAGACGGCCACGAGGGCGGGAAGGGCTCCGACGCCCACAAGGCCGCCGTGATCGGCGACACCATCGGCGACCCGTTCAAGGACACGGCCGGCCCGGCGCTGAACCCGATGGTCAAGGTGATGAACCTGGTCTCGCTCCTCATCCTGCCGGCCATCATCACCCTCCGGCACGACACCGCCGCCCGTCTCGCCATCGCGGCCGTCGCCCTCGTGGTCCTGCTCCTCGCCATCGCCTTCTCCAAGCGGAAGACGGCCGCCATGGACAGCGAGATCCCCGGTCCGGCCGTGCCGATGGAAGAGGCTGCCAGCCCCGTGGGCTGAGCCGCTCCGGTCCTCGCCGGGCACCCCGGGGTTGACAGCGACGGGCCGCGGCGATCACCCTGTCGCGACGACCATGGAGAACACGGACCCCGACACCGACAACCAGCAGACTTCCCCGGTGGCGCTGGGCGCCACCGGGTCCTCGACCGGCCGCGGCCGTGCCTCCCGGCGAGAGGCACCCGCCACCGGGCGGGGTGGGGGGAAGCCGCTCGTCATCGTGGAGTCTCCGGCCAAGGCGAAGACCATCGCCGGGCTCCTCGGCCCCGACTACGTGGTGGAGTCGTCCATCGGGCACATCCGGGACCTTCCCCGACGGGCCGACGAGGTCCCTGCGGCCTACAAGGGGGAGCCGTGGTCACGGCTCGGGGTCGACGTCGACAACGGCTTCAAGCCCCTCTACATCGTCACACCGGACAAGAAGTCCCAGGTCACGAAGTTGAAGCAGCTGGTGAAGGAGGCGAGCGAGGTGTACCTCGCCTCGGACGAGGACCGCGAGGGCGAGTCGATCGCCTGGCACCTCATGGAGGTGCTGGCTCCCCGCGTCCCGGTCAAGCGCATGGTGTTCCACGAGATCACCCCGGCAGCCATCGAACGGGCGGTCCACGAGTGGCGGGACCTCGACCGGCGGCTGGTCGACGCCCAGGAAGCCCGCAGGATCCTCGACCGGCTCTACGGCTACGAGGTGTCGCCGGTGCTGTGGAAGAAGGTCATGCCCAGGCTCTCGGCCGGCCGGGTCCAGAGCGTCGCCACCCGGATGGTGGTGGAGCGGGAGCGGGCCCGCATGGCCTTCTCGTCGGCCACCTGGTGGGGGATCGAGGGGACCTTCGCGCCCGAGACCGGCGGGGGGCCGGGCACGGCCGTTGAGACGCGGGGGCCGGGCGGTGCTGCCATCGGGAGCGGTGCCGGGAGCAGTGGGAGCGAAGGCAGCGCCGTCGCGAGCGAAGACGGCGTCCCCACCACGTTCACCGCCGCGCTGGTGGCCGTGGACGGCACGGCGCTGGCCACCGGTCGGGACTTCGACGAGCGAGGTCGGCTGGCATCGCCGGGGTCGGTCCTGGTTCTCGACGAGCCCGGCGCCCGGGAGCTGGCGGCCGACCTGGAAGGTGCGGCGTTCGCGGTCACCTCGGTGACGGAGCGGCCGTTCCGCCGCTCCCCGGCGGCGCCGTTCATCACCTCGACGCTGCAACAGGAGGCGGGAAGAAAGCTCCGGTTCAGCTCGCAGCGCACCATGCAGGTCGCTCAGCGCCTCTACGAGCAGGGGTGGATCACCTACATGCGGACCGACTCCACCACGCTGTCCGACCAGGCGCTGGACGCCGCCCGTTCGCAGGCCGCCTCCCTCTACGGCCCGAGCTACGTGCCGAGCCAGCCCCGCCGCTACCAGCGGAAGGTGAAGAACGCCCAGGAGGCCCACGAGGCGATCCGGCCGGCGGGCGAGACGTTCCGGACCCCCGACCAGGCTGCCAGGTCGCTCTCCGGTGACGAGCTGCGGCTCTACGACCTCATCTGGAAGCGCACGGTGGCGTCGCAGATGGCCGATGCGACGGGGACGAGCGCCCAGGTCCGCCTGGCGGGCACGGCGGGTCGGACCGGGCGGGTGGCGGAGTTCCAGGCCAGTGGGAAGGTGATCCGGTTCCCGGGGTTCCTCCGTGCCTACGTGGAAGGGGAGGACGATCCGGAGGCGGAGCTGGCCGACCGGGAGGTCCACCTGCCTCCCGTGGCGGTGGGCGACGGGTTGTCGGCCTCCAGCCTGGCGCCGGGCGGGCACAGCACCCAGCCACCGGCCCGCTACACGGAGGCCTCCCTGGTGAAAGCGATGGAGGAGCTGGGCGTGGGCCGGCCGTCGACGTACGCGTCGGTGATCGCCACCATCCTCGACCGGGGGTACGTGTGGAAGAAGGGCACGGCCCTCGTGCCCTCGTTCACCGCCTTCGCCGTGGTCGGGCTTCTGGAGCGCTACTTCGGGGACCTGGTGGACTACGGCTTCACGGCGTCGATGGAGGACGACCTGGACGCCATCGCCGCGGGGAACGCGGAGTCCCTGCCCTGGCTCCACCGGTTCTACTTCGGCAACGACGGACCGGCTCCGGCCGAGGGATCGGGTGCGGGATCGGGTGCGGGTGCGGCCCTGCCGGCCGAGGGCACGGACGAAGCCCCGGGTGAGGGACCGCCGGGTGAGGGACCCTCGGGCACGGGTAAGACATCGGTCCGGCGCCTGGGGCTCAAGCAGGAGGTCGCCACCTACCTGGGCGAGATCGACGCCCGGGAGATCAACTCCATCCCCATCGGGATGAGCCGGGAAGGCGTGCCCATCGTGGCCCGGGTCGGACGGTACGGGCCGTACCTCGAGAGGGGGACGGACAGGGTCTCGATCCCCGAGGACCTGGCACCCGACGAGCTGACCCCTGAGCGCGCCGAGGAGCTCCTCGACGCCCCGTCGGCGGACCGCGTGCTCGGCACGGACCCGGCCACCGGGTTGCCGGTGCAGGTGCGGGCCGGCCGGTTCGGGCCCTACGTCCAGCTGGGGGAGGTGGTCGACGGCGGCCCCAAACCCAAGACCGCCTCGCTGTTCGCCACCATGTCCCCGGCGACGCTCACACTGGACGACGCGTTGCAGCTGCTCACCATCCCCAGGGTGCTCGGGACGGATCCCGAGAGCGGGGAGGAGATCACGGCGCACAACGGGCGGTTCGGGCCCTATGTGAAACGGGGGACCGACAGCCGGAGCCTGGCGAGCGAGGACCAGCTGCTCACGGTGACGCTCGAGGAGGCGCTGGCCCTGTTCGCCCAGCCCAAGACCCGTCGAGGCCGGGCGTCGACAGCCCCGCTGCGGGAGCTCGGCCCCGACCCCGACACCGGTCTGGCCATGGTCGTGAAAGACGGACGGTTCGGCCCCTACGTCACGGACGGGACGACGAACGCGTCCCTCCGCAAGGGTGACGACGTCGAGACCCTGACCGTGGAGCGGGCTGCCGAGCTCCTGGCGGACCGCCGGGCGGCCGGCCCCTCCACGAGGGGAGCGAAGAAGACGGCGGCGAAGAAGACTGCGGCCGCCAAGAAGACGGCGGCGGCGAAGAAGACGACGGCCGCCAAGAAGACGGCGGCGGCGAAGAAGACGGCCGCAAAGAAAGTGGTCGCCAAGAAGACGGCGGCGGCCGATTGACCGAGCGAGAGGCCCCACGGCGCGAGCGGGGGTGCCTGGTGGCGATCGAAGGGATCGACGGTTCGGGGAAGTCCACCCAGGCGGCGCTCCTGGCCCAGGCGCTGGGGGCCGTTCTGACGCGGGCTCCCGGGGGGACCGACCTGGGGCGGGCCCTCCGGTCTCTCCTTCTCGACCAGGACCGTCCGCTCGTCGGGGCACGGGCCGAGGCACTCCTGATGGTC
>JAKADK010000114.1 GCA_021820665.1 Actinomycetes bacterium | reverse complement strand
CTGGTGTCTCCGTTGCGTGCCCGTGGCGTGCCCGTGGCGTACCCGTGGCGTGCCCGTGGCGTGCCCGTGGCGTACCTTCAGCCAGCGATCCCCGGTAGAACGGGGGCCGAGGGGCGTCTTGCCCTTCCGACCACCGACACCTGGAGTGCCCATGTCCCAGACCTCTGCCCCCGCCGACCCGTCCGCGCCGTCCGGCCGTCCGGACCGCTTCGACCTGGGGGGCGTGGCCGTCCGCCGGCTCGGCTTCGGTGCCATGCGGATCACCGGACCGGGCATCTGGGGAGAGCCCCGCGACCGTGCCGAGTGCATCCGGGTCCTTCGTCGGGCCGTCGAGCTCGGCGTGGAGCTGATCGACACCGCCGACTCCTACGGACCGGCGGTGAGCGAGGACCTGATCCGCGAGGCGCTCCATCCCTACCCGGAGCGCCTCGTCATCGCCACCAAGGCCGGCCTCGTCCGCACCGGTCCCGATGCCTGGCATCCGGTCGGTCGTCCCGAGTACCTCCGCCAGGAGTGCGAGATGAGCCTGCGCCGGCTGGGGGTCGATCGGATCGACCTCTTCCAGCTCCATCGGATCGATCCCCATGTCCCCCGCGAGGAGCAATTCGGGCTGCTCGCCGCGCTGGTCGACGAGGGCAAGGTGGCCCGCGTCGGCCTGTCAGAGGTCACGGTGGAAGAGATCGAGGCGGCTCGTGCCATCGTCCCCGTGACGAGCGTCCAGAACCTCTACAACCTGTCCAACCGGAGCTCCGAAGCGGTGCTGGAGCACTGTGAGCACGAGGAGATCGGCTTCATCCCCTGGTTCCCCATCGCTTCGGGGGCCCTTGGTGCGGCGGGCAGCCCGGCCGAGGCCGTGGCGGCCGAACTCGGCGCCACCCCGGCTCAGGTCGCCCTGGCCTGGCTCCTCCGGCGGTCCCCCGTCATGCTCCCCATCCCGGGGACCTCCTCGGTCGCCCACCTGGAGGAGAACTGGGGGGCGCTCGGCATCGAGCTCGACGACCGCCAGTTCGCCGCCCTCAGCGACGCCGGGTGACCGCAGTCCGCAGCGACGCTGGGCCACCGGGGGCCGGGGGCGGTGGGGCGGCGCCGGGCTCCTCCCCGATCCGGCGCCGCGTCCCAAGGAGCGCCTTTCCCAGGGCCATCGCGCTGCGTGCGACCCACCGGTCGGCGCTCGGCGGCGCACCGTCGAGGAGATCGTTCCAGAAGATCGCCCACCCTCCGGCCACCAGCTGGCCGATGACGGGGGCGGTGGCCAGCCGTCCGACGGCCGCCACCACCGCCGGACGGCCGGCCATCGACCGGTGCATACCCCCGGCGATGGCGAGGAACGGGAAAGAGGCGGTAGCCAGACCGGCTGCGTAACGCTGCGCTGCCGACCCGGGCGTGTCGAGCACCGCATGCGCCGCAGCGGCGCCACTCGCCATCGCCTGCGAGATCCCCTCCCCCTGCAACGGGTTCACCAGACCGGCGGCGTCCCCGACGAGCAACACCCGGCCCCGTGCCGGTACCGTCCCCGCCGCTCCCATCTTCAACCAGCCGCCGAGCCGACGCCCCTCCGGCACCGGGCCTTCGAGGAGCCCGTCACGCCGGAGCCGGTCGACGAGACCGGGAAGGGCACGGACGGCGGCGGTGCCGTCCCGGACCGACAACGATCCGGTGCCCAACCCGAGGTTCGCCCGCCCGCCCGGTCCCGGGAAGAGCCAGCCGTAGCCGGGGAGACCACGCCACCGTCCGGTCTCCACGAACACGATCGTGGGGAGCTCCACCCGCTGGGTCACGTAGGAGCGGAGCGCGAACCCCCACAGGGCCGTCCGGCGGTCGACGAGGTCGAGCGCCGTCGCCACCCGGCTCGTCGCGCCGTCGGCACCGATGACGTGATCGGCCAGGACGACCCGGCCGTCGGCGGTCTGGAACCCCGCCACCCGACCGTCCCTGACCACCGGCCGGTCGGCCCGGCCCAGGCGGGCTTCCGCTCCCGCCCCCAAGGCAGCATCCCTGATGGCGGCGTCGAGGACGGTCCGGGTGACCGAGATGCCGTAGCCGGGATATGTCGTGCCCGGCGCCGAGGGCAGCCGGACACGGCGTCCGGTCGGGCCGACCACCACCATGTCTCCGACGCGCCGGCCGGCCGGGATGGCGACGCCGAGGTCCGTGAGGAGCTGGACGCCTCGCGGCCCCACCAGGTCTCCACACGCCTTGTCCCGGGGGAACGCCGACTTGTCCAGGAGAGCGACCCGCGCCCCCGCCCGGGCAAGCACGAGCGCGGCCACGCTGCCTCCAGGCCCGGCACCGACCACCAGCACATCGAACCGGTCCATCGTCCCAGCCCTTCCCCTCGAGCAGGTCGTACCCTAGGATCTTCCCACCCGAGGAGGCAGGCGCGATGGACACGAGCAACGGTCGGGACCGCTTCGCGCAACAGCTGTTCTCTCCGTTGCCGGATCGCTACGACCGGCTGGCCGAGGTGCTCTCCCTCGGCCAGAACGCACGGTGGCGGCGGTGCATGGTCGACCACGTCGTCGCCGCCGCTCCCGGTTCCGTGCTCGACGTCGCCTCCGGAACCGCCGGGGTGGCCCTGCAACTGGCCGACCGGACCGGGGCGACGGTCGTCGGCGTCGATCTGACCGAGCCCATGCTCCGCCAGGGCAAGGCGCGCGTGGAGCAGCGGGGGCTGGACGGGACGGTCCACCTCGTCGTCGGTCGTGGCCAGCAGCTCCCCTTCCCCGACGGCACGTTCGACGGCCTCACCTTCACCTATCTCCTCCGGTACGTCGACGATCCCTTCGAGACGCTCCGCGAGCTGGCTCGCGTC
Organism: Actinomycetes bacterium; assembly: GCA_021820665.1. Taxonomy (GTDB): domain Bacteria; phylum Actinomycetota; class Acidimicrobiia; order Acidimicrobiales; family RAAP-2; genus JAKADK01. Next base: position 4,760 of record JAKADK010000114.1, on the reverse strand, counting down.
GTGAAGCCGGGGGCGACCGTGGCCAGCCTTGAGTTCCTCGCACCACCCGACCCGTTCTGGCGGTTCTGGTGGTGGGGCTACACGAGACTGGTCCTCCCGGCCGCCGGCTGGCTGCTCGGTGGAGAGGAGTGGTTCCGGGTCGGCCGCTTCCTGGGCCCGAACATCAGTCGGCACTACCGGCGCTATCCGGTGTGGTGGACCGTCCGCGCCTGGCACCGCGCCGGGTTCCACCAGGTCGGGGTGCGTCAGATGAGCCTGGGAGGGGGCCTCGTCATGTGGGGAACCCGGTCCAGTGCCTGAGGAACCGGCGACGCGACCCGCCTTCTACGCCGCCCGGCCCGGGACGTGGCGCGACTGGTGGACCCTGTTGCACCCCCCCTACACGGCGTGGCACCTGGCCTACGTCGTCATCGGCGCCTCGTTGGCCACTCGCGTGCGTCTTGCCCCACTGGTGGCCACCATCCTCGCCTTCTTCCTCGCCGTCGGGGTCTCGGCTCACGCCTTCGACGAGCTCCACGGCCGGCCCCTCCGCACCGGCATTCCCTCCCGCCTGCTCGTGACCGCCGCCGTCATCGGGCTCGTCGGGGCGGTGACGATCGGGCTGGTGGGCGTGGCCCGGATGGGCTGGCCCATCGTCCCCTTCCTCGTGGTCGGCCCGCTTCTCGTCGTCGGCTACAACGTCGAGTTCTTCGGCGGGATCCTGCACAACGACACCACCTTCGCCATCGCCTGGGGGGGGTTCCCGCTCCTCACCGCCTACGTGGCCCAGACCGGCAGCCTGGCCCTGGCGCCGGTCGTCGCTGCGGCCGCCGCCTGCGCGCTCTCGGCCGCCCAACGCCAGCTGAGTACCCCAGCCCGCCTCCTCCGTCGCCGGGCCGTCGCCGTCACGGGAGAGATCGTGCTCTCCGACGGCTCGCGATCGGCCCTCGAGCGCGAGGTCCTCCTCGCTCCCCTCGAGCGGGCCCTGCGCAGTACCGCCTGGGCCGTGACGCTCGTGGCCGCCGCTCTGGCCATCGCCCGGCTCACCTGAGCCGTCAGGTCAGCCCGCGGGGACATCAGGTCAGCCCGCGGGCCGCCAGGTGCCGACGGAAGCCGGCCACGGTCGCGTCCACCACCCGATCGTGCCCCCACTGCAGCACCGGCTGACCGAACCGGCTGGCGATCCGCATCGGACGCTGCAGCATCTCGACGCTCCACGCGACCACCACGCGGGTGCCGCCCGGCTCGTCGTGGAACGCGAGCCGGGCCCAGCCGTCCAGGTCCCCGTGGACCTCGGCGTCGATCGTGGCGGCCCGCACCGCCGAAACCAGGACCACCTCGACCCGCATCCGGTAGGGAACGGGCGGGGAGACGACGCCGCGGAGCACCGCCCCCGGCACCAATCCGTCGCCCTCGAGCCGGAGATCGTCCAGCCACCGCCACCACCGCTCGAACTCGTCGGTCCGCTCGAGCTCACCCCACAGGACCTCCCGACGCACCGGGAACCGGTGCTCGGCGTGGTAGGTGATGACCGGGGAGCCCACCGGCCCACGATACGCTCCCGGCCATGACAACAACCGGGGGTGCCGGGGGTGCCGGGGGTGCCGGGGGTGCCGGACCGACCGGCGAACCGAGCCGCACGCAGGCCGCCGAGCCGGTGGGACGTTGCGCGTGGGCGGTCGGCCCCTGGTTGGCGCCGTACCACGACGACGAGTGGGGCGTGCCGGTGCACGACGACGCCAAGCACTTCGAGCTCCTCGTCCTGGAGGGCGCGCAGGCCGGCCTCAGCTGGCTCACCATCCTGAAGCGCCGTGAGGGGTACCGCAGGGCCTTCCTCGGCTTCGATCCGGCAGCGGTCGCCCGGTTCACCGCCGCCGACATCGAGCGGCTCGTCACCGATGCGGCGGTGATCCGGAACCGGAGGAAGCTCGAGTCCGCCGTCCACAACGCCCGGGTGTTGACCGCCGTGCAGGCCGAGGTCGGGAGCTTCGACGACTACCTCTGGGGCTTCGTGAACGGTCGACCGACCGTCAACCGGTGGACGTCGCCGGAGGAGGTCCCCGCCTCCACTCCGCTCTCCGGTGCGATCGCGGCCGACATGCGGCGCCGTGGCTTCCGGTTCGTGGGGCCGACGGTCTGCTACTCCCACCTCCAGGCCGCCGGTCTCGTGAACGACCACCTGACGTCGTGTCCGCGCCACGCCGCCCTGGCCGGCTCCCCGTGGCCGCCCGGCCTGTAGCGGCCTATAGCGGCCCGTCACGCGCCTCGATCAGCCTCGTCCGCCAGGCCCAACCACCGATCCTCGGCCTCCTCGAGCTGGTGCTGGGCCGCCGCCAGCTCCGACCCGATCCGGGCCAGCTCGAAGCGGTCCGAGGTGCCCTGGAGGAGCGAGACGAGCCGGTCACGCTCCCGCTCGGCTGCCGCCACGGCTTTCCCCGCCTCACGCAGCCGGGCCTGGAGAGGGCGGGCCGGCGGCGTCCGGGCTCGATCGGCATCACGCGCCGGCCTCCGGGGCCCGGCCGGGCGGGGTGCTCCGGACCGGGCTGGGGTCGTCCCCGCGGGGACCTCGGGCCCGGCATGTGCCTCGATCCAGGCCGCGACCCCGCCGGCCACCGGCCGGGCCATGCCTCCGGCTTCGATCGACACGACCCGACCGGTCGTGCGTTCCAGGAACGCCCGGTCGTGGCTGGCCGCCACGACCGCTCCCGGCCAGCTCTCGACGAGCTCCTCGAGCGCCCGGAGCGTGCCCAGGTCCAGGTCGTTCGTGGGCTCGTCCAAGAGGAGGACGTTGGGGTGGGCCGACAGCACGAGGAGGAGCTGGAGCCGGCGACGCTCGCCCCCTGACAGGCTTCCGACCCTCGTCAGGGCGGTGGGTCCGGTGAACAAGAACCGCTCCATCAACGCCGTGACCTCCTGGTTCACCGGCGTGCGGGCGGTGCCGGCGACGGCGTCGCAGACTCGGATCTCGGGGTCGAGGGTGACACCACGCTGGTCGTAGTACCCGACCACCACCGTCGGGCCCACGGTGATCTCCCCGGCGGTCGGCGACCTCCGTCCCGCCAGCACGTCGAGCAGCGTCGACTTCCCCGAGCCGTTCGTCCCGATGAGCCCGAGCCGCTCCCTCCGACCGAGCGCCAGGTCGACACGGTCGAGCACCGGAGGCAGAGCCTGGCCGTAGCGGTACGTCACCCCGTGACACTCGATGACCTGGCGCCCGAGACGGGGCACCGGAAAGCCCAGGTCGAGGGGGGCGCGGCCGGTGGACGTGTCCGACTCGTCCGACACCGTCGCCAGCAGGCGCCGCGCCGCGTCGACCCGGGCGGTCGGCTTCCGGCTCCGGGCAGGTGCACCGCGCCGCAACCACGCCAGCTCACGACGGGCCAGGTTCCGCTGCGCGGCGTCGGCACGCGCCGCCAGGCCCTCCCGGACCGAACGGGACTCCAGGTAGGCCTGGTAGCCGCCTTCGTGGACGGCATGGTGGCCGCCATCCAGCTCGACCATGCGCGTCGTGACCCGGTCGAGCACCTGGCGATCGTGGCTCACGACCACCAGTGCACCCGGGATGCGAGCAAGGTGGCGCTCCAACCAGGCGATGGCCACCAGGTCCAGGTGGTTCGTCGGCTCGTCGAGCACCAGGAGCTCGGCTGGGCTGGCCAGCACACGCGCCAGCGCGACCCGCTTCTCCTCGCCTCCCGAGAGCGTCGTCGGATCGGAGCGGTCGGCCCCGGCGACGCCGAGCCGATCGAGCATCGCCCGAACCGGCCACTCCTCCTCCGGAGCGGCCGCAGCCTCCTCCGGAGCGGCCGCAGCGACCGGGGCGGGGCCGTCCGGACCGTGAGGAAGAATCGGTCTCGCTCGGCTCCCCGGTCTCCCCGGTCTCCCGGTCGTCGCACCTACGTGTTGGGGCAGATAGCCGACCCGCACCCCCCGGCCGTGCCGGACGGAGCCCGAGAAAGGGGGGTCCACGCCGGCCACCAACCGCAACAGCGTCGACTTCCCGGCACCGTTGCTCCCCACGATGCCGATGCGGTCACCCTCCTTCACCGTGAGGGACAGGCGATCGAAGAGGACCCGGTCGGCGTCGTGAGCCGACACCTGTTCGAGATCGACGAGAACAACCACGGGAGCCACAGGCTACCGGCAGCGCCGGCCTCCGGGCCGCCCTCGGAACGGCGCCGCCGCCGGGGCGCACACCGGGAGCGCCCAGGATGGGTTGGTCAGGCAGGCTGCCCCACCCCGGCGAACGGCAGGTACGAGTTCCCGAGGAACAGCGGGACGATGGACACGTTCTCACCGGTCTCGGGTGCCTCGATCATCTGGCCGCCGCCGATGTACATGGCGACGTGGGTATCCCCGTTGGGTCCGTAGAAGAGCAGGTCACCGGGCTGGATATCGCTCAGCGGCACGTGGGTGGTCTCGGCGTACTGCGCGCCCGAGTAGTGAGGGAAGTAGACCCCGGCCTGGGCCCACGCGTACTCGACCAGTCCCGAGCAGTCGAAGCCGACCGTGTTCGCCCCCGAACCGATCCCCAACGTGGGCCCGGAGTCGTTTCCACCCCCCCACGAGTAGGGCACACCGATCTCCCGTTCCGCCGCCGCGATGGCGATCCGGGCCTGGGCGGCGAACGACCCACCCCCCAAGGGAGGGGGGGGCGTCACCCCGGCCCCCGTGAAGCCGCCTCCGCCCGCCTGGCCTCCACTGGCCGCCGCCTGCTGCGCGGCCGCCTGGGCCGCCGCCTGCTGCGCGGCCGCCTGGGCCGCCGCCTGCTGTCGCGCTCGCAC